>JAJRTE010000225.1 GCA_024278455.1 Myxococcota bacterium
CGACCTGGTGCGGCTTGCGTCGTAGTCGGTCTGGGGTGGAATCCGCTCCAAACAGGCTGAGACCCGCCTTCCAGGGCGTTTTCGGCGTGGAATCTGGGGTAATGTTGTTTCACCGGCCTCGGTTCGCCGTGAAACGAGTCAGCTTCTGGACAGCGCGGTTGGCTCTGCAGTTGCAAACCGCCCCGGACCACGAGACCGTCCGTCGATCTGGGAGCGGTTTTCGGCGGCCCGGGCTAATCCAATATCAGCCTCGAGCGGCGGAATCTCCTCGAGGCGGCGAACAGCAGCCCGATGTCGGCCAAGAGGAGGAACAGCAGTGCGATGGCGAGCAAGGCGGCGTCGTCGATGCCGGAAAAGGCGTCGGCCATTCTCCGGCGCCAGGCCGCGGGCAGGAGGGGGATGCCGAAGCTCGGGACGAGGATGAGCAGGAGGAAGGAGATATTGAGGGTCTGGTAGGCCTGTCGGACCGTGGACGCGCGGAGGGACACCAGCACGCCGATGCCGGCCGCGAGCCAGGCGCCGAGGAACCCCATGGCCAGCGTGCCCAGGCCGAGAACGGCTCCGGGCAGCAGCGGGCCGCGGCCTCCCTGGACGGAGAGGGCGACGATGGCGAGTCCGTAGGTCACCATGGCAAGGCCCCAGCCGTACAACACACCCGTGGCGGTCTTGCCGGCCAGGATCGCCAGGTCGGAGATAGGCATGGCAAGCAGCGTCTCGAGGGTGTGGCGCTCTCGTTCCCCGGCAAAGGTGTCGGCGATGATGGTGGCGGTGAGGAACAGCGCCAGCCAGCCGGACACCAGCATCGACGCCGGGGATTCGATCCAGTCCGGGCCGTTCTGCAGCGGAAAGACGATACCGATGAGCCCGGTAACGATGACGAGGCGCATCAGTCCGGCACGGGTCCCCTGGAGGGCCTTGAGTTCCTTGAACTCCTTCCAGATGACGGTCGCGACCTGGTTCATGACCCGTTCTCCTCCATCAGTGCCACGAAGACCTCCTCGAGGCTGGCCCGCTCGCGGCGAACCTCCTCGATCTCCACACCGGCCATGACGAGCGCCTTGACGATGTGGGCGACGGTGGTGTGGGCGTCCGTGAGTTCCACGTGCAAGGTGTCCTCCTCGAGAAGCGCACGAACGACTTCCGGCCGGGCCGTCAGGTTTGCCACGACCCCTTCGTCCAACCCGCGCCCGCGCACCTCGATACGCGACCCGCTGCGCCGCTCGCGTAGATCGTCCGGGGATCCGACGGCGACGAGGCGTCCTTCACGAATGACCGCCACCTGGGAGCAAAGATTCTCGGCTTCGGCGAGGTTGTGCGTGGTGAGGAATACGGTCACGCCTTCACGAGCCACGAGGTCGGCCAGGTCCTCCCGCAACGACGCGGCGGCGAGAGGATCGAGACCGGCGGTCGGCTCGTCCAGGAACACCAGGGCCGGCCGGGGCAACAGGGCTCGAGCTACCGCAAGCTTGTGCTTCATGCCTCGACTCCACCCGCCCACGACCTCCCGGCGCCGATCCCAGAGTCCGATCCCGGTCAGCAAGCTCTCGATGCGGGCTCGAGCGTCCTTGCCCGGGAGACCATGGGCTCGAGCACAGAAAAGGAGGTTGTCCTCCGCCGTCAACCGTTCGTACAGACCGCTGTGCTCGAGCAACGCGCCGGACTGGCGGCGAATCCGGTCCGCCTCGGTTCGCGTGTCGTGGCCAAGGACGACCGCGCGACCCTTCGTGGGCTCGAGAAGGCCCAGCAAGATCCGAATCGTGGTGGTCTTGCCGGCACCGTTCGGACCGAGGAACCCGAACACGATGCCGGAGGGGACCTCGATGGTGAGTCGATCGAGTGCCCGGACCGGGCCGAAGTCTCGGCACACCTGTTCCGTGACAATAGCGGGCATGCAGCCTCCAGCGTGTGAGCCGGGCGGCGAGCAGCATGCTCGGCCTCCCGAACTCCGGTGACGTCACGCGGCCCGGCGGCGCACGCCGCCGGCGCTCCGACACCCCGCGGCCGGGTGCGCGGGTTCGCTAGCACACGTTCCGCGTGCCCGGATCCCGGAGCGACCGGATCCGGTCCGCCAGCCGCCGGAATCGCCCGGCGCGAGCGGGAACGGCGTTCGCCGCGCGCTCGAGGGTCTCCAGGGCGGCTTCGAAGTGGCCGTGCTCGTGGAGCACCACCGCCTTGTCCCAGTAGGGGTCGGCCCAGGAGGGTTTGAGGGATGTGGCGCGATCGAGCGCGTCGAGCCCCTCCTCGAGACGGCCCTGGCGCGCCAGGCACAGGCCCAGCCCCTTGAAGGCGTAGGCATGCTCGGGAGACAGCTCGAGCGCCCTGCGGCAGCAGGCTTCGGCCTCGAGGTAGCGTCCCTGGAAGAACCGGACGAAGCCCATAAGGTCCAGGGCGCGAAGATGATCCGGGTCCCGGGAAAGGATGCGCTCGAGGAGAGCGGCGGCTTCATCGAGCCGCTTGTCGCGGGCCGCCCGGGTGGCCTGTTCCACGAGCGTATCCAGGTCGCCGGCGTCCATGCCCTGGTGCCTCCTTCGATGTCGATGGTTCTCCGCCCGGGCGTGGCCGGGCTCCCGTGTCACACACCATGCTCCAGCGCGTCATCCTCGATGTAGCCCATGCTGGAGAGAGACGGCAAGACAAAACGGCACCGGGCGGAACGCCGTTGCCTATCCGCCCGCGGCCTGGCACCAGGTCCGCCAGAAGAGCAGAGGCTCCCAGCGATCGCCCACGTTGAAGTAGTTGACCAGGTCTCTCGAGTTTGCCGGGTCCTCGGGGCACGGATCGAGCCGTTGGACGAGATCGAGAACCCCCTCTCCATCCAGGTCGAATCCGATCGAGTAGGCGCCGGCGTGCGGCGGGGCGCCAGCCTCCCCGCTCCGGGCCGCTGGATCGCGCGTGACCGTTATCTTCGTGGAAGCAGCAATCCGCCGGAGGATGCTGTCCGGGGCCAGGATGACATGGACAGGATCCGGGGACCGTCCAGGTGCCGGCGTGCCATCGACCTCGAGGTGGATGTGCTTCTCCGCAGGCACGAAAACCATGGTCGCTTTCTCGAGCGCGGGGGCTCCGCCCTCCAGTGGCACGGTCACGAAATCGATGGGTTTGTTCGAGACATAGGCCAGGTGGCCCTCGACCTTGTCCACGTGGACCGTGGCACCCTGTTCCCCGCCCACCAACGGCAGGGCCTGGAGAAACACCACGTGGGACTGCTCCATCGACAGGGAGCCGCGATCCGGTCGCGCTCGAGCGACCACGAAGTGCTTGGGGGTCGCGACGAAGAACGAGGGGGACGGGGGGGGAAGGTGCGCTGCGGTGACTCGTGCGGTCTCGACGGTATCCACGTAGCTCTCGGGGCCGATCCGGAGCGCTTGTGCCGAGCGCAGCACCTCGATGGGCACACCGTCGTAGGTGTGGTACCGCTCCACGATGTCCATCAGCCATACACGGTACTTGGCCGGGGCCGCCACATCCCAGTAGAGCCACCGCTCGAGACACTCTCGAGCGCGTTTCTCGTACTCGGGCGTCTTTTCGACTTCCGGGTTGGCCGAGACATCCACGCGGTGCCGGTAGATATCCGCGGTCGAGTCGGGCGCGAACAGTTCGGCCTTGAACGTGCGAATGAGCCGCTCGTCGTCGGCGGACGCGACGAAGGGAGGCGGGCTGACCAGGGAGCTGCTCACGTATCCCACCACGGCCGGCTTGTCTTTCAACCGTACCCTTGTCCAGCCGGAAGCCGTCTCGAGCACGTCGCAAGGGGTGCCGTAGGGGAGTTTCATCAGGACGGGCGAGTCCAGCGCCGCGTCGTTGCGCAGGTTGACAGCCGAGGCATTGATGGTGCCGCTTTCCGCGGTCAGTGTCGGCGTCCAGAGCAGGGCGGCTATCAGCGCAGCGGTCCAGGCGATCGGTTTGCGATACATGAGGCCGGCTCCCGATGGCACATCGTGGTGGTATGGTTCCTTCCTATGTTACCACCTGCCGGCGAGAACGCCAGTAGGCAATTGGCATTCTACCCGATTCCTGGTCCGTTGGGGGAGGTTCCCAACCGCCCTCCCCCGGATGATACCGCGGCCGTGCCTCCATGATGTCGGGCCCGGTTCGCCACCGGAATCCATTCATGGCACGCCCGCTGTCTTGCGGTCATGCCGGGAGGGATGAGGGCTCGATGCGCGTCAACGCCGTTGTCTCCCGGCGGGTCGTGTGCTAGTCTCGAGTCATCCGGAATGGGCATGCGTTCGTCCCCTCCCTCGAACCGGACGGGGAGCCCGGTCGTGTGCCAGTCTCGAGTCATCCGGAATGGGCACGGTGTCTCCGGCAGACGAAGCCGCGCTCACCCCTTTCCACGCGATGGACGACATGACACATCGAGGACACCAGACATCCTGCTCGGCAGGCCCCTCGGTTTCGAACGCCGGTCCCGGTCGGGCTACCGGCGCCTGGCCCCGGTCACGACGCGCCCTGCTGTCGTCACTCCTCCCGTTCGTCGTCACCTTGTCCTTCGCCCCTTGCCGGGAAGCCGTCGCGGAAGGTTCGGCGGAAACAGGAGCCAACCAGGGGCTGGACGCGGCCACCGATCTCATGGTCGACATCCTGGATGCGTCGAGCGAGGTGTTCGTCTGGAACGGTGAGGGTAGCGTCACGGTCACGTCTCCGGCGGGGGAGGCACTGGGCACCTTCTATGCAGGACAGGCGATCGCCCCCAGCCCCGGGGTCGAAGGGGCCTACCGGATCAACCTCTCCCGCTCCCAGTACGATGAATCGGGAGGTTCGGTCACCGCCATCTACTCCTGGTCGGTCACCGTGCTCGACGCCGCGTCGCAGCCGATTCCGGGCCGGCTCTGGTCCGCCGCCTGGCACTTCAACGCCGGAAGCTATCGCGACACCGCTGCCACGGACGCGGATTTCTATGCCCTCGTCCCCGCCGGAGACGACACCCACACGTCCGTCATCGCACTGGACCTGTCGGGGCTCGCGGGGTTCAAGTACTTCGTCACCGGAAACCGCACCGGCGCCACCGTGGACGGCTCCCACCCCGGCGTCAGCGTGCCGGTGTTCGGCGAGTACAGCGAGGCCGCCGAGTATCCTCTCTACCTCAACCCGCCCGAAACGGCGACCTACACCCGCGTCGAGCCCACGGTCGACTACCTGACCGCTGGCGCCTCGAGCGGGGGGTGCGACGCCGTGGCCCCGGGCATCGCCGAAGGTGTATTCACGTTCGCCACGAACGTTTCCGGCACCTACCACCTGGTCTGCGACACCAATGACGATGGCGTGTTCGACCTGGTCGACATCGGCGACGTCCACCTGATCGGCGAGACGGCCCCGGGCACCAACCGCGTGACCTGGGACGGCCTCGACAATACCGGTCAGCCCGTCCCCACGGGCGATTACCCGTGCATCGTCAAGGTCACGGTCGGCGAGTTCCATTACGCGGGCGCGGACATCGAAACCAGCTACCCCGGACTCCGGCTGTTCGAGGTCACCGCCAGCCTCGCGCGTACCGGGTTGCCCATGTTCTGGAATGACACCCTGGTCCAGTACCCGGTGGCGGCTCGAGGCGAGGCGACGGCGATCGGCACCCCCGGCACCACTGTCCCTGCCGGATCTCGAGTAGGCGTGGCGGACGGCCCCGTTTTCCAGACCCTCGAGCAGGCCACGATCGGCGAGGCGGGCACCGTGCCGCTGTCCCTCGAGGCCGTCGAATCCGGCTACGTCCAGGTCGCGGTCGGGGAAGTCAACCAGATCCTGACACCGATCCCGGGCTGGGAAGCCGTGACCAACGACGCTGCCATCGCGGACGGGATCGACGGGGCTACGACCATGCGCAACGGGGACGTGGGCGCCGAAACTTCCGGGCCTTCCGGCGTGGACTCCGGCGACCCGAACGACCCGCCACAGCCCCACGGCGAAACCATCCCCGGAAACGCTCGAGCGTGGGGCGACTTCAACGACGACTACAACCCTACCGGCACCGGGAAGGGCAACCGGGCACTGCTCGATACCTACACCTGGTTGGCGTCGGCATCGAGCGCGTCCGTCCCGGTCCACGTCACCAGCGTGGATGGGGACGCCGACCTGGACGGCCTGACCGACTACCACGAGCAGTGCGTGCTCGGGACATCCCCGTCCTCCCCGGACTCCGACGGGGACACCGTCGACGATTTCACCGAAACGGAAGGCGGCACCCCGGGCATCGACACCGACGGCGACGGCATCCAGAACGCTCTCGACCCCGACGACGACAACGACTGGATCGCCACTGCGTTCGAGGACCCGGACGGGAATGGCAACCCCGCCAGCGACGACACCGACGGCGACGGCACCCCCGACTACCTCGACGCCGACGACGACGGCGACGGCGTGCCCACCTCGATCGAGGACCCGGACGGGAACGGCAACCCCCTGGACGATGACACCGACGGCGACGGCACCCCCGACTACCTCGACGCCGACGACGACGGGGACGCGATCCCCACCGCCGCTGAAGATCTCAATGGGGACTCCGACCCGTCCAACGACGACGCGGACTTCGACGGTATTCCCAACTACCTCGACCCGGACGACGACGGCAACGGCGTGCCTACACGGCTCGAGGATGCCGATGGCGACGGAGACGTGACGAACGACGATGCGGACGGCGACGGCATCCCGGACTACACCGACGTGGACGACACCGACGGCCCGGTCGCGGATCCCGACGGCGACGGCATCGTCAACCAGGAGGACAACTGTCCTCTCGAGGCCAACCCGGGCCAGGAGGATACCGACGGGGACGCGATCGGCGACACTTGCGACGACGATGCGGACGGCGACGGCGTTTCCGGCGACAGCGACAACTGCCCGGCCACGCCCAACCCAGGCCAGGCGGACCTGGACCAAGACGGGATAGGCGACGCCTGCGACGGCGACGCGGACGGCGACGGTACCGAAGCGGTGTCGGATTGCGACGACCTCGATCCGGAACTGTCCGAGACGCAGACCTACTACGCAGACCCCGACGGCGACGGGCTTGGGGACGATGCGGACCCCGCAGCCGGCTGCGCGGGCGCCACCCCGGAAGGATTCTCGGCAACCGGCGGCGACAACTGCCCGACAATACCCAACCCGGGCCAGGAGGACACAGACGGGGACGGGATAGGCGACGCCTGCGACGACGACGCGGACGGCGACGGCATTCCGGCCTGGTTCGATTGCGACGACCTGGACGCGGACACCGGGGGACGGACCTTGTACTACGCCGACGGCGATGGGGATGGGCTGGGCGACCCCGCGGATGTCCAGCCGGCATGCGCCGGCGAACCCCCGGCCGGGTACGTGACGGACGACTCGGACAACTGCCCCGGCGTGGCCAACCCCGACCAGGCGGACCGTGACGCCGACGGTGTGGGCGACGCCTGTGACGCCTGCCTCGATGTGCCGGGCATCGCCAGCCTGGACGGGTGCCCGGACCGATCGAGGCCCCAGTTCTACGGGGAGAGGCCGCCCATTCCGGGCTGTCACTGCACCGTATCCCCGGCTCGAGCCACAGCGCTCGGCCCGTTGGCCTGGCTGCTGCTCGCACTGGCCATGGTCGCCACGCGGCGGAGATAGTGTTTGCCCCTACTTCCCGCGGCAGGTGGCCCGGATAGCCCGCCAGACACGGGCCGGGTCGTGCAGGCCCGATTCAATGTCCGGCCTGGCCAGCGTCCCCTTGCCCGAACGGAGCCGCAGTAGGGAGAAAGCGGCGGGCGTACCGGCGAATGCACCATCTTCGGTGTAGGCCAGCCAGCGGTCGGCATCGACGAGCACCAGTGTCGCCCGCCGGCGCCCGCGCCGATCGTAGATGCCGACCAGCCCGGACGCCTCGGCCCCCGCGACGCACGCGGCCTTCGGCGAAGCCGCCACCGCGGTCAGCTCGCCGGCTGTCCATGCCAGGCGCCTGCCCGACGGCCTGCCCTTGCGCGACCCCACCCGCCAGGAGCGAAGGTCGGTGCGGCCGAACACCAGGTACCTGCCCGGCGCGTCGAGAGCGAAGGCGTTCGCTCGAGCCCGTGTCAATCGGCCCAGGGAGGTTCCTCGAGGCATTCTCCAGGCGCGGATGCCGCCTCGAGCGAGCACACCTGCGATGGTGGCCCCGGCCGGCGCTGCCTGCAGCGCGGCGACTTCGGCCGGGAGACGGACTCGCCGCACCACCTGGCGCCTCTCGCTGGCAAGAAACTCGAGCATCGGTGGCGTTCGGCCGTGGCGGGCGAGTCCCACGGCGAGCAGTCCCTCGGTCACGCTGCCGGCCACGGCGGTGAGCCGCTCACCGTACCGGGTCACCACCTCGCCCCCCTCGTCCCCCGCGATCTCGAATCGCCGCACCTCCCCGTTCTCGTCCACGGTGTAGATGCTCTCGCCGTCGGCGTGGAACGACAACGCCACCGTGTGGCTCACGGCGACACGACTGTAGCGCGCTCCGGCCTCCGCATCGATCACGTAGACGTGCCCGGCCGTCCCCACGGCGACACGCCGGCCGTCTGCTGACAGGGCCATCGGGATCGACCGGGCTGCGTCTTCCGGAGAAGCGAGCTGCTCGAGGAACAGGATTGCGGGGCGTGCTCCGCCCGTGGCTGGCCACACGACGACCGCCAGCCCCGGCGCCTGGTCGTGCGGAACCACGGCCACCTCGATGAGTTGCTCGAGCCGGTGGTTCCACAGGAGTGTCGTGACCGTCGCCGGCCGCACCGCCGGAAGCGGGGAAGGAAGACGCCATTCGGCCAGGTCGAGCAGCGTGGGCCGGCCCAGGTCCACGGCCGCCCTCTCACCGCCGGGAGCCACGGCCAGGAACCTCGGCACGGCGCTCTTCTCGTGGTCGGGCAACTCCCCGCGCCACCGAATGCGCGCGGCATCGAGGTCTCCGGAGAGTATCTCACCCCGGGCGGTAAGGGCCAGGAACCGCCCGGTACCCGGTGGAAAACGCACGTCCGAGACGCCGGGGGGCAGGTCGATGGCTGGACCGGGTGCGAGAGAGCCGCCGCGGGTGAGCCATGTCAAGATCCGCCCCTGGCCGGTGGCCAGGTATACCCGCCCCGGGCCGCAGCCCACCGCCATCCATGCTGGCACCTTGCCGCCCGGTGCCCCGGGGGAAGCGGGAACGACGACCTCGAGCGGCGGCCTTTCGGGGAATGCCGGCGTCGGTGTCGGTACCGGTGGCGTAGGCGCCGGTGTGGTCCCGGCAGGGTGCCCGGAAGCCTGATCCAGGGGCTGCGCTGAGCCCTGTTCAGAAGCCGTGCCCTGGGACGGCGGGCCGTCCCCCACCTCCTCTTCGGCGCGGGCCGGCTCTCCAGGAGCCCCAGGCGGGATCTCCGCGTCGCCGGGCTGTCCGGCGGTATCGAGGTCTCGAGCCCACACCCAACCGCGAACAGCGCCTCCGGTGCCGGTGCCGGCGACGGCGACCAGGTGGGGGTCGAACGCCAGGGAAAGGGCACGGGCCAGTCCCGGCAAGGCGAGGCGAATCCAATGCCCGTCCTCGTAGAGCGAAACGCAGCCCGGCCCGGCGACCCCGAACGCCTTGCCGTCGCCGGCGGATACCAGGTCGGGACGGCAGGAAGCCCCCGGGATGCGGCGGAGCACCTCGCGCTCGAGGTCCCACAGGAGGATCTTGCCGCCGCTGGTCACGATCACCGGCTGATCGCCATACCAGGAGAGATGGGCGGCCGTGCGGCCCTCGAGGAGGATGAACGCCCGGTAGGCCCCGGCGTCCACGTCCCACAACCGTACTTCGAACTGGTTGGGACCTCCCGCCTCCACCATGAGCCGACCGTCGGCAGACAGGGCCATGGTCTCCCCCTCCATCGCGAACTGGGGGAGCGGGCGTGCATGGGGCTGAGCGCTCGCCGGGCCGGGATCGACCGGCGCGCGAATCGCGAGCCTGCCCCGGTCCTCGACCACCGGTTCGGGCGTGGGCGTCGCCTTGTCCGACCGGCTCGAGCCGCTGCCGCACGCGGCGATCACGATGGCCACCAAGGCCTGCCACGCGGCCCTTCCGCGCGCGCGCCGCGACAACATCCTGCCTCGAATCATCTTTCGCTCTCTGCTGGGAACCGTTCCGGTTGCGGGCATGCCTTCAGGAAAGAGCATTTCCCGGGTGGCGTCAACGGATTTGTTGCCCGGGGGGAGGGCCAGAGAGCGCGTCCGTCCCCTGGCCAGCCTTGTCGTTCGGGAAGGTCTCGGCGCCTCCTCCCGGGGCATCCAGGGACTGCCGGACCCGGGACAGCAGGCCGGCAGCGGAGAAGGGCTTGCTCACCATGGAGATCCCAGGTGCAATCACGCCATGGTGCGAAATCGCCTCGTCGGTGTATCCCGACATGAACAGCACGGCGAGCGAGGGCCTGAGTCGCGCCAATCGCTCCGCCAGTTCCCGCCCGTTCATGCCGGGCATGACCACGTCGGTCAGCAGGAGGTCGATCTTGTTCAACGTCGTCTGCGCGAGTTCGAGGGCCTCATCGCCGCACTTGGCGGTGTGCACGTCGTACCCGGCCGACGCCAACACCCGCGCGGCGAGGCGGCGCACGGCGTCTTCGTCCTCGACGACCAGGATCGTCTCGGTGCCTCCTGGCTGGAGCGCCGCGTCCTGGATCGCTTCGGATGGCTCATCGACTTTTTGGCTGTGCGGCAGGTAGATCTTGAACGTGGTGCCGTTTCCCGGTTCGCTGTAGACCCAGACATAGCCACCGCTCTGCTTGATGATACCGTAAACCGTGGCCAGCCCGAGGCCCGTACCCTTCCCCCGCTCCTTGGTGGTGAAAAATGGCTCGAACACGCGACGGCGCACTTCCGGATCCATTCCACACCCGGTGTCCGATACCGAGAGCATGACGAACGGCCCCGGCTCCATCGGCTCATGCTGCTGCGAATAGGCCTGATCGAGGACTTCGTCGCGGGTTTCGACCAGGAGGGTGCCCCCATGAGGCATGGCATCCCGGGCGTTGACGGCCAGGTTCACGATCACCTGCTCGATCTGGCCCGGGTCCGCTTCCACGCGACCAAGGTCGTCGGCAAGCGAGGTAACGATGTCGATATCCTCGCCCAGAAGCCGTCGGAGCAACTCCTCCACGCCACGCACCACGTCGTTGAGATCGAGAATCCTGGGCTTCAGGACCTGCTTGCGGCTGAACGCGAGAAGCTGCCGCGTGAGCGTCGCGGCACGATGACCGGCCTTGAGGACTTCAACGAGGTCGTCACGAATGGAATCGTCTTCGGGCAGCTCTTCGATCGCGAATTCGGAGTAGTTGATGATGACCGACAGGAGGTTGTTGAAGTCGTGCGCCACGCCCCCGGCCAGGCGCCCGACCGACTCGAGCCGCTGGGCAAGCCAGAGTTGCTCCTGGGTGCGTCGCTGCTCGGTCACGTCCTCGGCATGCAGAATGACCATGTCGGAAGGAATGAAACCGTAGGTCAACTCGAGGTGGACCGGGTTGCTTCCGCCTGGGGACGTGAACGTCACATCACGCCGGACTACCTGGCGCTTCTCGAGGCAGCGCTCGAGATCCTCGGCCATCCGCGGGAGCGCATGCGGAAGCTCTCGAGCGGGTCTCCCAACGAAGCGCGCTGCACCTCCCCGGGTCATGGCGATGGCGGAGTGGTTCAGGTCCAGCAGCACGAAGTCCTCGCCACGACGCTGCCACACGAAGGTCGCGTTCGGAAGATGCTCGTAGATGGCACGGGTCCGGGCCTTGCTCTCCTCGATCGCGCGGAGCCCGCGAACGTTCTCGAGCGCCACACCGGCGGCATCCGCGAGCGCCCCGAGCAGCCGGAGGTCCTCCTCGTTCACGCGGTGCGGCTCGGTCCAGTAGCACCCGACCGCCCCGAACGGCTCCGGGGCCCCTACCGGAACCAGCACGAGGCTCTTGCACGCGCCTTCGATGCAGGACGACCACGGGACCGCATCGGCGGTGTCCATGTCCTCGAGCACCACCGGCCCCCGCTCCAGCACCGTGCGCCCCTCTCCAGGCTCGGGAAGCGGAAGCTTCCGCCATTTCCAGCGCGGTTCGGTCCCGTCCTCCTCCAGGCAATGGTAGGTGTCTCCTTCCTTGAGAACGAATGCCGCTCCAGCAGCACCCGCCAGCGGACAGGCAGCCTGCACGGCGAGACGCGCCACCGCGCCGACATCGCGGGCCATCGTGAGATCCTGCACGACCTTGGCGAGCCGCTCGAGACGTTCGCTGAACCGGACCAGGTTTCGCTCGGCCCGCTTCTGCTCGGTGACGTCCTCGATGATGTGGACGTAGCCTTCACGCTCCCCGTTGCGGGCGACGAGCGGCCAGGCCTCGAGCCGGTAGTTTCGCCCGCCCTGGTCGTATTCGTGGGTCGAGGGCGTGTGCGCCCCGGTGGCGAGCGCGCAGGGACACCCGGCGATGGGCATCGCCGTCGAATGGAACAACGCGTGACACTTCCGCCCGATGACCTCCTCCCTCGTCATGCCCAGGGCAGCGCAGCCGCTCGAGTTGATCTCGATGATCGCGTGGTCCTTGCTAATCACCAGGATGATGTCGGTGATGGCATCGAAGGTGGCTCGCCAGCGCTCCGCGGACTGCTGTAGGCTCTCCTCCGCCTTGCGCCGCGCCTCGCGCCCACGAATGGTCTCGATACCGTGGCCCAGGTCGCGTGCCATCTCCCCGATGAGCGCCAACTCCTCCCCGTCGAAAGCGTCCGGTTCGCCCGCGTACATGTTCAGCGCCCCGATGCAGTCGCCGTTCACCCAGATCGGAAGCGCGACCGATGAGGCATATCCGCGCTCGAGAGCTTCCCGGCGCCACGGGGAGAAGTTCGGGTCCGATGCGATCTCGCGGCAGACCACGGCTCGCCCGGTCCGGATGGCACGGCCGGTTGGACCCTGGCCTCGCTCCCCGTCACCCCAGGTGAGCTTCAGGCCGGCCAGGTACCCTGATTCCAGGCCAGCCCATGCCACCGGACGTATGGAACGGCCCGGATCGTGCCTGCGCAGCCCTATCCACGCCATCTCGTAACCCCCGTGATCCACGATGAGCCTGCACATGTCCTCCATGAACTGCGCCTCGTTCGTCGCGGCCACAAGTGCGCGATTGTAGGCGCTCAGCACGCCATGCGCGCGGCGGGCCCGCCGGGCAGCCTCCTCGGCCCGCTTGCGCTCGGTCACATCGCGGACCACCATGGCGTAAGCTTCTCGGCCGTTCCAGGAAACCGGCGACACCTGCATCTCGCCGACGCGGGAAACCCCCGCCGTCGAAATGGACTCGATCTCCACCAGCCCTTCCGTGGCGGCTGGACGCCCGAATACGCTTCCGGTCAGCTCCCGGCGCGTCTTGTGGAAGAACTTCTCCGCGGCGGGATTGGCATACAAGACCAGTCCCTCTTCGTCCACGACGAGCACGGCGTCGTTTATGTGTTCGATCAGTTCGCGCAGATTGTGATGGGGCAAGGGTCACCTCGAACACGTGGGCACTGCGGCTGCTGGATGGAGCCAGCGCCTTGAACCCAATACTGGGAGGTCCTCCGGGACGCGCGGAAACGGCGTGGCCCTGCGAAACGCTACCGGGACGGCCCTGGTCTGCTCCAAGAGACGTGCACGCTCCGCTCGTAAGCCTAACGTCCGCGCCAGGGTTGTAAAGGGCTCCCGGACGAGATTGTCCTGGGACGCAACCGCACGTGGGACCGGGTAGGATCCGGCGGTGTGCCCGATTGTGTTGAGCTGAGTTTAATTGCGTACAATTGACCACGTCGGCGGACGAGTGTCAAGGTGATTCGTGATCATTCGCGCGAACGCGGGCGTGCTCGAGCCGGTTGAGCGGGATGGACGCGCCGGAGGCCGACCGAGGGCACGGCCGGAGACACGCGACCCGGGCGGGACCGCACGTGTCAGCGTACGGTCGAGATCTTCAGGCCGAGCACGGATTGGAGCGTGCGCGCCAACAGCACGGGATTGACAGGCTTGGTGAGCAGCATGATGGGGGCATACAGGGCGGCTTGTTCCATGAGGTGGCTGTCCGGGTAGCCTGTCACGACGACGACCGGCAGCGCGGGGTGTGTCTCGCGAAGGGTCTCGAGGAACGCGGGGCAGGACATACCGGGCATCTTCAGGTCGAGGAAGATGAGATTGGGTGGGTCACGCTGCACGAGTGCCAGGGCGGCTTCGCCGTTCGAGGCTTCCAGGGCTCTGCAGCCGAGCAAGACCGTATCCCTGGCCAGTACGCGGCAAAAGTCCGCGTCGTTGTCCACGACCAGCACGAGAGGAGCCCCGCTCGAGGCCGCACGCTGGTTGTCGGCCCAGCGGACCAGGGCCTCCTTCCTGAAACGCCAGTCCCTGCCTATCTTGAACGAGGGTATCTCGTTGCGCCGGGCGATCTTGCGCAAGGTTTCCACGTGCACGCCAAGGAACGCGGCGGCTTCGAGGGTGTTCATGACATCTGAATCGCTTGGCATCGGGCCGACTCCTGGGCAACGTGTGATTCCATCGAGAAGGGCGCGCCGCCCTGGTACGCGCAACCTTGGGTACGGCCCGACAGTCTTCTGTCCGGCAGAGAGAGGTAGACACAGCTCTCCGCGGACAGGGCGCCGTTCCGACCCGCCTGTGGCGACCTGGCAGCGTCTTCCTGCGCCGGTGGCGGCGTGGCAGGTTTCCTCGAGAACCGGCACGGTAGCCGAGGACGCGGATCACAGCGGAAGGCTGCGGGCGTCAAGGGATCCCCGGAAAAGCCCGTCCCCGTGGGGCTGGACATGCCCTTCGAAAACGCGGACGGCACGCACCTTGGCGCCTGCTCACCATTCAGCATACCACCGATTCTTCGACCACGGACAGAAATATCTCCACGGTCGTGCCTTTTCCTGCCTCGCGGCGAGATCGGACATTCCCGTTGCGGACTCGAACCTGTCTCGGGACGGTGGCGAGGCGCACGTGGCAACCCCGGGATTCGCCCCTGTTGCCCGTCCATCCTGAGCATCTTAGACTGTGCATGTCTCAAGCACGACAACAGGTGCGAAACAGGCGGTTGGGAAGCGCACACCATGCGCCCTCGGCCGACTCCGAGCCACGAGGTACACCATGTCGTCACCGTTTCCCGGCCGGTTTTCTGTCGTATCGTTCTTCGAGGCCCGGCTCGAGATCGAACGCAGGGACAGCCCGTTCGGCCTGGTCGTGTCACCGCGACAGGAGCATGGTCTGGGCATGCGGGATGCCCCGCGCTTTCGGGTCGTTCAGCCCTTCGACCCGGATGCGGGCTGGCGCTTCGAGCCACGCACATCCGGGCTCGATGTCCCGGACACCTGGTCACCGCGGGACGAAACCGAACGGCTGCTTGCGGATTGGCTCGCTGGCACCAGTGCGACACGGGGCCGGTCCGTGTTCCGTGCCCTGCCTCGAGGCCGTTACCGGCTGGTTCGCTGCCGCCGCCCCGTTCTGGCGCCCGCCAAGGTCCTCATGGGAAACGACTTGGTGCCCCGGCCGGCCAACGTTCGGGTTCTGAGGCAAGAGGAACCGCTGTTCGCTGGGATCGTCGGCGCGGCTGCTTCGGAGCCTCCCTGTCTGGACCAACCGCTCGTCGGCCTGGCCGTGCTCAACTACGTGGGCGCGTTTTCCTGGCAGGGGCTGGTCTTCTTTCCCCCGGCCGCCCATCTCTCCCCGGCCACGGAGCCCGGCGGCGACCTGGTGCTGGTGATTCCTCTCGAAGGCGAACTGGTCATCGACAACCTGGGAGGTCTGAATGCGGAGTGGGAGCGGATCTCCCTCGAGCGGTGGCAAGAGCGATACGTTCCCCTGTTCCAATCCTGGTGTACCTGTTGGCCGTAGTCATCAGTGATCTCTTGGCGGGCGGACGGCGCGCCGACCGGGACGAAACCAGCCACCATGCGTGCTGCTGGGGCCCGCACGCTGCCCTTCACTGGACATCCGGCCGCCTCTCGCCGGCCGGGCCACGCCCTCTCGACCGCTCCTGAACCCTTGCCAGGTCCCCGGACGCGGGCCGGCGCTGTCTCGGTGCGGGATTGATGGCGCGGGCTGGACCTATCCGGCGAAGCTTGATAGGATGCCTCGATGGAAGGATGTTGTTCGAAGGGCGAGCCAGGACCAGGCGGCGGGCGAGCAGTGACAGGAGAGAGCGAGAGGAGGCGAGAGACCGGTCCCGGCCGGCTGACGCGGTTCCTGCCGGGCGCCGCGCTGCTCGCCTGGTGCCTCGCGCTGGCCGTGCTCGTGCGGTGGCCCCTCTCGTACTACCTCTGGGCGCTTCCGGTAGATTCCAATATTTCGTTGCACATCCTCGCCGCTCGAGACCTCCACGCAGCCTGGAATCCGTTCGCCCTTTCCAGCCTGTCGTTCCCCGATGCCATTCCTTTCCGCATCCTCGCCTGGCCCGTGGTGCTCGTGGCCGCGGTCCTGGAGACATGGCTGGCACCGGTCCACGCCATGAACGTCGCGGTCATCGTGGGCGTTGCCTGCCAGGGCGCCGCCCTGGTCGCGGTCGGACGCGTGTTCGGATGGACATTCGCCCAGGTCGTCGTGGCCGTGGCAGCGGTCGAGGTCGCGCCGCTCGTTGTCACGTTGCTTGCCAACAGTCAGCTCGAGAACATCGCGTTTCTCTCCTTCTGCCTCATCGTGTGGGGTGTGGATCGTGCCCGTTGGTCCGGGTGGTTGGCCGTGTCCGGGGGCCTTCTGGTCGCCGGGTTCTCGTCTCCCTATCAGGCCATCTGCGCAGCCCTACTGGCTCTCGCTCTGGGCGTTCTCAGGGGGGTCCGCGCGCTGGCCGCCGTCGTGGTCATGATCGTGGCCTGCGCGTGCCTGATCGTGACCTACTACGCCCCGGCCGTGGCCCCGGATGCGCGGCCCGCAAGCGGGCCTCGAAAGCAGATCCCGATATGGGACGACGCGGACCTGCCGAGCCTGGTGATCCCGGACCGGCGGGCGATGAATCGTGAGGACGTTTCGGACCTGGCGCGGCCGGCCGTGCGGTGGCGTGCGGCCACCCATCCCCCCCCGGTTGTGCACCTCGACAGTAGTTGGCGCGTCATTCCGCCTTGGCGGGTCAACTACGTCGGGGTCGTGCTGGCTCTGGGCGGTATCGTGGGTCTGTGGAGACGCCGGAAGGATCGAACCACCGTCGCCATTGCGGCGGCCGGTGTCCTGTGTCTCTACCTTTCGCTCGCACCCTACGCCGATTTCGTCGAACGCTTGTCGAGGCGGTTGGGGGAGATGTCGAGTTGGTCATGGGTGCTCGAGCCGATGTTGGCCATGAAGTCCACCGTGCGCTTCCTCACGGCGACCTCGTTTGCCCTGGCGGTGGGAGCCGCCCATCTCGTGCGGCGGTGGCATGCCGTTCCCGTGGGACTGTTCGTCGTTGCCATGATAGGCGATGCCCTCGTCCGTGCGCCTGGATACTGGCCTCCTCGATGCGCCTATGTCGACGTGGCAGCCTTGCAGAGGGTGTTGGGGGAGGGCCCGGTCGCCGTGTGGCCTCCTTTTCACCCGGAATTCATCACCGTGTTCCAGGTTCTGGCGGTGTCCACCGGGCGGCGCCTGGCGCTGTGTGAACCGACCTGGGTGGGCAGGGATGCGTCCACGCAGGATCTGTGGCAAGGCGTCTACCGTCCCGATCAGAACCCGGAGGCGTGGACCGAGTGGAGGAGTAACCCCAACGCGCGTACCGGCCGGGTTCCTGGCGAATGGCTCCGCGACGCCCACCGTGCTGGTGTGCGATACCTGGTGGAGATGCAGCGCGAGCCCGGAGCCGTGCCGCCGGAATCGGTTCTCCCGCGGGAACGGCTGGCCTTGACCGGCGATCCGGCCTGTTTCCCGGGGTTCTGCACCTGGGACCTGGCACGTCAGCTCGACCACAGCGCGCCCCTGCCCGGTGCCGAGACAACCGAATCCGGACTCTTGCTGCTCCGGTGCCGATGACCTGCACACGTTGCCTCGCCGCGTTTGCCGCCCTTCTTCGTGCAACGAGGTTTTCGTTGAAACCGTGGGCGGTTGGGCGTTACACTGTGTAGGACGAACGGGGGCGGGAGAGCCGCAGGGGAGCAGACGGTCACGAGCCGAATCTGTTGCCGCCACTCGCCCTTGCACGGCGGAAAAACCCTGGTCCACGGGAGATGGACACCATGAAATCGAGACACGGCATCCTGGTTGCGTACACTCTCGTCGTCGTGCTGGGAATCGCGCTGGCGGGCGGCTGCTACTCCGGCCCCTTGGGGTCGGCGTTCGAAGAAGGACTCACCGAGTGCGAGCAAGCCTGTGGCCCGCAGGCCGGCGACCGCCACCGCGCGTGTCTCGAGGCGGGCGGAAGCGAGGACGCCTGCCGGGCCGAGGCTGACGAGGCCTACCTGGCGTGCGTCGAGGCGTGCGGCAGCCCTGGAAACGACTCCCAGGACGACTGCGGCGCTGCATCGAGCGACGATCTCGATCTCGATCCTGACCAGCCCGGCGCGGGTGACGAGCCGGAGAGCGACGACCTCCCATCCACCGAAGGCGGGACCGAAGCGGATGCCAGCCCTGCCGAACAGCCCGGCGACACCGGGGATGCCCAGGACGGCGAGGAGTCGGCGTTCGACTCTGCCTGCCCCGTGGCCTGTCCCGACTATGCCTACCTCGTGTACAACCAGTGCCTCGACCAGGGGGGCGAATCCGGCGCCTGCGAACGCGCGTTCGAAGATGCCTACGCCTGGTGCCGGGCCACGTGCGAGGGAGCCCAGGGGGAACCGGGGCCCACTCTCTGCGAGGAGACATGCCAGGATAGCGCCAGCGCCGAGTTCGAGGAGTGCATGCTGCGCGTCGATGACCCTGCGGTGTGCGAGGACGCCGCCGGGGACGTCATGGACGCCTGCACCGAGAACTGCGAACAGCCGCCACGCGAACCGGAATGCGAGGAAACCTGCCACCTCGACGCGGAGGCCCAGCTCGAGGCGTGCCTGGCAGGCGCAGAGGCCCCCGAAGTGTGCCAGCAGACGTTCGACGTCATGCTCGACGCCTGCATCGACGGTTGCGCCGAGACGTCCCCTGCCGAGTGCGAACAGGGTTGCCACGAGGAGGGCGAGCGCTTGTTCGACGAATGCCTGGCGTCAGGCGTGCCCGAAGACGAGTGCCGGGAGAGGGTCGAAGCCGAAATCGACGCCTGCCTCGAGGCGTGTCGGCCCGGGGACTGCGAGCAGACCGGTGAAGGCGACGCCGACTCAGGGGGGTCCGGGGTGGGCTGCTCCACCCGCTGCGAGGAGTACGCCTACGAGGTCTATCTCGAGTGCGTGGAAGACCCCGGCCGGGACGACTGCGAATTCCTGTTCGAGACCGCATTCGACGGTTGCCTCATCGGTTGCGGCTTTGCCTCCGAGTCCGATGGCGCGTGCCTCGAGGATGGGCCATAGGTCCAGCACACCCGGGGACGAGGTACCGGCCATGCCGGGGGCGTCGCCGCGGCGGGGACATGCCGCTCCTCGCGTCGCCTGCAAAGCAAAGTTGACAAGCCAGCAGTATCGGCGGCAAACAGTCCACGACATGGCAGGTTGGAGGCGAACGCGCGAGACGGGAACGTGGTAGTGCGCGGGGCGGGGTGGGCATGGAACCCGTCCTTGCCTGAACGAGTGGACGCCGCGTGGCAAACAGGATAGAACACTCAGCGGCCGGCCAGGCCGGCCAGCGCGCCATCGAAGACACCACAGCCAGGGGATCGCTCGATTGAAAAAGCTGCTCGAGGCCACCGGCAGCCGGAATGACGATCCGCGGGGACATGCCCGCGCGGTGCTCATCGGCAACCCGAACGTGGGCAAGTCCGCGATCTTCTGGCGGCTGACCGGTCTGCCTTCCGAGGAATGCAACGTGCCGGGCAGTTCTGTCGCGGCGAGCGTGGCGCCCATCCGGGAGGGGGCTCGAGGCACTTGGCAGCTGGCGCGGAGGGTTGTGACATGGCTGAAGGACCTTGGCGCGTCCCGGGCTGGAGATGGTGCGCCGGGATCGCCGTTGCGCCGGAAGCGAACGGGGACATCGCTGGTCGACACGCCGGGCGCGGCTTCGATCTTCGCCCTGGGTGAAGACGAAATGGCGTTGCGGGACCTGCTCCTCGGCCGGCCGGACGTCGTGGTGTTCATCGCCGACGCCAAGAACCTGCGCCGTTCTCTCGCCCTGTTTCTCCAGGTAGTGGCGTTCGGCTATCGTACCGTCTTCGACCTGAACATGATGGATGAAGCGGAGAACCTGGGCCTGCGCATCGACGTGGCGGAACTGGGCAGGCGGCTCGGTTGTCCCTGTACGACCTCGGTTGCGATCGAGGGGCACGGGATGCGGCGGCTAGCCGGTGCGCTCGAGCGGGCGTGCTCCCCGGCCTGCACCATGACCTACCAGCCACCGATCGAGCAGGCGATGGAGGAGATCGCGAGCCTGGTCCGCGGGGCCAGCGTCCCGTCTCGAGCGTTTGGCACCATGCTGCTGGCTCGAGATCGGCGGTGCCTCGAGATCGTCGAGGAGGAGTTCGGTCCCGGGACACGTCGCGCGGTGTTGGCCATCGTGGACCGTCTCGAGGCCCACTACGGTGCACCGCTGGACGTGGTGATGACCGAGCAGGTCTATGCCGCGGCCGAGGAATTGGCTTCCGGCGTGGTGGATCGGCGGCCGCGCCGAACGGCCATGAGCGAGCGGGTGGGGCACCTCGTCCAGAGCCCTGCGACCGGAGTGCCGATAGCATTGCTCATTACGGTGGCCATGTATTTCTGGGTCGGTTGGCTCGGCGCCGGGCTGGTGGTGGACACGCTCGAGCACCGGGTTTTCGACGGCTGGCTCATCCCGATGGTGGCGCGGGTGGTCGGCCGGCTGCCCGGAGCGTTCGTGCGTGGCGCGCTGATGGATCCGGACTTTGGCCTGTTTCCCACGGGGTTGTTTCTCGCCTTCGGGGTCGTGCTTCCGGTGCTGTTCTTTTTCTTCTTGTTTTTCGCCGTGCTCGAGGATTCCGGGTATCTTCCGCGTCTGTCGATCCTCCTCGATCGCGTTCTTCGCGTCGTGGGGCTGAACGGCAAGGGGGTGCTGCCTCTTGTCATGGGTTTCTCGTGCGTGACCATGGCCGTCATCACCACGCGGATGCTGGACACGAAGAAGGAGCGTCTGATTGCGACGTTCCTGCTCATCCTGGGGGTCCCCTGCGCGCCTCTCCTCAGCGTGCAGGTGCTTATTTTGAGGGACATGTCCTGGACGGCCCCGGTGACCGTCTACGGTCTCATCTTCCTCCAGATCCTGGTTGCGGGCATGCTCGCCAACCGCGTGCTGGGTGGAAGGTTGCCAGACTTCATCATGGAAGTGCCGCGCATGCGAGCCCCCAAACCCGGGGTGGTGCTGGCCAGAACGTGGCGTCGTTCGGTCCAGTTCATGCGGGAGGCCGTGCCGATCTTCATGTTGGCTTCGTTCATCATGTTCCTGCTCGACTGGGTGGGTGGGCTCGAGGTGGTCGAAGCCTTCGCCCGGCCCGTGGTGGGGCACCTGTTGGGCCTGCCGGACAAGGCGGTCCAGGTGCTGATCAAGACGATCATCCGCCGTGAAAACGGGGCCGCGGAACTCCACCTCGTGCGCGCCTCCTTCGATAGTGTGCAGATGGTGGTCACCCTGCTGGTCATGACCTTTCTCGTGCCGTGCCTCAACGCGGTGATCGTGATCATCAAGGAACACGGGCTGAAGTCGGCGCTTGCGATCATTGCCGGGGTCATGGTCTACTGTGTGATGGTGGGCGCCCTGGTCAACGCCGTGTGCCGGGCGTTTGGTATCGCTTTCGCATAGTTTCGGGGGACCACGGCTCAGCGGCGCGCGGACGCGCGTGGACCCCTGTGGGCCGCTGTCGGGGATGAGAAGCGTCTCATGGAATCGACCCTGGAAGAGATTCTCGAGGCCGTCTGGGTGGCGGGGGAGAGCGGGGAGGCGACCGAGCCGCGCGTGCGAGAGCTGTGCCCGGACCCTGTTCTCGACGCCGACCTGGAAACCCTTGCGAACCGGTCACTGGTTCTGAGGGAGGGGGGCGAACTGCTCCTGACTCGAGACGGGCTTGCCGCAGCCCGGCGGATCGTCCGGCGGCACAGGTTGGCCGACACACTTCTCGCCACCATCCTTCAGATCGAGCCGGACAGGCGGCGGACCATCGCGTGCGAGACCGAGCACACCCTGCTGCCCGAGATGGAGGAGGGCATCTGCACGCTGCTCGGTCATCCTACCGAGACGCCGGAGGGGCGCCCGATTCCTCCGGGCCGCTGTTGTGTGCGCAAACAGCAATCCGTGGGAAGCATGGTCTGCGGGTTGACGGCACTGCGACCGGGAGAGCGGGGCCGCATCGCCTACATCCGGCCCAAGAGTCACGCACGACTCCACCGGCTGGCCTCGTTCGGCATCATTCCCGGCGCCATTGTCGAATTGCACCAACGGTCGCCGGCCTTCTGCATCAAGCTCGAGGAGACCGAGTTGGCCGTGGAGCGGGACGTTGCCGAGGACATCTACGTGAGCAAGCTGGACGATCGGCGATAGTCGTGTCGCCTGAGCGGCCAGGGGGTGGACGATGGCAGAGAACTCGAGGGGCTACGAAGCGTTCTCCAGGGTCTGGGAGTCGCTTCGCCTGGATCTTGCCGCGTCCTCGTTGGAGCCCGACAAGACCATCACGGTGGCCCACTTGCAGCCCGACAGCCGCGACCGGGTGGCCTCTCTGCCGTCTCTGTCCATGGCCGGCAGCAGTGCTGGGACAGGCGAACTGGTGCCCGAGGGCGTACTGGGTGAAGGCGGGCTGGCCGTCGTCGAACTCGCCACCCAGCGCTCGCTGGGGCGGGAAGTCGCCGTGAAACGCCTCAAGCCGTCCCTCCAATCCAGCGAGTTGACCTGGAAGCTCCTCCAGGAAGCCTGGATCACCGGGCGGCTCGAGCACCCGAACATCGTGCCGGTGCACATGTTGGGCCGGTTCGAGGACGGTGCGGTCGCCATGGTGATGAAGCGGATCGAGGGCAAGCCTTGGCGGGCTTTCATCCAGGGCAAGGCGACGCCGCCGGGTGAGAGCTTTGCCGAGGACCCGTTGGGTTGGCACCTGGAGATTCTCATCGGCGTGTGTCGCGCCATCGAGTACGCACACAGTCGAGGCATTGTCCACCGTGACATCAAGCCCGACAATGTCATGGTAGGGGCCTTCGGTGAAGTCTACGTGGTGGACTGGGGCGTCGCCGTGTCTCTCGAGGAAGAGCCGGACGGCCGGCTTCCGGTCATCCGCAAGGCTCGAGGCATTGCCGGGACCCCGGCCTACATGGCGCCGGAGATGGTCGCGGCGCAGAACACCCTGATCGACGAGCGTACCGACGTCTACCTGCTTGGCGCGACCCTCTACGAAGTCGTCACCGGGGCGCCTCCGCACCAGCAGGACAGCCTGTTCGAGACGCTCTACAGCGCCTTTCGCTCGGAGCCCGTCGAGACGCTCGAGCAGGTCCCGGAAGAGCTGGCCGCGATCTGTCGAAAGGCCATGCACCCCTATCGCAAGGACCGTTATCCTTCGGTGGCCGAATTCAGGGAGGCCGTGGCCCGGTTCCTGCGGCACCGCCACTCGAGGACCGTCGCCAGGCAGGCACGGCAACGCCTCGAGACGCTCAGGGAGACCATCGCCGCCAGCCAGGACCAGGCGGGGAACGCCGTGCGCGTCCACGACCTCTTCGGCCAGTGCCGGTTCGGCTTCCACGAGGCGTTACGGGAGTGGGCCGACAATCCCGAGGCCCGGCAGGGGCTTCAGGAAGCCATCGAGTGCGTCGCGCGTTTCGAGATCGACCAGGGCAACCCCCACGCAGCGGAGGTGCTCGTCGGACAGTTGCCGCAGCCCAACTCGAGCCTCCAGAAGAAGCTGGACGGCCTCAAGCAGAAGGTCCAGAAAGAGCGCGAAGCCGTGGCGGCGCTCCGCAAGCTGGGACGCAACCTGGATCTCACCGCCGGAAGCCGTTTCCGGCGGCACCTTTTCTCCGGGATCCTCCTGTTCTGGGCCGTTGTCGCCCTGGGCGCGGGGTTCCTCCGGCGTACCCTGTCGATCTTGATCACGCCTGCCCATTACCTGTTCGCCATGGCGTTGCTGCTTGCGGTCACCCTGGCCGTCCTGTGGTGGCAGCGCGAAGTTCTGCTGCAGAATGCCGTCAACCGTGCCATGATGGTGCTCTTCCTGCTCGTTGTTGTGGGCTTCTTCCCGCAGGCCATGGTCGGAGTGCGCTGGGGCCTTCCGTTCGACAAGGTCGTGGCGCTCGCGCTGGCGGTGCTGGCTCTCGGAGCGTCCATGGTCGCGGCCACCATCAACTGGCGGATCTGGGTCATGGCACTTTCCTACTGGGTCGCCATGGGGTGCGCGGTCGCCTGGCCAGCCTGGTCGTTGGAGACCGTGGCCGGCGCCAACGTGGTGGGCGTTCTCAGCGTGGAGTTCATGTTGCGGCGTTGGCCCCTGGCGCGCCCGGGGCAGCCTCGAGAAGAAAGAGCGGGCCACCGGTGGCAGGGCCCGCCCGGTGCGCTGGATGGCGCACCGGTGTCAGACGCGCACCGCGATGCCAGGAGCCGCTCACGGCCGCCGCGCGGGGACGGCCCCCCGGTGCCACGCCACGACGAGGAGTCAGCATGAGAGGGATTCTGTCAAGATGGTTCGCGCCATTCCCCCGGAGGTTGCCGCTCCTGGGGACCTTTGCCTCATGCCTGTGCCTGGCGACGATCCAGGCCTCCAGCGGGGAAGGGGACATCCGCGGCGTGTCGGCGCACGCTGCGGGCGCGGACCCATCCGGGCAGCCCGCCGTGGTGGCGGGCCGCCAGGCCGACGCAGTAGAGCGTGCCTCGAGTCGTCTCGACGAGGAGCGGGGCACGTCCGGTACCGGGGACCAGGCGGTGTCCCGGGCCGGGTCTGCAGAATGCGGGTGGCCGGGCAGCGACTGGGAGGAGCGGCTTCCGGAGGATGCCGGCATGGACGGCGACAAGCTCGACGAGGCCGTTTCCTACGCCCTGACCACCACCGGCACGGAGCAGGACCGCGCGGGCATTCGCACCGATGGATTCGTCATCATCCATCATGGCTGTCTTGTCGCCGAAGGTTATGCTCGAGGTTTCACCCGGGATACGCCTCATCTTGCCTGGTCCATGTCCAAGAGCGTGACCAATGCGTTGTACGGCATCGCCGTCAGGCAAGGGCTCGTGACCATGGAATCCCCGGCGGCGAAATACTATCCTCTTCTCGACGGACCCGTTCGCGGGCAGATAACCCTCGAGCACCTGATGTTCATGAGTTCCGGGCTCGAGTGGTCTGAGGGGTACGAGGCGTCGCCGCTCAAGTCTTCGGTCATCGCCATGCTCTACACGTCCGGGCGCGACGACATGGCGGCGTTCACGGCCTCCCGGCCGGTCGAATTCCCGCCCGGGACGGTGTGGGAGTACTCCAGCGGGACCACGAACCTGCTCATGGGGATATTGAAAGAGGTGCTCGGCCCCGAACGGTACCCGCGCTATCCGTGGGAGGAGTTGTTCGATCCGTTGGGGATGACCAGCGCGGTGTTCGAGCGGGACGGTTCCGGTACCTTCGTGGGCTCCTCCTACTTCTACGCGACCCCTCGAGACATGGCCCGGTTCGGGTACCTGTACTTGCAGGAAGGGGTGTGGAAGGGCCGGCGTCTCCTGCCCGAGGGGTGGGTGACCTACTCCACCAGGATCGCCCCGGCCTATCGCACCATGGACCCGGCGTTGCGGGAACCGGGCATGCACCCTGGAGGCCACTGGTGGCTCAACCAGCCGGACTCGAGCAGTGGACTCGGCGTCCCCTACTCCGGCGTGCCCGAGGACGCCTTCGCCGCGCTTGGCCACTGGGGGCAATCCATCGTTGTCGTACCGTCGCTCGACCTGGTGATCGTCCGAACCGGCGACGACCGTGACGGTACGTTCGAGTTGGGCAAGTGGCTGGCGCTCGTGGTCGCCGGCGTTCGCCAGGCGCCGTCGCCCTGAAGAGCAGGGGCGCCGGGCCGCGAGGTGGGCAGACATGACCTGGAAGCGAGCCGTCTTGGGGTTGTTCGGACTGGCGGCCATCGCCCTGCTCGCGTGGGCGGCAGTCAACCGGCAGCACCTCGAGCACTTCCCATCGATCATATCGTCGTTCTATGCCAAGCAGATGTGCTCCTGCCTGTTCGTGGTGGGACTGAGCGAGGAGCGCTGCCACAACGAGTCTCGCCAGTACGTCCCCATCAGCGGTTGCGAAATCGACTGGGAGAACAAGGCGGTGACGGTCAGAGGCCTGGGGCGGACCAATCGTGCCCATTACGTGAATGACAGGTTCGGCTGCGTGCTCGATGAACTGGACTGACAATCGAACGGACGTGCCGGAGACGTGCCAAGGTCTGCAGAAGGTCGATGGCGGCCCCCCGGTCAATCGGCGTTCGGGAGTCTTGTGAGAGTAAGCGGTGCCAAGGTCTGCAGAAGGTCGATCGCGGCCCCCCCGGTCAATCGGGCGGCCAGGCCAGAATCCAGCGGCGAATGCGACCCGGATCGCTCCGCGCCACGAACTCCACCGTGTGGTGGTACACCTTGTACGCCTCGTCCCAACTCTCGTCCGCCGCCGCTCGCTCGGACCGCGCCTCGAGCGCGCTGTTCCGAGCCGATTCGAACCGTGCACGGACGTCCATGGCGTGGTGGAACCGTTGCCGGAACCTGGCCTTCAGCGGGGAGGGAAGCAGATCCTCCGGTGCTTCGGAAAGGGTGCGGAGAAAGGGGGACAGCTCCGGCGCGCGGACCGGGCGAGCCGGCCCGTGCCCGGCAAGCACACTGGCCGGAAAGTCGTGCTGGAGCCGGCTTCTCGAGGTGTCGGGCCCGGTATCGAGCGTGGTAAGGATCTCCTCGCAGACCGACTGGAGGGCCGCATCCGCACCGTCCCGGGCCGCCTTCTGTTTCGACAGCTCCCGCTCCGCACGCACCTGGGATGACCAGAGGGTTTTCCAGGTCCTGTGCACAGGCTCGAACCGTGTATCCATCACCTGGTTGAGCATGGGTTCCGACCGGTCGGCGTGGTTGCAGGCCACCGCGTGGTCGCCCAGCCGCTCACGATCTGCAGAACAAAGAGGTTCGCTCCTTACCAGCAATGCGCGCTTCTCCCGTGTGCAGGATACCTCGGTAGTTCAGGACCGATGCCGCCGAGAATTCGGCCGGTTCGAGTTGCGGCGGCCGTGCAATGTGTTATCCTTCAGCCACCACCGGCGTGTAAACCAATCCGCAACGAACCCGCACCGAGGGACGTCATGCACCCGACAGTCGATCCATCAGAGATGTATCGTATCATATACACCGACCATGCGGATCCCTTTGCGGTCCTGGGCGCCCACGAGGTGGAAGTGGAGGGCGTATCCGGGATGGCGGTGCGGGCTTTCCTCCCGGACGCGGAAGAAGCTTATGTGATCGAAGACCCGGGCGGGGCCGCGGTTCGGCACCGCATGACCCGCCAGCATGCCTACGGGTTCTTCGAGACGTTCCTGCCCGACAGGAGCCCCCCCTTCGACTACGAACTCGAGCGGGTCGATACCTATGGGGCGCGCGAACGCTTCCTGGATTCCTACGCCTTTCTGCCCACACTCACGAACTTCGACCTCTACCTGTTCGGAGAGGGGAAAAACTACAAGATCTACGATGCGCTCGGCGCTCACCGCATCGACGTGGACGGCATCGGCGGCGTCCAGTTCGCGGTGTGGGCACCCCAAGCACGCAGCGTCAGCGTCATCGGCAGCTTCAACGGGTGGGACCGGCGCAAGCACGCCATGCGCCGCCTCGACTGCGGCGTGTGGGAGATCTTCGTCCCCGGGCTCGGCGACGGCGAGCTATACAAGTACCAGGTCAAGACTCAGCAGGAGATCATCCTCGACAAGGCCGACCCTTACGGCTTCCGCATGCAGGTCGCGCCCGATTCGGCCTCGATCGTTCACACGCTGGGCGGATACACCTGGCACGACGAAGATTGGATGTCGGCTCGCGTCGATAGAGAGGCGGAAAACCGCCCCATGGCCATCTACGAGGTGCACCTGGGATCGTGGCAGCGCGCGCCGGGGGACGGGCCCAGGGAAGACCGGCCGCTCACCTACCGGGAGCTGGCCGAAACGCTCGTGCCGTACGTCGAGGAGATGGGCTACACCCACGTGGAGCTGCTTCCGGTGATGGAGCATCCGTTCGTGGGGTCGTGGGGTTACCAGGTGACCGGCTACTACGCGCCGACAAGTCGATACGGATCTCCCGAGGACCTCATGGCCCTGATCGACGCCTTCCACCGGGCCGGCATCGGGGTCATCCTCGACTGGGTCCCGGCCCACTTTCCCAAGGATGCCTTCGCATTGGGCCGTTTCGACGGCACCGGCGTCTACGAGCACATCGATCCGCGGCAGGGGGAGCACCCGGACTGGGGCACCTACGTGTTCAACTTCGGCAGGAACGAGGTGAGGAATTTCCTCATCGGAAACGCGCTGTTCTGGCTCGAGTACTACCACGCCGACGGGTTGCGCGTGGACGCGATCTCCTCCATGCTCTACCTGGATTACTCGAGGCAGCCGGGCCAGTGGGTACCGAACCGGTACGGCGGCCGGGAGAACCTCGACGCCATCGACTTCCTGAAGGAGCTGAACGACACGGTCCACGAGCGGTTCCCTGGTGTTGTCATGGTGGCCGAGGAGTCCACCGCGTGGCCGGGCGTGACGCGCCCCACCTACCTCGGCGGCCTCGGGTTCGATCTCAAGTGGAACATGGGGTGGATGCATGATACCCTGGCCTATCTCGCCAAGGACCCGATCTTTCGCAAGTACGAGCACGGGAAGCTCACCTTCTCCATCTGGTACGCCTTCAGCGAAAAGTACGTGTTGCCACTGTCTCATGACGAAGTGGTGCATCTCAAGAAATCCATCACCGGGAAGATGCCCGGCGACATGTGGCAACAGCTCGCCAACACGCGCCTGTTGTATGGTTACCAGTACGGCCATCCGGGCAAGAAGATCCTGTTCATGGGAAGCGAATTCGGGCAATGGCGCGAATGGAACCACGACCGCGCGCTCGACTGGGGCCTGCTCGAGCATCCTCTCCACAAGGGGCTCCAGCGATTCGTCCAGGATCTCAACCAGCTCTACCTGGCTCATCCCGCCCTGTGGGAGAAGGACACGACCCACGAGGGGTTCACGTGGGTCGACCTCAGCGACGCCGACAGGAGCATCATCGCGTTCCAGCGCAAGGGAGCCGAACAAGGCACCCCGCTGCTCTTCATCTACAACTTCACACCGGTGCCTCGAGAAGGATACCGCGTCGGCGTGGATCAGCCGGGCACATACAGGGAACTGCTCAACAGCGACTCCGAAGTCTACGGCGGGAGCAACATGGGCAACGCGGGGCAGGTCGTGGCCGAGGCGGTCCCGTGGCACGGCAGGCCGCACTCCCTGAACATCGTGCTCCCCCCTCTCGCCATGCTCGTATTCCAGCGCAAGCCCGAACCGATGTCTCCCGAGTAGCTCCTCTCCGTAGGGCAGGCTTCCAGCCTGCCATCTCCCCTCTATGCCTCAGGCTTTCCATCCTGCCACCCCCCGTAGGGCAGGCTTCCAGCCTGCCACCTCCCTTTGCAGGGCAGGCTTCCAGCCTGCCCCCCCCCGTAGGCAGGCTTCCAGCCTGCCACCTCCCTTTGCAGGGCAGGCTTCCATCCTGCCACCCCCTCCGTAGGCCCCCCCCTCTGGATCCCTCCTCCATGAGAATGTGCCATTCGAACCACAAACCGTTGACCTTCCCCCCCGAAACCGGGTAGAATCCATGACGCGCCAGCCGATGTCGCCGTGGACCCGGCAGCCAGC
>JAJRTE010000226.1 GCA_024278455.1 Myxococcota bacterium
AGTATGGCGTGCTTCCCGAGGACGTGTTCGAGGCTTGCTGCGACGTGGATCCGGACTACGGCGTCGCTCCCACGGCGCAGCCCGAGTATGGGGTGGAGCCGACGCCCATCGACTGCTCGGATGTCTGCTGCGTGTGCGAGTATGGCGTGCTTCCCGAGGACGTGTTCGAGGCTTGCTGCGACGTGGATCCGGACTACGGCGTCGCTCCCACGGCGCAGCCCGAGTATGGGGTGGAGCCGGACTATGGGGTGGAGCCGACGCCGGTGGTGGTCTCCCAGGAGTACGGAGCCGAACCCGCGGCGACACCCACGCCGGTGGATTGCTCGGACGTCTGCTGCGATTGCGACTACGGCGAGCTTCCGCCCGGCGTCCGCGACCAGTGTTGCGAGAAGAAGTAGGGTGCCCTACGTTCGCCCCTCCACGCGATCCTTGAGCGCCTTGGCCACCTTGGGCAGGCTGCTGCCGGCGAGGTACTCCTCGATGAAACCGGGAATGGCGATGCCGGTGTCGAGCAGCACCGTGTAGGCCACGGCGGTCTTGTTCTCGCCGAGCGACTTCATCACCCACGCCCCGGTGCTGTCGGCCACGTTCTTCTTTTCCTTGCTGTCATCCATGCGCCACTCGAAGACGCCTCGAGCAGGGTCGATCCGGTGGATACAGGTGTATTTCACCTCGTTCCACAGCACGTCGAGCACGAATGTCACGTCGCGACGGTTGCCCTTGCGCAACAGCACCTCGGTGCGCTCCACGTTCGGCATCCATTCGAGATAGGTTTCGAAGTCGTCGATGGCCTCGATGACCTTGTCCATCGGAGCGTGGATCAGGACGAGCGCCACCGCGCGCCCCCGGTCGTTTCCGCCGGCGTCGCGAAAGGTCTCGTTCTCCTTGATGACCTCTCCCTTCTCGAGCCGGCCCAGGTTCTCCCCGGTCAACAGCCTCGAGATGTCCGGCACCGGGGCGAAGGCTGCGGCCGCATGCACGAGACCTCCGCCGGAAGGGAGGAGCAGGGCGGAAACCAGCACGAACAGGTACCACCATCTTGCCGTTTTCGTCATGGTCACCCTCCTGGTCAGTGATACGTCAGCATACCATTGCCCTGCCTGGAGCCCAAGGGTTTCATGGTTCACTGGGGCCCCGTTCCGGAGAGTCGTGGACCTCGATCAGCGCGAGTAACGCCTTGACCACGGCGGTGCTGTTCGGGTCCAGGCCTCGAGTCAATGTGTCAGGGTCCCGCTCCCCGGCCCAGATTCTCTGCACGGCGGGGCCGATCTCCCATCCCTTGTTCTGGAGACGCATGATGTCGGCCACGAGCCGGGGCTGCTGTGTCCGGTCGCCCAGCGCCACTTCGGCGATACCACGGAGTACCGGGTCGAGGACCTGTAGCGTCCGGGCCATGTCAGGTGCTCCGGCGGGCTGGACGATACCCTCCCGGACGAGGGTTTCCACGATAGCGCCGGCCTCGATTTCCGGAAGGCTCGCCAGCGCGCTGTCCAACGCATCGGCAAACGCTTCCCCCTCGAGCTGGAAAGCCTCCCGAACCGCCTCTGGAAGCCCGGCGATGAGGTCGGCGTGCGCTTCCCGGACTCCCTGCCGGGCACGCTGCCTGGTCTGTACGCGGTCCCACACGTCCGACAGGGCCTCCTGCGGCGTCGCTGCCGGCCCCGACAGGTTCTCCACGATGGCGCGGAATCGGTACGCCCGGTTCTCCTCGAGAACGGCTGCGAGCTTCTCGTACTTCGGGACGCCGTCAGGCAGATCGCCGGCGGCGAGGTCCTCGAGGATGGTCTCGAGGAGCCTGGACCGGGATTGACTGGCGAGCAGGGCCGCGGCGAGTCGATGGACCAATGCCAGGTCGGGGGAGGCACCCCGGCGGAGAAGGTAGCCTGCAAGGTTGGCGTGCAGCAGCGTGAGCGTGTCCACGTCTCCCGCCTGGTAGGCGTGGCGCAGCCCGGTCTGGGCCAGCAAGGTCGCCACCGCCGAATGCTCCACGGCATCCTCGAGGTCGGCCAGGGCGGCGAATACCCTGGCAAGATCCCGCACGGCGTTCTCGTTCTGGAAGACGTTCCGGCAACCCTGGAGAAGCGTGCGGGCTTCGTCGTAGCCGTCCTTGCGCTGCTTCAGGACCGCCCAGTAGTCATCCATGCGGACTCGAGCCACTTCCACGTCGGACGCGCCACGATGGCGCAGGTGCTTGACGAGTTCGTCGGACAGGCGAAGCGCCGCCCCCCACTGGCCGCACTCGAGCGCCGCCTGCTTGCCGGTCCGAAGCATGGTCTCACGGTCTCCGTCGCCGCCCGCATCGAGCCCGTCGTGTCGTGCTGCCGGTTCGGCGAGCATCTTGCTCACCTCGCCGAGGACCTCGTCGTAGGCGCCGGCCTGCTCGAGGGCCTCGAGTCGCCTCGCACGGTCCCCGGATGTGCCCTCGACATCGACCCCGGCCTCACGCCGCCAGCGCGCACGCTCCTCGAGCACCGTCACCGCCTCGATGGAGCGGCCGCTGGCCATCAGGAGGTCTGCGAGGACACCCGCCGCCCGCGCCGCGCCGACGAGGTCGCCGCACCTCCCACTCCGTTCCACCTGCTCGCGGAGGATCTGCTCCGCTTCCTCTTCTCGGCTGTTGAGCACCAGGGCCTTCGCCAGGACGCTGCTGGCCGGTGCCTCGAGCACACTGCCAGCCGCACCCTTGGCAACCGGGCGCGCCAGTCGGAGCGCCAGCGCCACCACGGCCGCTGTCGGGTTGGCCTCGAGAACCGCGTCGAGCATGTCGCACGCTTCTGACCACAGCCTGGCTCGCACGTGATATGCCGTCGCGCGCTCGAGTCCCTTGGCGATGATCACGATCGCGCCAGGACTGGAGTCCTTCGTGGCTGCCACGACGCGATCTCGCCAGTGGCGGGCCATGACGGTGTCAATCCTCGAGGCAAGGGCAACCCCAGTCTCCGCCGCGGCCAGGGTGCTCGGATGGACCCGGTAACGGGCAGGTTTCCCGTGGTCTCCGTCCTCGAGGACGTGCAGCAGTCCAAGCGCCTCGAGTTCGCGCGCCACCCGCGGCAGGGTGTGCGCTGTGAGGGGCTCCACCGCCTGGCGCGGTCTCGGCGGAGGGGCACCCGCGCCAGCGTCGTCCGCCTCGCGATCCTCCTCCCATGATCGCAGTGCCGAGAGGACGGCTGCGAGAGTACGATCCTCTCGATCATCCGGGTGCAGTCGTGAGAGGATGCGAATGAGGACCATCGCGCGGTCTCCCGCAACCTCGAGGAGGATGCGCTGGCGCGCGATGAGTGTTTCGTAGAACGCCCGCCCGCCGATGGCGGTCGTGCCGTGAGCCAGGAAGGCGTCCTGGTCGCTGTCCCCGGGCGGTTCGCCCGCGGTGTCGAACCCGGCGTCGAAGAGCTTTGCCAGCACCCCGTCCTGGGCCGAGGCCAGGGCTGCCAGCTCGAGCAGGTAGGGGTGGCCCTGGGTCATGCGCAACATCGCGAGCCGTTCGCTCTGAGCGTCGGCATCGCTCGATACCAAGGTCTTGGCCGGGAGTTCCGCCAGGAGAAGGAGCGTTTCGTCCAGGTCCAGCGCGTGGATGGGCTCGGTCCGGACCGCCGGATGGGATTTCAGGGCTCGAGGCATGAATCTCGACGTCATCACCACGCGGGACGGCCCGTCGTGAGAGAGCGCAACCTCGAAAAGCCGTCCCCATCTGCCCGACGTCCAGTTGCGCTTCTCGTCGACCAGGCGCTCCAGGTGATCGACGACGAGGAGCACGGAACGCCGCTCGAGCACCTGTCCGAAACGGCCCAAGGTGTGATCCTCGAGCGCCTCGTCGTCGTCGGACGCAGTCGTCATGGGGTGGCCAAGGACCTGGAGGCGAGTCTCCAGCGCGTGGAAGAAGTGGACGAACGCCGTGTCCGGCGAGGTCTCGGGAGGTACCTCGAACCATACCACGTCCTCGAAGCGGTGCGGGTCGTGCCGGTGCACGAGTTCGCGTGCGCAGGTCGTCTTGCCGGCACCAACCGTGCCGTAGAACAGGACGCCGCGGAAGGAGGAGCCGCCGGCGAGCGCGAGGCTCGCGCGGACCATGGTTTTCAGCCGACCGGCGAACCTGCGCGGCCGCGGTGGGCACCCTTGGAGCCGGTCGGGGGGCGTTTCGCCGGCCGGAACCCGCCTGGGGTGAGGCAGGCGGAGGCCAGGCGCATTCCTCCCGCACACGACCACCGAACCGCACCGTGGGAAATCGTCTTCGGCCTTGCCACAGCCGCCGAAAGCCTGGATCGTGGCACGATGTGCAGCCTCCCACAGATCGAGTCGGGTGCCAAGGAGTTGATGGACGAGCGTTCGCTGGAACGTGACCAGCCGTTGGAACGGCGCCGGCGCACGCATGGCGACAGCAGCGCAGTCCAGGGCACGACTCAGCTCCAGGGCCAGCCCGGGGAGCGGGATGAGCGACACCGGCGCGGGAGGTGCGTCACGGGTCCGGTCCGGGGCCGGGAGACCGGACTGCTCGCGGGCCTGGACGGCGTGCCGGGGGGGCGGTGAGGCACAGGTGAGGACCAGGAGCTTGAGCCTCGAGGCCGTTTCCCGCAGGAAGTGAGCGACGCGGGAGAGGGGAATCCGATCGAGGCCTCCGGCGTCCGATTCGAGCACGAGGTGCTCGGCCGAGCCGCGCAACGCGATGAGGACGAGATCCCATCCCAGATCGTCGTCGAGGACCCGCCACAACGTGTCCCGCGTGGCCCCGTACTGCATGATGCGCAGGTCTATCCCCGCACCCTCGTCTCGAGCGATTCGGCCGGCGGTTTCCAGGAGCGCCATCGACTCGGACCGTCCGTTGTCCGCGGATGCCGACTCTGGAAGAGAGAGGACGGCCAGCACCCGCAAGCCCTCCGTGCGAACCGGCGACTTGCCGATGCGCTGCCGGCCGTCCATCTGGAACACCGGCCGTATGCCCCATGCGTGGAGAGGTTTCCCGGCGACCATCACCTGCTCGAGGGGCAGGAGTGCCAGCCGTTTCGCCTGGTCGGGAAGGGTGACCACGAGGTAGCGGGGTGTATCGGCTGACTTCTCCGTCAGGAACCGTGCGAACGGGGCCAGGCTTTCGGAAAACGCCTCGAGACCGGCTTCGATTCCCGGTTGCACACCAGCCTCGTCCTCGGCCCGGGCTCCCTCGTCCGTTCCGTCCACCCAGGCGCCGAGGGCCGGGTGCTCGAGAAGGTCCACGACCCTCTCGTCCAGGGTCTGTTCGCCGTCAGAGATACGCCACCGCCACGCCACGGGCAGGTTACCGGCAAACTCGGCAAGGGACAGGTACAGCGTCATCGGTCAGCTCCACGAGTAGGTACACCAACGGATCTGCTTCGCTCGAGGCCCGGCTGTCTGCGCTCATGAGCCACCTGGCGGGGAGGCGGGGAGACCCGCGCCCCTTCGGGCCGGCCGACACCGCGCAGTTCGTTTCGGCGGTCGAGACAGCGTACCACACCAAGTGGGGGCCGCAACGGAATTGTGCCGGTGACGCTGTGCGGAGACGCACCGTTTCTCCGCCGCTGCTTGTGCTTCCTCGCCCTGGTTTTCACTTGCCAACAGCACTTCAGGAGGGTAACATGAAAATGTGAACCAGCCGGGAAACATTCCCATTTTCGGCTGCGGTTTTTTGCGACGCCGCACCGCGACACACCCCGCGTCCTTCTTCCGTGCGCCTTGCTGCCGATCCTCTCGCGGACGTTGAACCGATTCTTGCGATGATGTGCCCCGGGGCCTCGCGTAGACAGGCGTCGATTGTCATGTCCGGCAACAGGCGAGTGGCTCGAGGCGCTTGGCAGGAATCGTCCTCGCCGGGGCGCAATGGAGGCGAGCCGACAGGCGGTCGCCACACCACCGGGGCGCGGGTGTGCGCGGGAAATCGTGGCGGAAACCGGTCGCCGGCGCCATTCCAGGAGGATCGATCCGTGATCGGAACGAGAAAGCTACGCCGGGGGGCCGCCGCTGTACTCCCACTGGTGATGTGTGCCGTGGTCTCTGCCGGTCTGGGCCCGGCGGTTGCCGAGCGGGGGGAACGGGCGGCCTGCGCGCCTTCCGGCGATCCCACGTTCTCCCGGTTCTATGAACATCTCAATATCCTCCTCTGGCGGTTCTACGATACCAACCACGTGCTCGAGCCGTGGGACCTCAAGGGACATTTCACCTCCCAACCAGGGTACACTTATGACTTGCCGGGCACGACCGACATGGTTGTCCTGTTGTGGTCCATCGGGGAACTCGAGACCCGGACGACCGACAAGGGACGCGGGGCCTGGGCGGGCCTCATTCGTTCCTTCCAGGACAAGAAAACCGGGCTCTTCATCCGGGGCAACCGCCGGAGGATGTCAGTCGCCGACCTCACCGGTCGCGCCTGTGCCGCCCTGAAGTTACTCGGAAAGAGACCGCGTTACCCGTTCCGCTGGGCGCACTCGAGGTTGGGCGATCAGTGGGCCGTCGACGCATGGGTGGCAGGAATGGACTGGGATGACCTGGGCGAGGGATCCCTCGAGATGGGGCTCGCCGCCGCCCTGGCGATGTTTCCCGACCGGCCCGCATCGGACCGGTGGCGGGTCTGGTTGCTCGACGCGATCGACCGCCGAAGAGACCCCGCAACCGGGTTGTGGGGGCCATCGGTCCTGTTTCGCCTGCTCGGAAGCGCAACCATGGCCGATGTCGAGGCGTCCGCCAGGTTCTGGTGGTATCTCGAAGTGATGGCTGAACCCATGCCCGCGCCGGAAAGCGTCGTGGAAGCCATCCTGGAACTTCAAGGCTCGAGCGGCCTCTGGGGTGCCCGAGTGCTTGGAGAGTCTCCGCCGGGACGCCCTGACCTGGCCGCCCTGAACGGCCTTCGGTACGCCTACACCCACCTCGATGCGGACCGCCGCGCCCACCTGGAGTCTCGAGTCCTCGGTGCGCTCGACCGGTTCGCCTGCGCGGCGCTGCGCTATCTTTCCGACCCGGACGTGCTGGAAAGCACCTACACGGACACGCGCGAACTGAGCAGCGCCGTGCTGGCCGTCGCGGAGATGGATGCCCTCTATTTCGAGATGACCGGGAGGCACAAGTTCGCCCTGCGGAAACCGTGGCGGCCCGCGTTGCCCTATCTCGCCTGGATGTGAACCGGAATAACCCTTTTCCCGGCCCACCACCCCACCGCGCATGTTTCGTTCGGCACTGGCGCGGCAATCGGTTCCCGGTCGAGTAGGCGTCCCCCCGCCTGTCGCAACTCAGCCGTTCGAAGCCGTCGCAGGACAGGGTCGTCATTCTGGCGTGGGGCTGCGATGGATTGGCGTGACAAATCCCGTGCGCGCGCGTTATCCTGACAGGACTGGCCACCGTGGAACGCTCGGTGAGGTGACCGCGCCGCGTTGCGAAGCCCGCGCCGCGTTTCCGTCACCTGCGGTCATTCGGGTGATGCGCATGAAGGACGAGACATATCGACCGCCGCAAAGCTATCCCACCGTGGAGATTCGGCCCGGCAGCGGCCTGGCTCCGTTGCTCGTTGGAGCGATGATCAACGGACGATACCGTGTGTCGGACGTGCTCGGACGTGGCGGGATGGGGGTGGTCTACCGGGTGGAAGACACCGCGCACGGCAACCGTGTGCTCGCGCTGAAGGTCATGAACGCCCTCACCGGAGATTGTCACGAACAGGTCAAGGCCGAGTTCAGAATGATGAGTCGCCTGCGCCACCCCAACGTGGCCGCGGTGTACGATATCGAGCCAGTCGTCGGGACCGACACCTTCCTGTTCACGATGGAGTACGTGGACGGCCCGACCGTGGCGGACGCGGCTCGAGGTATGCGCTGGCGGGATTTTCTCGAGCACCTCGTCCAGGTGTGTCGTGCGCTGAGCTACGTCCACAGTCGAAGGGTCATCCATTTCGATTTGAAACCGGCGAACGTCATGGTCACGAAATCTGGCCAAGTCAAGGTCGTGGATTTCGGCGTGGCCCTGGTTCGTGCCACCAACGAGCCGGTGCCGCTGCGAGGTACCCCACAATACATGGCGCCGGAACTGATACGTGGGGATTGGCGGATCGACCATCGCGTCGATATCTACTCGTTGGGCATCATGAGCTACGAGCTTCTGTGCGGCCGCCTGCCGTTCGTTGCAGACTCGTTGACAGAACTCATGATTTGTCATCAGAATCAAAAGATTGTCTTTGGCGGGTCCGTTCGCGTGCCCGAATGGTTGAAGAATGTCGTGACCAGGATGGCCGCCAAGGATCCTGCGGACCGGTTTCCTACCGCCAATGCGGTGATCGAAGCTGTCAACAGGGGCGGAGGTCTGGACTTCGAGTTGGAGACCCGGGAGACGAAGGAGAGCTACATTTTCAGCAGCCGCTTCGTTGGCCGGGGTTTGCAACTCACGCGCGTCAGGGACTACGTGGCGTCGCGCGCCGGCGGGAATTGTGCGCTTCCGGCCTCGTTATTCGTGGTGGGGCCGGGGGGTGTGGGGAAGTCTCGTCTTCTTCAAGAGGTTCGACACTTCGCGCAGCTTGCCCGCATCCGGTTCGTCTCGGGGCAGTGCTACGAAGACGCCTTGCATGTCTACGAGCCCATCGGGACGGTGACGCGGGTCCTTGCGTCCCTGGCCGAAGCCCACGAACTTCGGGATCTGCTCGATGCCTATGGCAGCGATCTCGCCATGGTGGCGGCGGGGTCGAGGGATGGGGACGCCGAGGGGGGGAGAGGTGGTGCCGATGGTGCTGCGGCCGAGGACGTATCCGGCGATGGGTCATCGCTGGAGCTGGATCGACTGCTGGGCCGCATCGCGGAGTTCATGGTGCTGCTATCCAGGACGGTCCCGTTCGTGCTTTGCCTGGACGACATGCAGTGGGCTCGAGAAGTGGTCACGCGGCTCGTGCACCATCTCGTCAGGCGATTGAAGCACTCCGGGACCGGCGGGGGGGCGCGTATCGCCGTGCTTGCCGCTTGCCGGGACGATGAGGTAGAGGGGAGTCCAACGGGCAGGCTCATGGAGTTGCTCCGCTCGAGTGGCGATCTCGCGACCGTCGTGCTTGAACCCCTGGGACCCGACCAGGTGCAACTGGTCATCCAGTCGATGCTTGGGGTCGATACCTTGCCTGCACCGTTTGTCGAGCGGGTATTTCGCGAGACCGACGGCACACCGTTCTTCATCGAGGAGGTAATGCGTGCCCTGGTGGAATCCGGCGCGGTGCGGGTTCGAGGTGGGCGGTGGAGCGCCGGCGAAAACATTGGGGCGCTCGAGATTCCTTCCGGGATGGCGGAGGTGCTCGCCCGCCGCCTGTCGTTCCTGGACGAGAGAAGCCGGGAAGTGTTGATCGTGATGGCGGTGTGTGGGAGCCCGGTCCCGGCGGTCGTTCTCCAGCGGGGGGCCGGGCTTGGCGCGGTGGAACTGTTCAACGCGCTGGGAGATCTCGTGCGACGGCGCCTGGCCATCCAGATCGTCGGCGATGGGGTTCGGTATCGTGTCGGACATGACCGGATGCGTGCCCTGCTGTACGGCCGCCTGACGGACGAGGAGAGGATGTCGTGGCACAGGGCGGTTGGAGAGGCGTTGGAAGCCGTGGCCGGGGACGACGAGCGACCAGTGCTCGAACTCGCGCGCCACTTCTTTGTCGCTGGCGACAGGGACAAGGCCCTGCACTACAGCGTGGAGGGTGGGAAGAGGGCCATGGCCGGGTTCGCGTTCGATCTTGCCATCCAGTTGTTTGGGCAGGCGCGCTCCCTGGTTCTCGAGACCGGCATCGCGTCCCCGTCCCTCCAGCAGATAGACGAATGGCTGGGCGACTGCCACGCCATCCAGGGACGGCACGAGGAGTCGCTCGCCTGCTACCACCGGGCCAGTTCGGCAGGGGACGAATCGGGCACGGCGACGCTCGACGGGGCGCGCATTCGGTGGAAAGTCGGCCTGGTGATGATGACGCGGGACGACTGGCACGAGGCCGCGCGAGAGAGTTGGGCGGCGATACGTGCCCTGGGCGGCCGGGAGCCGAGGACGTGGCTGGGTTTTCTTGCTGGAACGCTCGTCGAAGGGGTGCGTCATCTCTTCCACAGGGTGTTCCCCCGCCTCGTGCGCAGGTGGGTCACTCCGGCACAGAGGAAGCGGCTCCAGGAGATGACCGCCGCCTACGACCGGCTGGTCATCGCCTACGCCATGCTGGACCCGTTCCGGGCCGGCCTGGTCACGCTGAGAGCCAGCAATCTCTCGGACTTTCTCGGCCCCAGCACCTGCGCCTGCGAGGCCAAGAGCGAGATGTGCATCCTGGCACGGGTCCTCTTCCCGCGCTGGGCAACCTACCGCTACGGCCTTCAGGCGCTCGAAATGGCCCGGGACCTGGGGTCGGTCTGGCACGAGGCGGACGCCCACCGCGCGATCGGCGTCTCGGCGAGTTTCGCCGGCCATGCCCTCGACGCGGCCAACCACTTCGAGGAAGCGCTGGGCGGATTCGAACAATGCAGGGATTTCTTCTGGACCAGCATCTGCCACTTGTTGCTCTTCTCCAGCTACTACAAGCTCGGGAGACTCCACGACGCTCTGGCATGCCTCGACCGGGGCAGGGCCGTGCTCAGGCGCGTGGAAGGAAGCCATCCCTATCAGCGAAGGCTCGACGCCGCCGCCTGCTGGCTTCATGCGCAGATGGGCAACATGGTCGCCGACGACGCCGTGCAGCGGATGCGGGAGATCCTTCCTCGCCATTCCGAAGCTGGTGACATGTTGTTCGCTGCCGCCGCGACATGGATGGAGGGCGAACTCCTGCTCCGCGCCGGGCAGCACGAACGTGCCATCGAAGTGCTGGAACAGGCGACCGCACCCGGGGAGCGACGCCTCGCTTTCGAGTGGGACATGCCCCCTTACCTGTACCTGGCTCGCGCGCTGATCGAACGCCTGCGGCTGGCACGTGCGCGAGGGCTTCCCCTCGAGCGTGCGACGCTGCGCAAAATCGGGCGCCTGGTCCTTCTCGGGCTCGCCATGACCAAGTACCGGCACAGGAGTTCCCGGTCCAACGCACTGCTGTGCAAGGCCATGCTCTGCTGGCTGCGGGATGACCGCACGAAGGCGGCGACGTTTTTCGCCAGGAGCCGCCACGTGGCGCGGGCCCAGGGGGCCGCCTTGTGGTTGGCCGACGCCCACTACGAGGAGGCACGGTGCTGGATCGAGTCCGGGGAGGCCGCCGGCCGCACGGATGTGCGAGAGGGACTCCGCCTCGCTCTCGAGACATACGAACAATCAGGCGCCACGCTCCAGGCAGACAATGCCAGGCGGCTTCTGAACCACATCGACCCCACCCCGCTGCCTGCCGCGCCGTAGCACCTCTTGCCTCCGGCAGCAGGCCCGTTCGCATGCTCCGCGCCACGCCGGAACCCGAACAGGGCGGTTGCTGGGCAGGGGACCGGGAGCAAGGAGGAGGCCGCCCCATGCCGGGACTTCATAGAAACCCCATTGCAGGAGATCCTCATGGAAGAGGAGGCGAAACTGCCCGTGGAAAAGAGAAAAGAGGAGCGGGTTGGGCGTGCTGTCTTCCGAGGCCCAGGCGGACGGCATTCCCTGCGAAGAGCTGGACTTCGATTGCGAAAACTGCGAGAACGCCGGCTGGAAGGATGACGCCGGCACCGAGGACGGTTGAGTCGCTTCGACCCGGCCCGGATGTCAGGAACCCGACAGCAGGTCGAGCAAGACCGGTGCAAGGTCGGCCAGGTCGCGCGTGCGCTGGACCACGGTGTCCGCGCCCGGTCCCCAGGCGGCGACAGGGACCGGGTTCGACGTGTGGCCTCGAGCACACATATCCTCCAGGTTCCCATGATCGCTGGCGAGGACGAGCAGGCGCTCCTCCAGGGGCGTCGCTCCTAGCAGTCCGGACAGGAACCTCTCCACGAGTTCCACGTGGCCGACAGCCGCCTCGAGGTCGCCCCGGTGACCCACATGGTCGGTCCAGAAGTGTTCGAACAGCGCGAATTCCCACTCCGAAGCCGCTCGAGCCAGGTGTCTGCCCGCTTCTTCCGGCGCGAGCAGCGGAATCCTGTCCCCGTAGCGCTTCTGCAACATCTCCTGCGTGATGTCGTGGTACAGCGCCTTGCCGGCCAGCATGTCCTCGATCATGAACAGGGGGCGCCCCAGCGACATGGCGGTGATGGTGGAGACCGAGTGGGGCCATCCCATCTCGTGGAACCGTGGTGTGTAGCCGTTGAGGAACGCGGCAGAGCGCCCTGACCGGCTCGCCCGGAGCAGCATGTTGTGGTCGCGGATGATGCGGGCCAGTTTCTCGTTGGGGAAGGCCGTCAGGTGATGGCCGAGAAGCTCCGCACAGTTGATACCCGTGAAGAGAGTAGCCTGTCCAGTGGCACTCTGGGGCGTGCCGGACACGCCGAGACAGGCGTCCGCCGACCCGTACCTGCCGGCCCGGGCGATCGGGTCGGCAGCGGCCGGGAATCGAAACCGCGTGCCCGCTCCGTCCAGGAACTGGGGAAAGAAACCATACCGCGCATGGTGGAACGGGTTGCAGGACCCATCGTCCACCCCGATACCTATCCCGTCCAGAAAGATGAACAGGATGCCATCAGGACGTACCATGGAAAGGCCGCCTTCCGACCGGCAAGGAATCTCGCACGGCGCGACTCAGTTGCACTCGAGGGCGAGGGGCAGGGGTTCTGAGGTGAGCACGACCGTCGCGGCGTCGGGCTGCCCGTTGCCGTCCAGGTCCACATCCAGTACGACCAGGCCGGCCAACTCGGGCGACCCGAGGCTATTTGCCAGTTCCACTATGTCGCTTTCGGTCATGACAGCCTCGAGACGGTAGCCGTCGAGGTCGGTGAAATCGCCGGAACTGACAGCCGTGCCGCTCATCGTGGCGTTTTGCAGCGTCAGGAAGATGTCGAGCGTCGTGACGGGGACGGGGAGAACCATGGTGTCGGCAGCACAGGTGAACAGGCCGTCCGCGTCGATCTCCCCGCCCTCGAGGGAGGTGAGCCATCCACTCGCCGGGGGTTCGGGGGGCGGCCCGGGCGCGTACTCGCCGATCACGGTCAGGAAGCCCGACACGGGGAAGGTCGTGGTTGACGGGACACCGTCGAACACCATTGCGACGGGAAAATCGTTGCCGTAGGCCTGCAAGGTGTCGTTCAGGATACCGCGCACCACCTGCTGCGTGCCTCCTCCGAACTGCTCGAACACGATGTCCACGGTCAGTTGCACCGCGGTCCCGCACGGTTGCTCGGTCTGGAAACAGGTCTCGTAGGTCACCGGCCATGCAGCGGGAACCGAGTAGTCCTGGTCGATGTCCAGCTTCGCGCAGTAGGCAGAGTCCGCCTCGAGTTCGAGGTAGGTGCTGGAGACGAAAGTCTGGGCGGGAGCCAGCACGCTCTCGATCTCCTGGTACGTGCCTCCCGCAGGCTTGAAGCTGACGTGCAGGGCGGCGGGGTCGCCCGTGTATTCCTCGCTGAAGTAGAAGCGGACCTGCATTTGCAGGGGAACGCCGACGGCGTCCGAGGCCGGGTAACTCCCGTCGATGTAGAAGGTGCATTCCGGGTCGCCGCCGGCGCAATCGCTGTCGACGCCGTCGCCGCAGATGTCCAGTGCACCGGGGTGCGTACTCGCGTCCGTGTCGTCGCAATCCAGTTCCTCGAGGGGATAGGCACCGATGCATTCGGCGCCGTTCATGTACCCGTCTTCGTCGACGTCGAATCCTTCGTCGACCAGTCCGTCACCGTCGTTGTCCTGGCCGTCGCAAACTTCGTCGGCCGGTTGGCAACCATCCTGGCCCATGAAGGGCACGGCAGCGAGCGCCAGCAAGGGTAGGAGAATCTTCGGGTTCATGTCGACCTCTCATGCGTGTGTGGGGTTGTACTCTCGGCTTGCCGGGTGGACATTCCGCCGCGGCACCGGGTGAACCCGGCTCCCCTGCCGGGCGCACTCTCCAGGGCGGTATGGAACGCTGTTCGGATTTTATTCAGCGTAGCACGCTCGAGGGGCACGGCGCAACCACAACCAGGCTCCGGGCGATGTTTGCGTGGTTGCACGAGCGCCTGCGAAGTTTCCGTCATGCCTGCTCGAGGAAGCTCTGGATACGGTCGATGTCCGTGGGGTTGGCGCCGGGGAGGGATCTGCCCGGTAGGTCGCCGTGACCTCGGCGTTCCGGTCCTGTCATCGTGCGAGCGGCGTAGCCCTCGACGCCTCCGTCGGCAACGGATCTCGCGGGCGTGAACTGGTCGTGTATTCGTGGGTAGCCTGGGATCCACGAGGGCCAGAAGGTGTAGTCCAGAGGGATGACGACGTGGTAGAGTGGGATCGTTGCGATTCTCATGCCGGGCCCCCGGGCAGGGTGGTGTGGTTGTACTTGCTGGCCGCAGGCCGATTTGGTACTGTATCCGACATCGGGATGGTGTGCAATGGGTGTCCGGGGTCGTTCGGTACATCCGGCGATCACCGATTCCGCTGTGCAAGTTGAGACACAACGGAACCGGGTGCGGGGGACAGGCCTTTCCGCATTCGAATCACAGGCGTGGAGGACAGCATGGAGCGTATCTGGACCAGGCACTACGAGAAGGGGGTACCGGAAGACCTCGAGATACAAGAAAAGACGCTCGTGGACTTCCTGTACCGAACGGCGGAACGATGGCCGGACAATCCGGCGCTGACCCTCAAGGGCAAGACGATCACCTACGCGCGGCTCAAGGACATGGTGGATCGGTTCGCAACGGGGCTGGCCAGGCTGGGGGTGAGAAAGGACAGCCGGGTGGCCATGTGGATGCCGAACTTGCCGCAGATGGTCATCGGGCACTACGCCACGCTGCGTCTTGGGGCCCAGGTGGTCAACACGAATCCGCTTTATGTCGAGCGCGAGGTGGAACATCAGTTCAAAGACGCCGGTGTCAGCGTGGTCGTGACCTGTGATTTTTTGTGGTGGTACAAGCTCAGGGGTATCATGGCCAAGGTCCCCACCGTGGAGCACGTGGTGGTGACGTCCATCGCCGACTACCTGCCGTTCCCCTTGAATTTCATTGCACCGTTCAAGCTGAAGAAGACCCAACAGTACGTGAAGGTGCCGCCTGAGAAGAACGTCCACTTCTTCAAGGAGATCATCGCGTCCAATCCGCCGAACCCGCCCGCAGTGGACTTTCCGTTCGACCACCTCGCCGTCTTGCAGTACACGGGAGGCACGACCGGGGTGTCCAAGGGGGCGATGTTGACCCACAGGAACGTCTCGGTCAACGCCCAGCAGTGCGCTTCGCGGTTCCCCATCGTGGAGGAGGGCAGGGAAGTCCTGCTGGCTTGCCTCCCCTACTTCCACAGCTTCGGCATGACCGTCTCCATGAACTGGCCGCTGCTGGCGGGTGCGCATATCGTTCTCATGCCCAACCCGCGTGACATCGACGACATGGTGAAGAGCATCATGAAGTACAAGGTCACGCTCTTTCCGGCGTTGCCGGCCCTGTTCGTGGCCATCAACAACTATCCCGGGGTAGACAACCTGGACCTGTCGTCGATCAAGGGCTGCTTCTCCGGCTCCGCGCCCCTGCCGATCGACGTGATGGAGCGGTTCGAGAAGCTGACGGGGGGCAAGATCACCGAAGGGTTCGGGCTGAGCGAAACCTCCCCTGTCACCCATGTCAACCCTCTGAATGGCATGAGAAAAACCGGATCCGTCGGCATCCCCGTCCCGGGCACCGACCAGAAGGTCGTCGATGTCGAGACCGGCGAGAAGGAACTCGGTTTCGACGAAGAGGGCGAACTCTGCCTCAAGGGACCCCAGGTCATGCTCGGGTACTGGAATCGACCGGACGAGACGGCCAAGGTCCTGCGCGATGGCTGGCTGTACACTGGTGACCTGGCCAAGATCGACGAGGACGGCTACTGCTTCATCGTCGGGCGCAAGAAGGACATGATCGTCGCCGGGGGCTACAATATCTATCCTGACGAGGTCGACAACGTCCTCTTCTCCCACCCTGCGGTGCTCGAGGCGGCCACCATCGGGATACCGCACGAAAAGCGGGGAGAGACGGTCAAGTCGTTCGTCGTCTTGAAGCCTGGCGAGAGTCTGACCGAAGAGGAACTCGTCGCCTACTGCAAGAAGGAACTCGCCGCCTACAAGGTTCCCAAGCAGATCGAATTCATCTCCGAGCTGCCCAAGAGTTCCATGATGAAGATCCTGCGTCGAGAGCTTCGTGAAAGGGAACTCGCCAAGATACAGGGCAAGTGATCGGCCGGGCCGGCCGGGCTGGTCACGAAGGTCCCGCCCGTGTCACTGGACAAGGATGGCCAGGACGACCAGGATGACCAGCCCGATGCAGGCGCCGAACAGGATGGGGGCCAGGGTGCTCGGTTGGGCCTCGTGAAGGGACCCGACCTGGACCGGGAAAGACGGGGGGGGGTCGTCCATGTCGGCGAGGTCGATGTTGCCATCCGCCTCGTCTTCTCCATCGTGGGGATCGATGCCCGGGGGGGGCCAGGAGGGCAACCCGCCCAGGATCGAAGGCATGCGGGCCCCGGGCGTTCGTGAGGGCGGTGCTCTCCGTTCCGAGGTATCGGCCTCGAGGGGGGCCGGCGCGGTGACCTCGCTGTCCCCGGGTTGAGGGGCGCCGTCATCGTTCCCGGCCGCTCCCAGCAGCCTCGACCTGTCGATTCCATCGCTCGCGCCGAACGCCTGTTCCGTCGTGTCTCCTCCAGCGTCCTCGGCCTGGTCTCCTGGTGTTCCGCCGCTCCCTTGTCCCAGCAACTCCGACAACTCGGCCGGCGGCAGGGGTTCCGTCAGCGTGGCCGCACCCACGTCTTCGGGCGGCGTGCTCTGGATCGTCTGCGTGTCGCCGCTGATGGTGTCGCCTTCCATTGCCCCATCTTCGGCTTCCTGGCTGCCTTCCGCTGCTTCGGCGTGCGCCGTCACGGTCGCCTGCCCATCTTCGGCTGCCTCCTCCTGCTCCTGGCCCGGCACGGTTTCATACTCGGCCAGAATGGCGTCCACGTCGGTGACGAGCCGGGTGGCCGCATCCTCGACGTTCTCGTCCAGGTTCCGTATCTTGCGCAGGTGGTCGGCAAGGCGTCTCCGGTTGAGCACGCCGTGGAACATGTTGCCCAACTCCTGGAACATCTCCCCGGCCTTCTGGTAGCGCTCCTCCACTTCTCTCGCCAGCGACTTCTTCAACACGTTGAGGAATCGCCGGTCCGCACCCTGGATGGTGGCCTCGAGGTGCTTGTTGATGTCGAGCGTCGCGACCTGCTTGAGAATGGCGAAGACGTTCGCTCCGTCGAACAGCCGGTCGAGGGTGAGGAGTTCGTAGAAGATGCTTCCGGCAGCGAACACATCCGAGGATTGTGTGACTTCGGTGTTGCCAAGGATCTGCTCCGGGGCCATGTAGCTCGGCGACCCCTTGGCCGTGAACTCCTGGGTCTCGTAGCGCTTGATCGCCGCCTTGGCCACGCCGAAATCCACGATCTTCACCATGCCCCGGTCATCGATCAGGATGTTCGAAGGCTTGAGATCCCGGTGAATGACGTTCAACGGCTCCTTGGTTATCGGGTCGGTGGCGCTGTGCGCATACTCGAGACCTTCCAGGAGCTGGAACATGATCGCGAAGATGATATCCGTCGTGACCTGTTGCTCCACCTCCCGGTGGTAGGCGAAGATGTCTTCCAGGGTCAGCCCGTCGATGTGCTCCATGACCAGGTAGAGGTCATGCCCCTCCTGGATGAAGTCGTACACCTCCACGATGTTGTGATGGTGCAGCTTGGCGCAGATCCGGGCCTCGTTGATGAAGTTGCGGCGGAATCTCTCGTTGCTCGCAAGGTTGGGCAGGATCTTCTTGATCGCGACGACCTTTTCGAAATCACCCTCGCCACGAACGTGCCCCACGAACACCTCGGCCATGCCTCCGTCGCCGATCTTGGAAACGATGGTGTACTTCCCGACTTTCCCGTCCTGGTGTTCCATCCGGATCGACTCGCATCCTGTTGCAGCAGCTCGTCCACGTCGCGGACCGGAAAAGGGGCGCATGGCCCCTGCTAGTCTGCCGGGCATTCGAAGAGGGACAAAATGCAAGAAAAACCGAATGGATCCTACGTGGCCGCACAGTGCGTGTCAAGATTTTTCGCCCGCGTGCCGCGGTGTTCCACGGGTGCGCCCATGCTCCTCCTGTCGGCCCGCTGCCCCCGATCGGGCCATCCTGTCTGGCACCGGCGCGGATATGTCCGGAATTCCCGCGTCGAGCCGCTTCACCCCGCCCCCCCCAGGACTCGACAGTCATGAACTCATGTTCATAGTCGGCCCAGGAGGGCAGCAGCGATGCCACGACCGCATTGCTCTCGGAGAATCGCCGGAAGAGCCGCATCGCCGGTTTTCAAGTCAGAAGGCGTGCCAGCGCGTGAACTCGAGGAGGTCACGATGACCCTCGATGAATTCGAGGCGCTGCGCCTGGCAGACCTGAACGGGATGTACCAGGCGGATGCTGCGAATGAGATGGGGTGTCTCGAACCAGGTTCAGCCGGATCATCGAGTCGGCGCACCGGAAGGTGGCCGATGTGATGCTTTCTGGCGGCATTGGGCGCCGAGCCGTCGACTTTTTCGACCAGTTCGGGATCGAGGCGGTCAGTGGCGCCACGGGCGGACCTCATCCCCCGGCCCCATACGCGCTGACTTAAGAGATTCGTAGCTGGCAAGGTCCGCGAAGAGTAAGCGCTCAACAAACCCCACCTACCGCTGGGTGTCCGCCCAGGAGATAATGTCGGGCAGCCGAAACACCATGTAATGACGAGGTTGTCCATGAAGCAGAATCGAAGTCTTCCCGTACTTTCCGAGCCATTCTCATGGCAGGTCCACGCGGACCGGTGGCGAGCCAGCGGCCTGAGCCGGGCTGAGTACTGCCGTCAGCATGAACTCTCGTATTGGGCCATGAGTTACTGGTACGAGAAGCTCGTCCATCAGACGAGCAGTATGCAAACGCCCCAATCCGCCACCAGGCTGCCACCGATCCCCCCGGACTGATCGACTTTTCATCCCATTCAGAGGTCCACACAAGTTGCGCACCCCCGGCACCAGAGCGTGAGAGCGATCTCCGAACGGCGATTCCCTGTCGCGGCACGGGATGCCGTCGGGGGAACCTGGTCCACCGGAACACGTCCGAGGGTACAATTGGAAACACAGCATGACACAATTGCCCCGATCCGCCCGGTCGCCAGCGATGCCCGAGAATGCGCGCCGCTTAAGTCCAAGCTCCTTTGCGACGAGGTGTTTCTTCAGTAGTATCAGCATGTTGTAGGAGAGTTGCACATGGACTGACGCGGGAGCGCGAGAGCATGGGCCAGGACGACCAGGCCGACATCTGCCGCAATGGGGCACGCATCGCGGGGGAACCATGACATGAATGTCGTGGTTATGCGTTTCCGGTGGAGAGTGCCGGCTCCTGGCGCTGCGGTGTCGGCTGGCTCGAGGGCACGTCGCGGTGCAGATCGGGGTTGGGACGCTCCAAGGGAGAAATGCGGGGTTCTTTTTCCTGCTGAAATGCCCAATGGTCTGTCCTTGTCGCGCATCTGGCACAATTGTTGAAAGCGTTGATGGCTATTGTGGGTTTCTGGTCGTACCTTCGGCCTGTCGTAGTATTGACGCCCCTATTCGAGGCAGGCGCGGAGGAGCGTTTCGTGTTGAGATGGTATTCCAAGTTGCTTTTGGTGTTCGCTGTTTTTGCCGGAGTCGCCTGTTCGGCGGACCCGGAGTGTGAGGGAGGGCAGACGCCGGACCCGGACACCGGGCAGTGCCCGGGAGAAGGGGACGACGACGCCACCCGCTGATGTGTTTCGATGAGGGGAGGGCAGTTCAGGCCGTTGGCTCGAGCAGTCCACCCCTCATCTTTTTTTTTCTGCCTTCCCCCGGCTCGCCGCCATCCGCCGGCCCGCGTGAACGGCAGGTTGCACTCGTTTCGTGTCCCCGGAACGGCATGATGGTCCGTCTTCCCGGCCGCGTTCAGTGACGGCGGATCGCATCGATCCACACTGTAATCGCATCTCTCTTGTCCCTCGGCGGGTCCACTTTTCTCCCAGATCATGCCGGGTTCCAGCTACATGATGCTAGACGGATTCGTGTGAATCCCGTGGGTAGCGACGTGGTGCGGTAGTCGTGCGACATGCGGGGGCCGGGAGTGATAGCTGTGTGCCGGGACAGAACGTCGATGGCTGGGGCGAGAGCTTGGCGTAGCTCGTTGGACTCCTCTTCGCCCATCCGGGAACCATCTGGAACGGGCCGATGGTGGTACCTGGCCATTCTTTTTCTTGGGTGCTGCCTTCTGTTCGCCGCCTGGCTGTTCAGCGACGACACCCGGGTCCGGGAGGAAGCTGTGCGTGCCGGCACGCAGGTCTGCGTCGCGCGCGGGGGGGAGGAGGAGGCGTGCGCCGAGGCCATGGCGCGCCATGGTGATGCCTGCTTCAGGTCTGCCTACCATTTCGGCACAAGGTCTCGTCCTCGAAGCTTTCTCGACCTCGATCGCTACGTCTCGTGCGTGGCGGCGTTGAGCGAGGACGCGGGCAGGCCGGTTCTCCCCTGACGAAGCATGGATGGCCTGGAACCTCGAGCCGAGGGGGCCTCGAGCACAGGGCAGGCGGCTGCGCCCCGGCTCTCGGTTGCTCGACGACCTTTCGGTGCGGGACTACTCTACGTCTTGTCCGTTTTGGCCAACTCTTTGAGAAGTGTGTCGCCTGTGGTGGAGATGACCTCGGCGAGAAACGCCACTCGAGGTGTCGCGCGTTCGAGGTGGTTGGCGAGGATGGGGCGCCGGCTGGCGTCGTGCCGTGCCTGCTCGAGCAGGGCTTCGGCAACGGCGGTATCCGCCAGCATCCGGGTGAGGCGTTCGGCGTGGAGCATGGCGATCGAGAAGTCGCGCTTCGGGTCCCATCCGCGGGTGAACGCCCTGGGCCAGTCGGTGATGGGGACCTGGCGAACCTCCTTGAACTTGGCAGCCACGATGCGCGTCATCAGGTGCTGCAAGACGCGGCAGCACGACGCCCGTAGGCGAGCCACCTGCCGCTCCAGGGGATCCCGGCCGGAAAGGGCGAGCTTGTGGGCTCGAGCGCTTTTTGCCAGGAAGCCCTTGGGGTCCTTGACGATCTCCATGAGGTTGTCCTTCATCGCCATGAGCGCCTGGATCTGGGACGTTCCTTCGTAGATCGGGAAGACGATGGCGTCGCGAAGCAGTTTTTCCGCACCATAGTCGGTCGTGTAGCCGCCGCCGCCAAGGATCTGGATGGCTCGCCTGGCCATCTCCACCGCCTTTTCCGCCGCGTGGTATTTCAGCAGCGGAGTCACGGCCCGCGACCTCTTCTGGTGGCGTCTCCGGGAGCGCTCCATCGCTGCTCGATCGTCTGGGTCGTCCGGCGGAGACAGGAGGAGGTTGAACTGGAGTTTCTGCGCCATTTCTTCGTGAAAGGCCGCGTACATCGCCAGGGCGCGAATCCCCTTGATATCGTTCTCCATCTCGTCGAGGTAGTCGGCGATCATCTCGTGGCGATCGATCGTCTTGCCCATGCTGGGTCGTTCTGCCGCGTAGGCCTTCGCCATGCGCCAGGCGGCTTCACAGAGGCCGAGGGATTCGAACCCGACGCCGATGCGAGCAGTGTTCATCAGGAGCAACATCTGCTTGAAGCCGTCCCCCCGCTTCCCGATGAGGTGAGCCGGCGTTCTCTCGTAGCTGATCGACACTGTCGCCGAGCCGTGGTGGCCGAGTTTGCTCTCCAGGTTGTCGACGCTCGCGTAATCGACTCGAGTCCCGTCTGCGGCCGTCCCGTGGATGGGCGCAAGAAACAGAGACAGCCCCTTCAACCCAGCAAAGTCATCCGCAGCATCCGTCTTCTCGGTCCGGGCGACCACCAGGTGGTACTTGCCATGGCCCGAGGTGATCAGTATCTTCTGTCCCGTCAGGAACCACCGCCCCTCATCATCCACTTCCCCGGTGCAGCGTAGAGCCGCCATGTCGCTGCCCGCGTTCGGCTCCGTGATGTCCATGCTGCCCCAGGCGTCCCCGCGGATGATCTCGGCGATCTCGTTCGCGAAACGGGTCTTGGCGATGCCCGGTGGGTCGGTCCGGTACTCAGTGGTCCCCTCCAGGATCGAGTACATCAGCAGGGCGGCTGCAATCCCGCCGTGGAAACTGTGGTGTGCCATCACCGACACATCGGCTCGCGCAATCAGTTCGGCGTTGATGTAGTACAACATCAGCGGGCAGTTCATGCCGCCGAGTTCTCGAGGAATGCACGCACCATGCAGTTCCAGGGCCTTGATCTGTTCGAAGATCTCATTCAGCGGCTCGGGGAATAGGACCTTCCCGGACTCGAACCGCAGCCCCAACCGATCGATGTCCTTCGAGCGGGGGGCGATCTCGTTGGCAGCGAAATCGGCCACCAGGTTGATGATGTCCTTGTAGAATCCAACGGCCTCTTCCGTACTCTCGAATCCTCCATCCAGCGTGAAGTACTGTTCGGTCAACCGTACCAGCGGATCCCAGTCGATGCCCTGCTCGAGGTAGTACTGGAGATCAGGATTGTCGTCGAGGTAGTTTGCCATGGTGATACCTGCCTTTTCGGGTTGTCGTTCCGGCCTCGATGCCATCGGCCCGGAGCCTCGTGCACCACGACTGGTGGGTCGAGTACAGCATAGAGCAGAACGGTCCCGTTGTGAAGCGCTTGTTGCGTGGTCGCAGCACCCCGCCCCCGCCCACCCAACGGCCACTCCCTAATCATGAAGGCTGACCGCAAGTACTTGGAATCACGCGAACTGCAACCTCCGTCCACCAGGGCCGGCCGCGACCGATACTCGTGCTCGTACTCGTACTCGTTCCCCCCTCCTGGTCGTGCTCGTGCTCGTGCTCGTACTCGTCCCCCCTCCTCGTCGTGCTCGTACTCGTACTCGTACTCGTACTCGTGCTAGCTCCCCCCTCCTCGTCGTACTCGTGCTCGTGCTCGTACTCGTGCTCGTGCTCGTGCTCGTCCCCCCTCCAAGTCGTGCTCGTGCTCGTACTCGTGCTCGTGCTCGTCCCCCCTCCTCGTCGTGCTCGTGCTCGTGCTCGTGCTCGTGCTCGTCCCCCTCCAAGTCGTGCTCGTGCTCGTACTCGTACTCGTACTCGTGCTCGCTCCCCCCTCCTCGTTGCACTCGTGCTCGTGCTCGCTCCCCCCTCCAAGTCGCACTCGTGCACGTCCCGTTGTGTTGGCCCGCCCCACCGCCGGCCGCCGCTCGCCGTTCTACATCACGCGAAGGACGAAGCACTTGAGGTAGTAAGACTCGGGATGGGTCAGCAAGATGGGATGGTCCCTGGACTGGGTTCGCTTCTCGAGAATCTGGACGGTGCGCCTGCCGTCCCTGGCGGCTGTCTCGAGGACGTTGAGAAACTGGCTTTCGGAGAGGTGGAAACTGCATGACGATGTGACCAGGATACCGCCGGGAGGCAACAGGCGCATGGCTCGGAGGTTGATCTCCTTGTAGCCCTTGAGCGCCGCGCCGATGGCCTGGCGGCTCTTGGCGAAAGCCGGGGGATCCAGGAGGATGAGGTCGAACCGTTCACTGGACTTGTCGAGTTGGTAGAGGTAGTCGAACACGTTTGCGCGGACCGGTTTCACATTGGTGGCGTCGTTCAGTGCCGCGTTTTTTGCCACCGAGTCCAGTGCAGGCTGGGAGCCGTCCACGGCAACGACTTCTCGAGCCTTGTGTGCGCACTGGATACCGAACCAGCCCTGGTAGCAAAAGGCGTCGAGGACGCGTCCACGCGCGTATGTTGACGCAGCAGCCCGGTTTTCCCGTTGATCCAGGAAGGCACCTGTTTTCTGCCCGGAATGGATATCGACGGCGAAATCGTACCCGTTCTCTGTGACGACGATCTCTGGTGGTACGTCGCCGAGGAGCACCCGTTTTTCCCTGGGCAGCCCCTCCAGTTCACGAGCCTTTGGGTCGTTGCGCGCCAGTATGCCGCTGGCGTCCGTCAGTTCGGTCAGCAACCCGGCCCACATCGGCAGCATGCGATCGATGCCTGCCGTAAGCGCCTGGAGTACGAGGAACTTGCCGTAGCGGTCGACGACGAGACCGGGAATGCCGTCGGCTTCGGCGTGGACGAGACGGCAGGCCGTGTCGGTGGCCGGGACCACGGATTGCCGAAGGGCCAGGGCGGCCTCGAGTCGCCGTCGCCAGAAAGGGAGATCCAAAGCCTCGGTGTCGCGGGCGACCATGCGGAATGCGATGAGGGACAGGGGGTTGTGGAAGCCGCGACCAATGAAGTGCCCCGATGGGTCCACAGCATCGACGATGTCGCCCTGGGACAATCCGGGGCTCGCCTCGCGCACGTCGCTCCGAAAGGCCCAGGGATGGCCGGAACGGAGCCGTTTGGCCGCTCTTTTGCTCAGCGTGATAGTCGCCTGGTCGCCCATTCGGATCGTCCTCCGGGAGAGATGTCGAGTCGAAGCCGGTGCTGCTCGAGGAGCCGGAGCCAGGCCGGGACACGGGAGGAATGGGCGCCCGGGGCCGGTTCGATCCGCATCAGCGCTCGACCTGGTCGGCGAGTGCCAGGATCTCGTAGACCGATTGCTTCCACAGCTTCTCGTGACGCATGGTCTGGCCATGCCGACGCCGGGATTGCGCGATGTCCTCCAACACCCGGTAGCACCGTTTCAACTGAAGCAGTACGACACCGCCCTTGCCGCGCGCTTCGGCAAAGGCGATCAACATCTCGGTACCCTCGAGGGGGTCCCGGACGATTGCCTCCTTGAGACTCCCCCCGTCCGGCGCCGCTTCCGGCGCCTCGAGCGTGTTCTTGGACAGTGATCGCAACACACGGGCGACCTGCTCCTGGCCTGGAAACCGCTCCAGTAGTTCTACGAGGAGGCTCTCGAGCGCGTCCCGGCCCTGGAGTTCGCAGTGGTTGACGATGCGTTCCCACATCGCTTCGGGATCGTCTTGCCACCGCAAGCCCTCCAAGGATACGCCAGACACATGGAGCAGCCGTCGAACTGCCTGCGCATCGGGCATGAGCCTTGAAAGCGCTGCCTTGAGGTCTATCAAAGCCCGGTCTTCCACCCTGCGAACTCCCGTGCCTCCTCGAGGTGATACCTGATACGTCCCGCCAGGATCGGTGCCAGCAGATACCGCGCGAACAGTACATCTTACACGCAGTCTGGCCGCTGTGCAGAAAAAAACCAGCACCTTCGGGGCCGTCGTTCCGCCTGGACCTTGCCGGCGAGGACGGCATGCGACAGGGGGGGGGCGAGGTGCGAGCATGCGAGGGAGTGGCGGGCCTCTTGGAGTCTGCTGTCACCGTGGCCGAGACAACACGGCTGGGGGCATCTGTGCCACGAGGGAGACGAGGCTGGATGGAACATCATTCTTGCCGGTGGACCACGTCGCATGACCCGGATGTGCCGCCGTCCCTGGCCGGATGGAGCGGCTGGACAGGCGTCCCTGGTGGTTTCGCCTGGAAGTGGGCATTATGGCACGAAAATTGACAGTACAAGCCGCCACGGAGTGACAGGTTGGGTGGGTTGAATCGAGTCCTAGCGTTGGAGAATCGTCACTCTGCCGCGAAGAGCAGGAGGAAATGCGCCTCGAGGTGATTCCTCCTTTTTTTTGTCCCAGGCCTCCGCCGCCGGTCCGCGGTGTGTCGTTCGCCGGGTCAGGAGTTCGTGACCGGGGCGGAGCCGGCCTGGGGGAAGCCACTTCCCCGCAGCGGAACAGTCGCCAACCGCAAGAGAGGGAGCACGTGTCGTGGATCGAAGCGCCGGTGGCACGATGGGGAGGGGCCGCACGAGCGGTCGAAATAATCGCTCAGTCGATTCGTCCCTGATGTCGATCAAGCTTGTGCACCGTCAGGTCTCGGCGCGCCGCCGGACTTGACCTGGACCGTTTCGGTGTGTAGTATCATGTAGATCGAGTGAGATTCAACCGTGCGCGAGGAAATCGATCATGATCCGCAAAGCACTTTCGAGTCGGCCGGTGACCTTGCTCGTCGTCGCCCTGGTGGCACTGTTCGGCTCGCCGGGGTCGGCCACGGTGTCTGCGAACGCGGATGAAAGTGGAAGTGGCGAAGGAAACGTGGCGCCGCAGCAAGCCGGCGAGGACGGCATCGAGGAAGAGGAGGTGCCGCCCGGACTGGACCAGAGTGTCATCAAGAAGGTCATCGATTCGCACATGCCTGCGATCAAGTACTGCTACAACAAGGAGTTGCGGAAAAATGCCGGCTTGTCCGGGACAGTCGTGACGCGCTTCACGGTCGGACCCAAGGGGAAGGTCACCCAGGCGGAAGTGAACCGGAGCACACTGAACAACAAGAACGTCGAGACGTGCATGATCGACGAGATCAAGAGCTGGGTGTTTCCCGAGCCCAACAAGGGCGTCGAGGTCCTTGTCAACTATCCGTTCAAGTTCAGGTCATCTAGCTCGAGCGGTTGACGAAGCCGTGTCGGGGATTGTCTCCTCGCGCGGGTAGCCGTCGCGCCGTGCTCCTCTGTCGCCCTTGTGTCGTCGCAACCGGCAGTACACGCGCACCGGCTCCGGGTCAGGGGTCGGCCAGTGTGAGTTTGCGCACCAGGATCGATTTGCCCCGTTCGATGCGAAGGATGACGACCGTCCCTGCCGTTCCCTGGAGGGCTCGAGCGATCTTCTGCGGCTGTTCGGACCATTGTTTGCCGGTCCGCACCGCGATCAGGCGGTCTCCCTTTCGTATCTTCCCCCCCCTGGCGTCCCTGGTGGCCACAAGACCGCCAGCCTCGTCGTACACCGGTGCCAGGCCGCTGCGATCGACAGGGAAAGGGGTGTCGAGCCTGCCGGTGGGATCGATGATGATCTGCCTGTGGGGGAAGTCCAGGACGATGTCGAAGCGCTCGAGCAGGGGGAGCCCCAGCAGGGATGGTTGCTCGGCGCAAACAAGCGGCTTCGCCTGGCGTCGAAACCTCGCAGGGACTCCGGCCATTGCTGTCCCGCCGACCTGGATCGATTCGAGCAGGGCCACGTAGTCCGAATCGTTCAACACGGAGCCGATCTCGAGGGGGACGCGCCTCGCCGGCTCGGGCTCGAGGCGGTTTGCCTCCACGATCGGGCCGGTCAGGAGGATCGGGGGGTCGGTCAGCGCGGTGGCCACCGCCATGGGCGCGACCGCCCGCCCGTTCAGGAGGACGATGATGCGGTCGAAGGCGTCCATGGGCAGGGCGTCTCCGCCACCTGTGTCCACGTAGCGGTCCGGGTCGTGGAACGCGATGCGGCCGTCTCCGAACCGTAGTACCACCACGAGGTGCTGGAGTATATCTGTTCCCAACGTACCGGCGACGGGATCTGTGGCACCAGGAGAGTCGCCGGCGCCGACCAGGATGGGACCGATCTCGAGGTTCCCGGCTCGCAAGGCGGGGAGTCGAAACAGGGTGCGACTCCCTCCCGGGCACATCCAGTGCCACGTCCCGGCGCCGTCGAGCTTGAGCACCTCGAGCAACGACGCCGAGATTTCGGATTGTCTCGCTTGCGTGTCGAGCACCCACCACCCGGCTTCGCCCCCGGCGACCTGGAATTGCACGAGAACTCGGCCGGCTGCATCACGGGAGAGCGGAAGATCGACCTGGTCCGTGCCGTCATCGAATCGGAACCCCTTGGATACCGGCGACGGCCGCTCGAAAGCTTCCGGTGAGACTTCGACACCGGTCTTCACCGTCGTGACGAGATATGTGGCCGGCGAGTCCTCGTCATGCCACGGGAGCGAAAGCAGGACCCTGTGGGGAAACCTGGTCTTGCCGTGCTTTCGATAGTCCTCGAACGCGACCGAGAATCGACACCCGTCACCGTTGACCTCGGCTCGAGACAGGAGGGCTTTCTTGTCGCCGAAATGGAGTGCGGCCGCGACGCCTCCAGGCAGGGCAACAGGCAGGCTCCATTGACCGGATGGGGCTTCCGATGGCTCGCCGATATCCCACCCGAGGTCGGCCGGATCGAGATACCCTCGAGCCAGCAGGGGGCCCACGAAACGAACGACCGTGCTAGCGCACCCCTGGAGTCCCGCCGAGTCGCCGTTGACCGATGTCATCCAGGCGTTCTGGCCGTCCGTTGCCACGGTTTCTTCCAGCCCGCTGCCGTCGCGGATGTCCTCTCGAAAAAGCGAAGGAGCCACGACCGTCCAGCGGAAGGTCCGCGACTCGGAGCCCAGGGAGACGGAGCCTTCGGCCGTCCAACTCGACGCGGTCTCGAGTCCCTTGTCGCCTCCCAGGGCCTTTCGGTGCCTGGCCAGGAGATCGCTGGCGGGCGCGGTGTCAGCAGCGAGGGCGGGCCAGGCGAGCCAGGTGCAAGCGAGCAAGGCCAGAAGCGCACGCATGGTACAGTCGCAAACACCCACAACCCGTTGAATCAGCAATTGCCGCTTCATCTGCTTCCTGCTCCCACGCCCGCAACGCACGCTCGAGACCCTGCCACTTCGTGTGGGTCCGTCCCGGCAACCGTACCTGATCGTAGCACCAGGACGGGGGAAAACCAAGCCGGTTTCGTGCCTGCGCGAAGGGAGGGGAGGCGGGCGGTCTTCCTTGTTGTCGCTGCCCACGCTGTGCGCCACCCGGGACCAGGGGCCCGGGCGTATTGTCCCGGGCGTGCTCGATCCGGTTGACAGGGGGCGGATTGGTCTCTAGCATGCATTCGGTTGGCGTGGAACTGTCTCTTCGCCTCACACGCCGCAAATCGACAAGGAGAGCAGCGGATGGACGATCTGTTCAGACTTGCACTGGAGGCCGTTGGTTCGTCGCACCGTGCGGCCTTCGTCACCTTGGTGGAGACTCACGGCAGTGCCCCGCAGGTGCCTGGCGCCAAGATGCTGGTCATCCTCGAGGGGGACGCCCACCGTATCGCGGGCACGATCGGGGGCGGAAAGCTCGAGTACGTGGCGACGGCCGAGGCGGTCGACGCGATACGCGACGGGCGCCCGAGGTTGGTGCACAAGGACCTGTTGCGGGATCTCGGCATGGCCTGCGGCGGGAGAGCCAGCTACTTCATCGAGCCGTTCGGGCCGCGGGATTCCGCCATCATCTTCGGAGGGGGTCACGTGGGCCTCGCCCTTGCTCGAGTCCTCGACGTGCTGCGATTCTCCATCACGGTGATCGATTCCCGTACGGAGTTCGCGAACGAAAAGAGATTCCCCATGGCCACACGCCTGGTCACCTCCCACGACCCGGAGGTGCTGGACACGTCCGTATCCACGGACCGCCATACCTATGTTGTCATCGTCAGCCGGGATCATCCGACCGATTTCGCTGCATGCCGCTATTTTTTGCCGCGCGAGTGGGCCTATTTGGGTGTGATTGCCAGCAAGTCCAAGTATGCGAGGCTGCGCAGGGATCTCGTGGCCGAGGGGTTCGAGGAGGACAGGGTGGCACGCATCTCGAGTCCTGTGGGCCTGCCCATCGGAGGCAGCAGTCCCGAGGAGATCGCCGTCAGTATCGCTGCCGAGATCGTCCAGGAGAAGAACCGGGTTGGTGGAAGCGGCTGACCTCGAGCCGTTCGTAGGGTGGGGCGCGCGGCTCCGGTCCGTCGTTCTGTCCAGGCAGGGGCCGGGGCGCGCTCGGGAATCAAGACGATTTTTCGGTGCGTGGGCCTCCTTCCGCCATCTGTTCGGCAAAATCGAAGCGTTCGTAGACGAACGGCACGGCCGACCGGATCGCGTCGCGCGTGAGCCCGAACTGCTCGAGCGTGTACTTGTGGCGGCTCTTGTAGCGTCTCGCCTTCTCGCAAGCTTGGCGCAGCTTCGTCTGGTAGGTGTCGGAAAGGGGAAGCCCCAGGGCGTCGTATGCCTTGGTGATGGCTCTTTCGGGGTCTGCCACGAGGTCTTCGTACAGCACGATGTGCCGCCGGTCATCCGGGATTTTCTCCAGTTCCTCGAGCGCCCGGCGGTACAGCTCCGCCGCCTTCTCCACGACACGGCGGCGTTGGGCCTCGAGCTGGTCGTGGGCCAACTGTGCCTCCCACACGGTATGGAACAAGTCCTGCGTGGAGGCGATGGATACCTCGGGGTTCCTCAGAATGTAGAGGAACCGGGCATCCGGGAACAGGGCGGCCAGGCTTCGGATCTTGGCACCGAACGCCGTGTTCTTGGACAGGAATCGGCGCCCGTTGCCTTTTCGATACAGCAGTCGCTTGACCTGTGCCTCGTAGTAGGCATCGAGCTTTCTGCGGAACGGTTCCGGCAAATCGTCGTACTCCCACAGCGGCCCGAGCACCTGCGCTCCCGGAAAGAACATGAAGAGAGTGGGCGATGCGAATTTGTGGATGAGGAGGAACTCGTCCTCCTCGGGCTGTGCCAGCCGGATTCTATGCATCTGATCGAGCTGGGAAAACACCTTGTCCTCGAATCGTGAAACCAGGCGTGCGAGGGCTCCTCCCAGGCGCCGGTCGAGCCGCGACACCGCCCCGACGAGCTTCTGCTCCGTAATGGCGGGAAACAGGATCTCATGGAGGCAGAAACCGGTGAACTGCTCGTCGTCGAGTGCAATCAGCCGATGCAACAAGGTGGTTCCGCTGCGGGGATTCCCGATGATGAACAGCGGCTGCCTGACACGTTCTCTGCGGTATCGCCGAAACAGGATGTCATCCAGGGCGAGGAAGCCCCATGTGAGCGCCTCGAAAAGGGGCAGACCGGCCACAAGGGGCAAGAGGACGCGCAGCCGCCTCCTGTTGACCGGGGCTCGAGTCAACGTCTGGTAGACCGATACGACGAACAGACGGCAATTCATGTACATGACACCTCCCTCCTGCCGTGGACAACATGGCAGCGCGTCCGGCACGTGGGCCGTACCGTCCACAATCGATAGAAAGGGAATAGCCTCGAACGCGCTGTCTTGGCAAGCACTGTTTTGGCTCCCCGCTCCCCGCTCCCTGTGTCCCTGTTGCAGGGTGTCCGGCGTGCGTCCGGGGTCGCATCTCCTTGACAGACTGTCCCCCCAAGGGCTATTTCGTGCTCCAGCCATCCCAGGAAGGAGGTCGCATGAGCGCTTCTGATGCCGGCGTCAAGCCGTCTCGTGTGGGGTCGTGCCTGGTGCTCGCCATCGACAGGCCGGAACGTCGCAATGCCCTGTCCATCGCGACCGCCGGAACGCTCCGCCGCCTCGTGGACGAAGCGAGCGCCGACAGCTCGGTACGAGCGGTCATCATCACGGGCACCGGCAGCCGGGTGTTCGTTTCGGGGGGCGACCTCCATGAGTTCTCCGCTCTCTCCGGGGACCCGGCGGGCGCCGGCACCGTGCTCGAGATGGGGGCTGTCTCCAGTCGGATCGAGCGGTGCGCGGTTCCTGTCATCGCCGCTGTCCAGGGGGCAGCTCTTGGCGGCGGCTGCGAGTTGCTGCTCGCCTGCGATCTCGTCGTGGCCGACGCACGGGCCACGTTCGCGTTCAGGCAGGTGGCGATGGGGCTGTCCACGGGTTGGGGAGGTGGAACGCGCCTGGTCGAGCGCGTCGGCCCGATGCGTGCCGCTCGTTTGCTGCTCACCGGTGAGGAAATCGGGGCCGAACAGGCCCTGGAGATGGGGCTCGTGAGCGAGGTGACGCCGCCAGGGAAGTGCCTCGAGCGTGCACTCGAGCTGGCAGAGCGCATGGCCACCCACCGGCGCGATAGCGTGGCGGGTATCAAGCGCATGCTGGCCGGCGTTCGGGAGGAGGGAAGGGGGAGGGCCCTGGCGCGCGAAGCGGAGGTCTTCGAGATGCTGTGGGGCGGCCCCGGACACCGCGCAGCCATGGAGGCGTTTCTTGGCAGAACCGGACCGGGCGGGGCGAGGCGTGGGATCCTCGATGGACGACGGGCTACGGACCCACGACGTTGAACTCCACGCGACGGTTGGCGTTCCGTCCCTCCTCGGTGTCGTTCGGTGCGATCGGTCTCGAGCTGCCGAAGCCCACAGCGGTGAGTCGGCCCGGGGAGACCCCCTTGCGGACGAGGTAAGCTTCAACGGCTTCTGCTCGCTTGCGACTCAGCGTGAGGTTGGCCGCATCCGAGCCCACGTTGTCCGTGTGGCCTTCAATGCGCAAGTGGATGGCCGGGTTGCTCTTCAGGGCATCGACGACGCCGTCGAGCAGCGGGTACGAGGACCGGGCGATCACATCACCGCCGCCCCGAAACTGGATCTTGCCGCCCACATCGAGCCGGCGCGGTGGCGGTTCCGGGGCCTCGTCCGGGCAACCGTCGGCATCCTTGAAATGGTTCCACGTCTCTTTTGGTCCGATGCAGCGATCGTGGATGTCGAGCACGCCGTCGAAATCGAGATCCGTTCTGTCCACGGGAAGTTCGTCTTCCGGCGTGCAGGCGACCAAACTCGCCAGAACGTACACCCCCCCGAACACCTGCTTCAGCCTGTTTGCCACTAGTCGGTTCCGCATGACACCTCGGTTCGCTGCGCGTCGTTGTCCGCAACCAGGTGATCGGTCGCCAGCAGTCTAGCATGGCGCACGTCCCGCACGCAAGGGTCGCTCTGTTCTTTTGCGTTCCCCGACTGGCACGGGCGGCAACGATACCACCGGTCGAACGGATTCCTGTACCTTGGCAGGTGGGGGGGGAGGGGAGCAGAGCGGGCGCGGTTTTCCAGTACTACGAGTCGAGTTCAGGCTCGGTCCATTCCCCGGTCGTCAGGTATTCGTGGATGGAACGGGCCGCGTTGCGCCCCGCTCCCATGGCCAGGATGACCGTGGCCGCACCCAGCACGATATCGCCGCCGGCCCAGACGCCCTTCCTGCTGGTCTTCCCCGTTGCTCGCTCGACCCGGATATTGCCCCAGCGCTTGACCTCGAGATCCGGCGTCGTCCTGGGGATGAGCGGGTTGGGGCCGTTGCCGATCGCCACCACTACCGTGTCGACGTCCAGGGTCACACTCTCCTCGGTCGGCACCGGGCGCCTCCTGCCGCTCGCGTCAGGCTCGCCGAGCTTCATCTTGCGGCAGACGGCTCGAGAAACGCGCCCGTCCTCGTCCCCCTCGTAGGTGATGGGGTTGTGCAGGAACAGGAACTCGATGCCTTCTTCGGCAGCGTGCTCGATCTCCTCGGCTCGAGCCGGCATTTCGGCTCGCGTCCGGCGGTAGACGTTGTAGACATGCTTTGCCCCGAGCCGTTTCGCCGTGCGCGCGGCGTCCATGGCCACGTTGCCCCCACCGATCACCGCCACGTTCTCACTCCTGGCAACCGGCGTGTCCGCGCGGGGAAACTCGTAGGCACGCATGAGGTTGACTCGAGTCAGGTACTCGTTCGCGGAATAGACGCCGTTGAGATTCTCGCCGGGGATTCCCATGAAGTTCGGCAAGCCCGCTCCGGTTGCCACGAAGACGGCGTCGAACGTCTCGTTCAGTTCGTCCATGGTAAAGGTCTGGCCAATGACCACGCTGTTGCGGAACTTGACTCCAGCCTTCTCGAGCTGCTCGACTTCTATCTGCACGATCTTCTTCGGCAATCGGAACTCCGGGATACCATAGACGAGGACGCCGCCAGGACGCTGCAAGGCCTCGAACACGGTGACGTCATGTCCGTGGCGCACCAGGTCCGCCGCGGCGGTCAGCCCCGCCGGCCCGCCCCCGACGATGGCCACCCGTTTGCCCGTCGGCGGCCCCGGAACGAGTGGTTCGATCGTGCCGCTCTCACGCTCCCAGTCCGCCAGGAAGCGCTCGAGCCTGCCGATGGCAACCGGTTCGTACTTCTTGGTCAGGGTGCAGACGATCTCGCACTGCTCTTCCTGTGGGCAGACCCTGCCGCAGATGGCCGGAAGAACGTTGTCTTTCTTCAAGATGGCCACACCATCGGCATAGTGGCCCTCCGCGATCTTCCTGATGAAGGCCGGAATGTCGATATTGACCGGGCAACCCGCGATGCACAACGGCTTCTTGCACTGGATACAGCGCAGCGCTTCGATCCGAGCCGTCCGCTCCTCGTACCCCAGGGCGACTTCGGAGAAGTTGTGGACGCGTTCGTCCGGTGCTTGCTCCGGAATGGGCTGCCGCGGAATGCTCATGCGCTCCCGTTGGGTCAACGCAGGCTCGCCGAATTCAGGCAACTCGAGCGTATGGATATCGACCGGTTGAAACTTCTTCTTTTTCTTCTTTGCTGCCATGTCTCGGTATCCTCAGTCTATCGGTTTGCATTGGCGTCGATCAGGTGGCGGAGCCGGCAACCGCCGGGCTCGTGGGCGTGCTCGCGCTTGAACGCTTCGTAGCTCTCGGTTTCCTGGGGCACGTAGAATCGTTGCCTGCGAAAGAGTTCGTCGAAATCCACGCCATGGGCGTCGAATTCCGGGCCGTCCACGCACACGAACTTCACCTGGCCGCCGACCGTGACTCGGCAGCCGCCGCACATTCCAGTGCCGTCGACCATGATCGGGTTGAGGCTCACGAGGGTTTTCAACTCGAACGTTCGGGTCATCTCGGCGACGGCGCGCATCATGACGAGCGGGCCGATGGCCACCACGAGGTCCGGGTTGCCATGCGCCTCGATTTCTGCCCGCAGGGCGTCGGTCACGAGGCCTTTTTCGCCATAAGTGCCGTCGTCGGTGACGATACGTACCCGGTCGCAGGCCCGCCTCATCTCGGTTTCCATGATCATCAGGTCCTTGGAGCGGGCGCCAAGAATACCGACGACTTCGTTGCCCTGCGCTTTGTAACCCTGGGCGATGGGGTGAAGGGGGGCCACGCCGATGCCGCCTCCTATCCCGACGACGCGGCCCACCCGCTCGATGTGCGTGGCCATGCCGAGGGGGCCCAGCACATCGGCGAACACATCTCCCTCTTGCAATAGATGGGCCATCTCCGCGGTGCTCTTGCCCACCTCTTGCACGACCAGGGTGATTGTGCCTCGATCCGGGTCCGCATCCGCGATCGTGAGCGGAATGCGTTCGGCGCCTTCGTGCAGCCGGACGATGACGAACTGCCCCGGCCTCCTTCGCCGCGCAATGTCCGGTGCGAGAATGACATACCTGGTCACCTTGGGCGCCATGGCAACCTTTTCCAACAAGGTTCCGTGAATCTGTTTCGTCGAGGACATCGACAACTCCTTGGACAGTGGCTCACAATGGTTCGTCGGGCGCCTTGAAGCGCCGAGCGGTCCTCCTCACGAGGACAGGTAGCGTCGGTCCCGCTTCGTGCAAGGGATCGCCTTCGGTGCGGCGCGAGACAAATAGCGCAACCTATCAAGAAACATGCTGGCCGTCAAGCAGATTGGCGCACGGCAAGCGTGGGATGAGCGGCTCGAGCGGAAGCGCGGGGCTTCTGGATGGGCGAACTTTCTGCTATACTGAAGAAAACATCGGAAAGTCGCCATGGAGGAGCGCTGCCATGCGCGCGACCAATGCTCTACTGTTCACCTCGTTGCTCGGTGTCGTCCTGGTTCTCGGTGGCGCTGCGCCGGGAGACGTGGGCGGTTCACCGTTGATCGGAAGCGGGTCCAAGTTCCTTTTCAAGCCCAAGGCTGGAACGGACCAAACCGTGGTGGTGATGGTGTCGCCGGGGGGTACGGAATCAGACACCACGATTCGGTACTACCTGGACAAGAGCGCCCGCACGCCGGGCACGCTTTCGACCACCACGATCGCCGTTGTCGGGAGTTCCGACCCGAGCAGGCTCCTGGCGCTTTTCGAGCCACTGGAAGACCCTGCCGTCCTGCCTCGAGCCGTGTTCGAGAACGCCGCGGGTCTGCCGCTTGCCGAATCGCTCCTGTCGAACCCGGGGGCATTGGCGCCGTACCGGGTGGGTACGAGCACCATCCTGGTTCCTGCGGGGTACTTGAAGTGTGCCCAGTACCGGGTGTCCCGCGACGGGCAGACCATCGACTTCTGGGTCAACGACAGGGCCGGTCCGCTCGGGCTCGTGCAACTCAATTCCACGGGACCCGAGCCCGGGCAAAACTTCGAAGTCATCCTCCTATCCCTTCTCAGCACGCACCGCTGACGGCCTGCCGCGGCGCTGCGCCGTCACCTCGACACGCGGCACTCCCGTGGGTCCTGAAACGGCGCCTTCTGGCCGTCTTCATACCCTCGCCCCAACTCCGGGCACGGTGACCGGAATTCGGCCACGGCGAGCAGTGCCTGGCGGTGGGTGGGGCGTCATCCCTGGTAGGCTTCGTCCTGTTCGATACGGCTCAGGACCCAGTCGAATTCCCCAGCGGTCAGACGCGCGGAACAGTACGCACAATTGCCCGCCATGTTGACCTTCACCGGTGCGCCGCAGCTTGGGCAGCTCGCCTCGGCCCGGCTGGCGCCTCGAGTACCGCTGCCCCGAATGAGGGTCCAGTACTCGGAGTAGGGCCTGGGCCGGGAGCGACTGCCGCTGACGACCTTGCCGCCGTCGGTGATGGTGTAGTCCAGGCCGGTGGCATGGATACGCACCGTGATGGCATCGAAGTACCAGTCGCTGGTGACACTGGCGAGCTGGATCCTGGTGATTTTCGCGTTTTCGGTCACGTTTCGCAACCCGGCCGCCCGGTAGGTATCGATCCAGTATTGCAACATTTGGAACAGATTGTCGCTCACGTAGGGACGGGCCTTGAGCCACTCCCGGTTCGACCATGCCTCCTGAAGGACCCCGAAGATGAATTGGATGCGCTTTTCCAGGGCTGCCCAGTCGAACTCCGGATCCTTGCGTGCGATCGCCTGCAACCTCGCCGGCGCATCTCGGTCGACAATGGTCGGGAGGTTCGTCCCCTGCTCGGCAACATCGCTGGTCAGGGGTGGTGGCCGTCGCTCCCGCCCAAGGACATTTACCTCCGTGACCATCCAGTCGAATTCGCCGGTGTCGACCACCTTGTTGCAGAAAGAGCACCGATTGCCTCGAATGCCATCGAGCGGCGCGCCGCAGCTTGGGCATCCGAAGTTCCGGATGCGCTCCGGTGGACGGGAACGCGCCGCCTGGTGGCGGGAGAAGGTCCAGCGCTCCACCGCGTAGTAACTGCGCTCCAAAGGCTCGTCTCTGTTGCCGGCGACTTCGGTGTAGTTGCTCTCGAACTCGAGGACCACGTTCACACTGTCCGCTGTGCTGCCGACCCCCGACACATCGACGTAGGTCATGGCCCCGATGACGATATTCTTGACCTGGGTCGCGTCGACGCTCAGGGAGGTGAGCCGTTGCCTGGCGTTTCCCGCCAGGTAAGGGGAGAGCTGGTCCAGTTGGCGGTCGCCTCGAGCCTCGTGGGCGCGGGCGTAGAGGGCGAACACGAAGTCCTCGAACAGCACCAGGGAGAAGTCCGGGTCCACGCTGCGAAGCTTCTCGAGCCGCTTGCGTGGCGACGTGCGGGCCGGCTCGCGGCCCAGGTGCGGTGACTGGGCGCGCCCGTACTGCGCGGTCATGGTGCTCCAACCCCGATGCTGCCGTTGACGCTGCGTTGCGAAGTACCAGACACCACCAATCACGAGGACGGGGACGCCTATTTGCGGGTAGACGAAAAGCAGCCGGACAACCAGAAAGACCAGGCCGATGCCGTCCCCGCCGCCTCCACCATATCCGCCCCGGCCACTGAATCCTCCCCCGGAGGAGCGGCCAGAAAAGCTGTGTCCTCCCCCGGGTCGCGCCCACACATCCTGGCATACGGCCACGGTGGCGCCAAGAACCGCCAGTGCCGCCACCACGACGACCACCGGTGACCCTCGAGCCCGGCGCCGGAGCGCGGCAAGGCGGTCAGAAGCCCAGTGATAGACTCGAAGCGGGAATCGTTTCATCATCATTGCACCTGGTCCGGCAGCTCGTTGACATCGTCATCGGCCCGCGGCATGTCTCGCGAAAGGAGGGGGCCGAGAGCCCGAACCGCCTCGAGGAAGGCATCGTAGTCCCTTTTTGCCACCGCACGCGCGATGCGTGCGACCACTTCCTTCCACGGGTCGTTCAGCGCCTCGAGATCGATACCGATGTCCGGAACCACTTCCGCGCGGCGTTCGAACATGGACACGTACACCAGGATCCCGTTCCGAAGGGACGTCTGCGCGATGCCGAGTTCGACGAAGGACGCAAGGCTGTGTACGCGGACGTTTTCCGCCATGGTGCGCCTCGAGGTCAAGAGGCGCCTCACCCAGGGCACCGTTCGCGAGATGAGAACACCGAAGCCGAACGCCAGTGCCACGTCCAGGGGAAAAGAGGCAATGGGAAAAGGTTGCGGCAGGAACAGCAGTGCCAGGAGCGCAACGAAAGCCACGATCGCCCCGGCCAGGTAGTCGGAGCCTGCGTAGCCGCCGGACAACCGCCTCAGCGCGATCACGACCTCGGCGCTCGTCTGCGCCTCGACATCCTGGACCGCCTTCGTTGCCCGAGCCTTCGCCTCTTCCGTGAAAAACGCGCCCTCTGCCATCGAGCCTTCCTTTCGCCGATTCGGGCAAGTGTGCGCCGGTCGCCCGGATCGCGTGAATCCCCGGTACGCGGCTGGTTCCCGGCAGGTTCCGGCCGCAAGCGGCCTGCCGACGCACTCACAGTACCAGCAACTCTTGACCGGCGTCAAGCGGTCGCGTCACTTGATTCTCGTTCCATCCCCGTGGTACAAGGAATCCAGAACCTCTCGACGTGCTGTCGCGAACCTGCCGAACGCCGGGGAGGCGGGAGAATATCGAACGCCACCTCGCCCCATGCGGAGATGTTGCCATGTTGCTGTCGCGTGTCCGGTTTTCCCTGGTTGCACTGTTGTTCGTTGCTCTCCCTGGCGGTTGCGAGCCCACTCGAAGCCAACCTGCCGGCGACGATGACGACGCCACGACCGCTGGCCCCAACCAGCCCCCGGAAGTCACTATCGTCCGCCCGTCGGACGGGGACGTCGTGGCCTGGCGCGACACGGTGACCTTGGTCGTCGAAGTCTCGGACGCGGAGTCCGCACCGGACGACCTCAAGGTGGTGTGGGAGAGTGACCAGGAAGGGCTGCTGGGGCAGCCTCGCCCCGGTGCCGATGGGGAGGCCACTCTCAACGTGGAACTGTCGGAGACCGGGACGCAATTCCTCACAGTCACCGTGACCGACGAAGCCGGCGACGCCGCCGAGGCCGGCCTTTCCCTGGTCGTGGACGGCCCACCGTCGGCATCGATCACGGGCGCGGACAAACGCAACCCCTACGAGGGCGAAGAAGTCACCTTTACCGGCAAGGTGTCCGACGAGGAGGACGACCCGCCCGATCTCGATGTCGCCTGGGCGGATGCTCGAGGCAACCCGCTCGGTCGCAGCACCCCGGCCGCTGACGGCACGGTGACCCTCACCACGGACAAGCTCGCCGCCGGCTCTCAGACAGTGGTTCTGACCGCAACCGACTCCATGGGGTCCCAGGCGCAGGACACGTTCAAGATCACGGTGCAACGGTGTATCGACCAGGACGGCGACGGCGCCACCAACTGCGACGGCGACTGCAACGACAACAACGGCTCGGTCTATCCCGGGGCGACGGAATTGTGCGACGGCCTGGACCAGGATTGCGACGGCGTGGCTGATAACGGGCTCCCCGACAGCGACGGCAACGGGGTTCCGGACTGTCGGGACGCAGAGATATGCGACGGCAAGGACAACGACGGGGACGGTGTGGTAGACAACGGGTTCGACGAGGACGGGGACGGGGTGACCACCTGCATGGACGACTGCGACGACGCAGACCCCCTGGTCTATCCCGGCGCCACCGAGGTTTGCGACGGCAAGGACACCGACTGCGACGGCACCGGGGACGACGACTACCCCGACACCGACGGCGACGGCACGCCCGACTGCGTGGACGTCGAGGAATGCGACGGCCTGGACAATGACGGAGACGGGGAGATCGACAACGGCTTCGACCAGGACATGGACGGCTTCATCTCGTGCGAGGACGACTGCGACGACACGGATCCGGATATCAACATCGACGCCGAGGAAACGTGCGATGGAGTCGACCAGAATTGCGACGGAGAGGTCGACAGCGAATTCCCCGACACCGACGGCGACGGTACGCCCGATTGCGTGGACGTGGAGGAGTGCGACGGCCTGGACAACGACGGCGACGGCGTCGTGGACAACGGCTTCGACGAGGATCGCGACCATTACACCGTCTGCGACGGCGACTGCAACGACGAAGACCCCGCGATCCATCCAACGGCAATCGAGTTCTGCGACAACCTCGACAACGACTGCGACGGAGAGATCAACGAAGGGCTCGAGGACGCCTACGAAGAGAACGACAGCCTGGTGGATGCTTACGACCTTGGAGACCAGAACGGGGTCAACGAGCCGGTCACCATCGTGATAACCGCCACCATCCACACTCCCATGGACTCCGACTGGTACACGCTCACCGTCGCGGACGACGGGGGCCTCGGCGCCGACGAGTTCTATCTCCAGGCCACCCTCACCGACATCGCCGAAGGAGCCGACTACGATCTCTACCTCTGGTGGGACGACCCGACCCAATCCTCGAGCCCGGAGGCCTTTGTCGTGGAGCAATCCTCCAATCCGGGCAACCAGGACGAGACCGTGCGGCACGAGGGCAGGACCGGCCCCGAGGACGGGGGAGACTACTGGATCGAGGTGCGCTGGATATCTGGCTTCAGTTGTGAGCAGCCCTATACTCTCACCATCGAGAACATGGGGTGATCCCACGCTGCGCAGTCAATCCTCTCCTCCCCATCTTCCGGCCCGTCGCTTCCCGCGCTCTGCAACCCGAGCAATCGGCTGGCTCGGCGGTCTCGGTGGTCGCGCAATCGTATGTTCAGGCTATAATGGAACAGCGCCCGCTCGGGACCGTGACCGCAACACGGACGCGGGAGAAACGTGTCCCGCAAGACGGTGCCGCAAACCGCCTCGGCAGGTCCCATTTCACGGCTGACCCATGCCTCGAGGTGTGGCCATGCACTACTTGCCAGCGAAGGAGACCAGGACATGCGAGCGATGGTCCTCGACGCCCCCGGACAGCTCTTGCAGTTGCGAGACATTCCCATCCCCACCCCAGCGTCTCACCAGGTGCTCATCCGCGTGCACACCTGCGCGGTATGCCGCACCGACTTGCACGTGGTCGATGGGGAACTGACTCGCCCAACCCTCCCCCTGGTGCCCGGCCACGAAATCGTGGGTACGGTCGTGGATACCGGGCCGGATGTCACGCTCATGACCGCAGGCCGGCGCGTCGGCGTGCCCTGGCTGGGAGCCACGTGCGGTACCTGCCGTTTCTGCACGACAGGACGGGAGAACCTCTGTGACAACGCCAAGTTCACCGGCTACCAGATGGATGGCGGTTACGCCGAGTATGTGGTGGCCGACGAGCGGTTCTGCTTCCCGATCCCCGATGGCTACCCCGACCTCCAGGCCGCCCCGCTGATGTGTGCCGGCCTCATCGGGTACCGGGCGCTGCGCATGCCCGGGGACGCCCGCACCCTCGGTTTCTTCGGCTTCGGCGCCGCCGCCCACATCCTCGTCCAGGTCGCCAGATACCAGGACCGGCGCGTGTTCGCGTTCACCCGGGAAGGGGACGCCGCAGGGCAGCGGTTCGCCCGTGACCTTGGCGCCGAGTGGGCCGGGGCGTCGACGCAACTGCCCCCCGAACCCCTCGACGCGGCCATCATCTTCGCCCCGGTGGGCCCCCTGTTGCCCCTCGCCCTGAAGGCGGTCGACAAGGGAGGCACCGTGGTCTGCGCCGGCATCTACATGACGGACATCCCGTCTTTTCCCTACGGTATCTTGTGGGAGGAGCGGTCGATCAAGTCGGTGGCCAACCTGACACGACGGGATGGGGTGGAGTTCATGGCACTTGCCCCCAGGGTACCGGTGGAGACCACGGTCAAACCCTATCCTCTCGAGCAGGCGAACCAGGCCCTCGACGACCTCCGGGCGGGAAGACTGCATGGCGCCGCGGTCCTGGTCGTGCGGTAGGAGGCACCGGCCCCCGTGTTTCCACGCCCATCCCCGGTGACACCCGGATCGCTCCATTTCCTTCAGAACGATAGCGAAGGCTGGTCCTGCCGGTGGCGTTGGTACCACCGGGCGGCTCGGCCCCTCCAGGACGCGAAACAATCAGAAGATCACCGTCCTCGAGCTATCCGCGGCCAGGAGATCGTGCATGGCCTTGAACGCCGGGTAGTCCGGCGGGGCGACGACACGCCTGCGCACGATCGTCTCCGAGGTCATGGTGATTTTTCCGTCCTCGAGCCTCCAGGTACGGGCTGCGCGTCCTGGTTCACCTTCGGTGGCCACGGGGGCCGGGATGAACCGGGGGACCTTGCCCTTGGGGAGCGTCCAGGTGACGGTGACCATTTCTTCGCCCGTGGCGGGCAGTATGAGGGGCAGGGTGCGGGAGGCCAGGTGCATGAACGGGGATGTCTCGAGGAGCGATCCCGACGGGATGCCGGTTTCCACGGTGACGACTCTAGGCGCCGGTGACGGCGTCTCCGCGGAGAAGCTCACCCTGAGCCGGACCTGGAACGGATCGAGCGCCACGACCGATGCTTCGACCCTGTCCACCGTTGCCACGACAGAGCTGACGAGCCCCTTGGTGAACGACTCCAGCTTCGTCTTGTCCCCGCGCACCTCGAAGAACGGGGCGTAGTGGCCGAGCAAGATGATCTCGCCGTCTCCCTGGATGCCGTTGTCCGCGTCCAGGGTGGCGTCGAGTCGAATGGTCAAGCGGTTGGGGACATCTGGCGGTTCGAGCAGGTGGAGCGCGTCCGTCCCCGCGACCACGGGCAGTCCTTCCCAGCCTGCAAAGTCGCGTTGAGAGCGTGTCTCGAGCTTGGCGGTCGGATCGAGCCACAAGGTTTCGCCGTCCGCGTCGACCCGGACGAGGGGCTGGGTGAGCCGGGCCAGGCAGGGCAGGGCGCGAAGCGCTGGGTCCTCGAGCGGGTTGGGGTCGACGATGGTGATATCGGCCGTGTACCCGGCGTCCCGGAGCAACGCGGTCAGCAGGACCGCCTTGTCCAGCGTGTGTCCGTGGCTCGACTCGAGGGTCCGTGCAGCAGGCCGCATGGCATAGTCGAAATCCGTGAGTGGCCACGACGCGGTCAGAACGGCGTCCACCACGAAGCCGTGCAGGGCCTCCACTCGAGCCAAGGTATCGGACCGGCCCTCGAGAAGCCGGTCGGCGAGGCGTGCGACGTTGCCGTCCGGATCCTCGAGCGCGGTGTCGAGGCGATCGGCCAGCGTGTTGGACCAGGTTTTCCAGTCCGGCGCGGTGGTGAACAGGAGGGTGGGGAGGAACACCATGGCCTCGGGTTCGGCGAGCGCCTTGCGAGCCACTCCGACATTCTCGAGGGTCCAGGTGTAGACGTCCAGGTCACCGGTGTGCGAGATCTCGAGCCGGGCCTCGCCGTTGGCCACGTGGTAGAGCAAGGTCGTGCCGGCCGGGACTTCCACGATGATGCGGCGCAGCAGCGCCGATTCGTCGTCCTGGAGCACCTCCACGCCCTCGAGGTGGGTTCGCCAGGGTACCTCGTCCGAGACCACGTAGTCGGTCTGGACCACTGCCCCGATGTCCAGGCCCACGTGCGTGATGACCAGTTGGTGGATCTCGGTGTAGTCCGGAGCCTTCGCGAGAGCGAAGGGTGTCATTACGTTGAAGCCGTTGTCCTGGGTCTTCTTCTCCTCACCCTCGGGCGTCCATGTCAGGCTGCGAATGACGCGAATCGTCTGGCGCGCCGAGTCGAACGGGACGTGTGGGTCGCCGATTTCGTCCATGCCGTGGTAGGTGAGCACCTTTTCGACCCTTCCCACGTGCCTGTCGACGCGGCCGTCGGGGTGAAGGGTGTAGACCCGGATGTCCTCCAGGGCGAGGACGTCGGCGTCCGGGTAGTCCTTGGCCGTGTACGGGGTTCGGAACTTGGCGGGAATCTCACCCACGGCGACCGCGGGCGCGGAAGCGGTGAGGAGGAGAAGTATCGAAAAGCAGGTGGTGTGATCCATGTCACAGCTCCTTGGAATGAGGACGCCGGTCGACTCGAGGTGCCGGGCGGCGGGTCCGGTCAGCGGGCGAGCAAGACCCTTTCGGTAGCCTGCCTGTCGTAGGCCGTGACGGCCTCGTGCAGGTTGCCATGCCCCTCGGCCGGAATGACCTTGTGCTTGATGACCAGGTGGTGCCGCGTCTTGAGCTTCCGTCCCTCCAGGGATACCGAACTCTCTAACGCCGCCTCGGGACCGTCCACGGCCACAGCTTCGGGCGCGGACGCCAGCCGGTAGCGTCCAGGAAGGGTCAAGGTCTCCTCGAGGATGAACTCTCGCGTGGCTCTCAGGAAGATATCGTGCTTGCGCTCGGCGGCTCGAGCCGGTTCCAGGAAGTCCGTGGTTCTTCGGTCCTGGATGACGTGTCGCGCAACAGGTGGGACCAGGGCGATTCCGGTCTCCGAGACCGCGGCGTAGCCGGGGACGGCGTAGCGTATCCGGATGACGAACGGGTGATTCACATCGACCGGATCCGTGATGTGGTAATCCCGCAGGACGGCCCGCGGCGAGACGTAGGAGACCCATTCCTGGAGCATGGCGGGGAGCCGGTACGCCTGGCGGAAGACTCGAGCCCAGCGCAGGCCGGTTTCCGTGTAGGCCCCGGCAGTGATGACCATCTCCCCGGCCAGGTTGCCGTCTCCGTCGATCTTGCCGGTCGACACGATCCTGAGAAAGTTGTCCGACGGTGGAGCGGGCGGTGTCTGCATCAGTTCTTCGCCCTCGGGCGAAGCGATCACGTAGTGTTGCGGCTTCTCCGCACTGGACCAGATTTCTGCGCTGAAGGGGCACCGGGTGGGATCGTAGAGCGTGTAGTCGTCCTCGCCGGTCTTCAACGCGACGACACAGTGGTTGAACTGGTCCGCCGGGAGATCCTCGACTCGAGCCCCGGCCATGGTCATCGCAGGGTAGGCCGTGTAGCCCGCGGCCCGGAACATCGTGATCAGCATGCCGGCGATGTCCTTGCACACCCCGCAACGGTCGCTGAAGGTCATCGTGCCCGGATGGAGCGTGTATCCTTCGCCCTCGCCCATGCTTATCCCCGAGTAGCGAATCTGCCGGGCCACCCACGCGAGGAGCGCCTTGCGTTTTTCCTCGTCGGTGCGGAGACCTCGAGTGATCTCTTCGACCTTGGCCTCGATGGCATCGTTCCAGTCGAAGGCTCGAGCATCCTCGTTGATGTTGAAGAACCAGCGGGATTTTTCCGGCCAGTCCCGGACCGTGGCCAGCACGAGTTTGGGCATCACGTCCGAATCCTCGACCATTCGGGGCTCTCGCACGATGGCCGGCACGTCGTTCTTCCAGAAGGTGTATATCAAGTGGTCGTCGTCGAACGATAGTTCGGACATCAACTCGCCGTTGAAAACCCGCGCACGAATGGGCTTGTCCCGGGGAAGCCTGACCGTGTAGTGCTTGTCCACTATCGGAAGGTCCTCCTGGAACAGCACCGAGTCGTAATAGTGGCCGCGCATCGGCGGGATATACTTCTCGTCGTCCGGGCCGCCGAGGTAGGCAATGACGAATCCCTTGGAATAGGTGGTCAACTCGATGGCGTCACCGGCGTGCAGACGCGGAACGGCCACCAGTTTCATTCTCGGCCCCCAGTAGATGGCGGACTGGGGCTGAGGCAGATCCAGGACCTGGCTCTCGGGCACCACCTCCATCCCCTCGCCTCGACGATGCACCAGCACACGGCGAATTTCGGCGTAGGAAGAGGCCGGGTCGTAGTCGAACCGTAGCGCGGAGAACTCCGCGGCGCCCTTGTCGGTGAGTATCTTGACCAACCGGTCGCGGAACACGTGGCTCAATCCCGATTCCTCCACCTCGACGAATGTCCGGTCGGAAACGACCACAGCGTCCGCTTGCGGATACCGCTCCACGGTGATAGCGTCCAGCGTCGTCGCCGCCGCCTGCGAAGCCGTGACCAGTTCGGGAGGCAACGGCTTCGAAGCCTCGCCCGCGAAGAGACGAGAACTCGAGACCAGGAACCAAAAGGCAAGAAATGCCCGTTGCCGGGTGGTAAGTTTCATGAGTTGCGCCTGCCTCCGGAAGTTGAGTGGTGACGGAACCATGGCCACGCTCGGTGGACGGCGACCGTGATGGCGGAATATAGCTCGATGCGTGCAAGCAGGCAACTGGACGCTGCCCGCGACCGGTAGGATACCCAAAGGGAGCGTGCCCGCAGAGATGGGTCAGGGCTGCGCGGCGCCCGTGCTTGCGCCGGGCTTCGCGTGACAGCCGTCACACTTCGTTGGTCCCTTCTGCTGCTCCCGGTGGCACCCTTTGCAGCGCTTGTGCTTCGCGTTCTTGAGTGACGGCACCATCTTCCCATCCTTCTCCACGTCTTGCTTGGCGTGACACTCGGTACACTTCTTCGCGTCGGAGCCGTCGGCCTTCCCCGTGTGATGGCACGCGTTGCACTTGTCCGTCCCGATACGGTCCTGGTGCTCCCGGTGCTTGAACGTCACCGTACCCTTATTGGCCTCGAACGTGATGACCTCCGGGCCGTTCGTGCCCGCCACGACGATCATCATGGGAGCCAACAGCAAGAGTAACCAAACGAGCTTCTGTTTCATGAGTATGGTTCTCCTTTCAGTGCGCCTGGGCCCCAGCACCGGGCGACATCGCCCGGACTGACGGACCCTGAGTTGCCCACGGGTTCTCTCCTACCGCCATCCGGTCGGATTGTCACCAACGATACCACAACGTAGGACAAGACGCAATCCCCGGCCATCTGGACGAACCCCAGAACGTGACGCAACTAGCTGTGAGAAAAATGGTTTCGATGCAGGACTCCCCCACTCGTTCCCCCACTCGTGCTCGTGCTCGTACTCGTGCTCGTGCTCGTGCTCGTTCCCCTATTCGTGCTCGTGCTCGTGCTCGTGCTCGTACTCGTGCTCGTCCCCCCACTCCTGGTCGTGCTCGTGCTCGTACCCCCACTCGTCCCCCCAACCTCATACTCGTGCTCGTGCTCGTGCTCGTCCCCCCCCCCTCATACTCGTGCTCGTGCTCGTGCTCGTACTCGTGCTCGTTCCCCCACTCCTGGTCGTGGCTCCCCAATAAACCCACTTGGGCGAACCGGTTCTCTGGGGTGATCGGGCGATCTTCAACGTGATCTCTGCCCGAAAAGGCGAGGCGGAACGGGGGGCTCGGAGGAGCGCGCCGAAGGCCGGTTCAGAATGGGGACCCCACCCGCGTCAGCCCACCCGGCGTTGGTTTACAGCCGCCTGAGAGCGCTCTCGAGCGAGCCCCTGAGCGGCGTGACGGGACCCGGCCCACGCGCGCCCTGTCGCGCCACGGGGCGGCCTTTCCCGCTGGTCCCAAGAAACCCTCCGGGGCTCCTTCGCGGGCCGCGACGTGGCGACCTGGGCGCCCCCGGGCGCGGCCAGGGCGACCGGATCCACCGCCCCACCCCGCATCGGATCCGCGGGCAGCCGCGCCGGCCAGCGTGAGCAGCGACGCAGGACATACCACACCACCGGCATCCGTGGATGCCCTTCGTGAACTCGTCTTCGCGGCGCCACCAGGTCAGGCGGCGGCCGACTCGTCGTCCACCAGCTCGTAGGCGTTGAGCAGCCCGTGGGCGAAGCTCTTGCGGACCAGCCGTCGCTGCCGCACCTCGTCCAGGCTGATCACCTCGGCACCCGGGGAGTCGCGCCCGTAGGCCGCCGGCGTCCGTCCGCCGATCGCCTGGTTCGCGCGGTGATCGTTGTAGTAGGTCTTGTACTCGTCGAGGTACCACTGGAGCTCCTCGACGTCGCGCACCCGGACGTGGTTGAGCAGCTCGAGGCGGACGCTCTTGATGGCGCGCTCCGCGACGCCGTTCACGAAGGGCAGCGCCACCGGGGTCCGCCGTCTCTCGATCTCCAGCACGCGGAGCTGGCGCTCGAACTGGCCCATGAAGTGGGTGCCGTGGTCGTGGACCACCGCCTCGGGCTGGCGGCCCTCGCGGTGCATCGCGCTCGCGAAGGTGCGGATGGTCCACTCCGAGGTTGGGCCCCAGGCGTCGCACGCCCGCAGCTCCATGATCTCCCGGGTGTGCAGGTCGATGACGAGCAGGACGTTGAGCCAGACGCCCTTGGCCGTCCGGACGAAGAAGAAGTCGAGCGCCCAGATGGCGTCCTTGGCCGCCGCCTTCCACTTGTCGAGGTTCATCGGGTGCCCGCCGGTAGGATGGAAGCCGGCCTCCCTGAGCACCTTCTGGATCGTGGGCTCGCTGACCTTCACGCCCATCCGGCGAAGCTCCTCCTTGATGCGCCGGGCTCCCCAGAGCGGGCTCGTCTCCTTGAGCTCGATGATGAGGTCCTTGATCTCCTGCGCGAGCGGAGGGCGGCCTCCCTTGCCCTTGCGCCGCCAGGGCCAGGGGCCGCGCCGTAGCTTCGTCGCCCACCGCTCGATGGTCGTCCTCGAGGCCGAGAGGTAGTAGTTCTGGCAGGCCTTGTCGCCGCGGGTCAGCAGGTAGGCGAACACCTGGGCGGCCCGCGTGCGCATCGACACCTTGGGCCGTGCGCCGCGCTGGCTCTTCAGCTCGAGCACCAGGGCCCGGACCTGCGCCTGCAGCGCGAGGTTCTCGCGCAGCAGCCGCTCGACCTCGGGCTGCACGCCGCTGCGAGGCAGGCGGCTGACGCGGTCCACGACGCGGACGAGGGCGTGGAACACGAGGAACTGAATCGTCTGGCCGATGAGCGTGAGCAATGGGGCGCCTCCTGGTCTTCGGGACGGCAAGGACCCGCGCGGGCCTCGCCTCCGGACCCAGCCCGACTGGTGGGTGCGGGTCCGTCCCGATCAACACAGGAACCGCGCGAGCGATCAAGCAGGACGGCGGCGCCCCCGCACACGCACACCCGAGCGGGAATCAGCGACGGCCATCGATGCTACCGGGGAATGCCGGATACGCATCAAGCGCTGTCATCACGGCGAATGTCATCGCTCTACACCGTCTGCAATGATCCAGGTCGTGTGGTGCCCTGGCCGGCTCTTTGATGGCCGCTTCTCCGTGCGCCATCCACCCGCACCGAAGACATCGTCCATGGCCCTCTTGACGTGCTGGTACGCGACCTGGTCACGGTCAGTCATGACCTCCGGTAGCCCTTCCTTCAGCCGTTCCATCACTCCCTTCCAAGGGATGCCTCGCGATCTCACCGTCGACTCGAACGTAGGGTCGTTCTTCAGACGTCTGATGGCGCTCTGGATGTAGGTTTCCAGCACGTCCTCTGCCTCTTCCGGCTCATCAGACTCTGACAGCTTGTCTCCTTCTTCGTCCTCGCCTGGTGGTGGTGCTTGGACGGTCTGGTCCGCCGCAGGTTCCACCGGGCGATCCGCGGCCCGACTGCTCGCCAGGGCGTCCTCAAACTTCTCCCGAAGTGCTGCAGCTGCCGTCTGTATCGCGGCGGTGTTGTACTCCGGATCCCGCGCACTGTACTGCGCCTCGAACGACATCACTCGAATCGGTATCGGATAGCTCTTGCCGCCAACGCTGCTCCAGAAAACGCCGTGTCCAGGGATCGGCTCGTTCAGCAGGGAGGAGAGGATGTCGTTGCTGAAGTGGGCGTTCGCCTTCTTGATGGCTTGGAGATCACCCGCCGAGAGGAGGTGGAACGTGAACCAGTTGTCGCCCTGGCTCAGGATCTCGCCGGAGATCGCGCCGGGCTGCTGCGTGATCAGCACCGCTCGGAGGTCGTACTTGCGGCCCTCCTTGACCCACGCGATGTACGGTCCCTCTCCAGAGCTACCACCGCTCCCGAGAACGGCCTGGGCTTCCTCGACGACCGCGATGACGGGAATCGTCTCGGGCGCGGCCTTTGTGAACTCCTCCTGGTTGTGGTCGAAGATCCTGCGAAGGATGAGCCCGGAAAGCACCAACGCTGGCGTGCCGCGCATCTGGGAGACGTCAACGACGCAGATCTTCCCCTCCTTCAGGGCAGCGAGGAGCATGTCCATCATCTGGCTGCTCGGGTCATGGAGCATGCGGGTGATCGTGGTGACGTTGGCGCGGGCTGCCACCATCTCCGCGTCTTGGCCGGGATCGAGGCGTAGCAGCTCCTTGATGGTGTCGCCGTCCGCAGCGTTCCCATCGCGGTGAACGAGGTCAACAAGCTGGTGCCAGTCGTGGTCGTTCATGCCCTTGAGCTTCCGGACATTCTGCTGGTCCTGTTTCTCCGGGGGCAACGCGATTGAGATCACGTCGGCCGGGCGAAGACGCCGGACATCGAGCTTGATGTTCCCGGCCACGAACGACTCGTAGAAGGGGCTCGGGCCAGTCTTGGGGGTAAAGACGACGATCTTGTCTTCCAGGTCGGGAACGTCGCACAGGCCGGGACGGTTCTTGTCGTCCGGCCAGAAGTACTCTCCATCAGGGTCGAAGATGATCGTCCCCACGGGGACCCGGCGCCCTGCACGCTTCTCCACGGTCGGAGTAGTGCTGTAGAGCTTCGCGAAGAGCAGCTTGACGAGGTTCGACTTGCCGAACCCAGCTCGCGCGAACACGAGTGTGCGTCGCGCTACGAGGTCCTTCACGCGAAATTTCGGGATCACGAGAGGCGACTTGACCTGCATCCAGGGGGCGCGCTCCAGGCGCGAGTCACCCGCACCATAGACGAACTCGCCGAGCGCGAAGTAGCCGAGCTCCGCGCCATCGTCGAGGTTGTGTCCAGCGACCTCCTTGAGTACCTCGTCGGTCAGGAACGCCACCTTGCTACCGACGTGCGGGAGGCGCCGGTGAGACGCGGCAAAGACCAGCTCGGAGTCCACCACGCGGAGGACGCCCAGGACGCGCATGTTGATGCGGTACTTGAGGTACTGTTCCCGCAGGTCCTCGGGGATTGGCCGGTCTTCGGAGACCGCGCGAATGCCATAATCCTCGCCCGATGGGGATGCCAGTCGGCCCTGCGACGAAATGGAGGTGATCCGCCCCAGCACGGCCTCATCCTCGTCCTCGAGCTGCACCACCAGGAACTGCCCGTGCATCGGAGCGCTTTGGAACTCGTTCCTGTAGGGCAACACCAGGTCCGCATGGAACTCCAGCCCTCCTTCGCTGAACCCGCGGAAGATGCCGACCGTGTTCTCTCGTGAGAAGAGCTTCATTCATACCTCCGCGCGGACACATCGCCTCGAAGCCGCAGCGCTTCCAGGGCAGGTCTTTCGTCATCAGGGAGCAGGCCACGGACCGCCTCGACGACCTCGTCCTGCAGGATGTCAAGATCGAAGTCGACGATCTGAGCGTGTTCGTGCGCCTTCTGCAGGCAGCGTGGGTAGAGGGGAACCGGGAATCCGTCTTTTGCGTCCGCCAGGAGATAGCCGAAGACCTCCGCTGCCTTCCCGCTCTGAGAACTCAGGAGATCGACCGTCCACAGGGGATCGCCACTTCGGCCGCCGAATCGCACGAAGTACATGTCGCCGGCAACGAACTTTGGCGCCTCTCCCTCGCCCCCCTCGGTCTCTGCGCCTCGCGCGTACTCAGGCCAGGCGTAGGCCTTGGCCTCTAGACTTCTCGGAACACGAACGTAGCGCGGCGCACCAGAAGCGAACACGCCTTCCAATGCCATGGCGAGGTTGTAGCGAACAAGCACCTTGCTGTGCTTCGCCACGCCCACGAGGAACACCTGCCGCCGATGGTCTCGTTGGATGCGCTCGATGGCGGCCTCGACGCGTTTGCGGTACTCGATGAACAGCGTGCCGCGGAAGAGCTTGCTCCGCAGGAGGCCGTCTCGGACAAAGAGCGTGTTGCTGGCAAAGGTACGGTAGCAAATGCGCTCGTAGAGCGCCGCCCACTCACAAAGGTCGCGGTAGACCAGCACCCACGACGGCGACACCTCATCAGGGCGCTCTCGGACCTTGGCGCCGTCCGGAATCATGTGACTCAAGCCGCAGAGAGAGTCCACGCCAAGGTCCTTCATCATGCGGCCGAGTGCGGTTCTCGGCTCACCGTCGTCGGCGAACTGAACTCGACCAAGAGCATCGGTGTCGGTCGTGGGCGTCACAGCATCGAGGCACAGCTGCTCGCCATAGGAATCGACCACCCGCACGAGCTGAACGTGGAAAGGATCGAAGACGAGCTTGTTGTTGCCTCCGTCGCTTGCAACGAGGGAAACGGAAGTGGTCGACCGGGGCTTGATGGCGCGCACCTCGGCCTTCAGGACCTGCACCTCCTTTCGGAGCTCGTCCAGCAGCCGGCGGTCCCGGGTCGTCGCCTCCCGGATTGCGCGCTTCAGTTCGGGCAGTTCCTTCGGATCAAACATCCTAGTCCTCCAGAACGGCCACGATGTCTACTTCCTGCTTGGCGGCTTGCGTCGTGCGTCCGAACTGATCGGACTGGCGCTTGCCGTTGCCGGCGGATCCGCCGTCACGGACGGAGACCAAACGCCAACTACGACCCGAGGATTCCAGCGAGCGAATGATCAGCTCCTGCGGCTTGACGGGACTGGAAGGTATGCACCCGAACCGCACGACAAGTCTCGCGTTGGCGACGCAGGCCGAAGCGACGTTGGACCACACGCGACCGAGCTGTTCAGCGAAGCCGTCCGCGTGGTGGGCGAGCTGGCCCTCCTGGGAATAGTCGACGTGAGGGGGACCACCCAGGAACCAGTTTCTCAGCCACTGGTCGGGGCGGTACGTCCGCATGCCGAAGTACGGGGGCGAGGTCACTATCCAGGCGCAGCGGGTCTCGCCCGGGGGTGAGAGGTTCACTCGCCGGCTGTCGCCGAACGACACGAGGCCGGGGGTTGCCGGTGGTACTTCGGCAAGCGTGAAGTGAGCGCGTCTCGTCACAGCGTCAAGAACATCGACCCGTGGTGGTTGAAGGATGTGGTGGCGCTCCCAGTACCGGATCGCGGACGCGGGCTTGCTGGAGTACGTCCGCGGCATCTGGCTGGATAGGTAGGTCGGGGGGCCCTTCTGGCGAGGACCATGTAGGATGCCGAGGATCAGCGCCCGCAGCGCTATCTCAGCATCTGACTTGCAGCGAGAAAGCAGGCGACGCCGGAGCTTGCAGGTGCCAACGAGTGTTTCCGGATGATAGCAGAGATCCCAGAATCGGCCGGTCGGCACATCGTCGCATTCGTCTGAGGCAAGAGCGTCTTCGGCAATGGCGATGACGTCCCTCAGTCTAGGTGCCACGAGCTTCGCCGCGGCGACGGCTGCGGCCACAGGGTTGCTGTCGATGCCTACCGACGGCAGACCTCGTAGTCGAGCAGCGAACGTCGTTGTCCCCCGGCCGCAGAACGGGTCGAGCACCCAGTCCCCATCATCAGCATCTTTCAGGGCTTCGAAGGGGAACTTCAGTGGGAACATCGTGTAGTAGGGACAGATCGTGTGCAGCCGAAGAAGCTTCGCCGTCGGCGGCGGCAGTTCAGCAATGCCTTCGGGCGACCTTCGAGTGCGCCGACGATGAACGCGAACACCCGTGAGGCTGCGTTCGGACGTAAAGATCTGGCGGGTCCCCTGCGTCCCGGCCGGGACCAGTGAAAGAGCCTTCGAGGACGAGGGGGGGGCTCCTTGAACGGCGACCTGTTGCGAGGTGTGGATCATCGCTCTCCTCCCTGCTCGCCGCCACGCGTTCCCCTGGACTTCCCATCCATCCATGCATCGAAGTCGAGACGTCGAATGCGCCACTGGCCACGGACCTTGAACGCTGGGAGCTCTCCTCGCTTCGCCATCGAGTAGACGGTCTTCTCCGCAAGGCGGAGGATTCTCGCCACGTCCTTTATCGTGAGCACTTCATTGCTCATTGCGCTCCGTTGCCTCGCCGAATCCGGTAGTAGGCCGATGGAGTACCTTCCCCCGGAGGGCATTCTACTCCAGCGAGGTCATCTCCACAACCGAAGAAGACCGGCGCCAGCGAGGCCGGGAGCGGGCAGGGACGTCGGCGGTCTGGTGGCTGCGCCGCGCGATGCGGGTCGGGTGCTCGACTGCGGGCGGACGTTCAGGCCCGAAGGTACGGTCGCGGAACGGCGGCAGGCGCCTATGGGGTGC
>JAJRTE010000227.1 GCA_024278455.1 Myxococcota bacterium
GAGGCGGCGCTTCGGTTCATCGAACGGGACGGTCGAATACGGGAAGTCATCCTGAGCGGGGGCGATCCGTTGGCCCTGGACGACCTGCTGTTGGGTCGCATCCTGGAGAGGCTCCGTGCCATCCCCCACGTTCGGCTGTTGCGCGTGCACACTCGAGCGGCCACCGCCCTGCCCCAACGGGTCACGCCTGCCCTGGCGTCTCTCCTCGCCCGCCACCGCCCGGTCTACCTGGTTCTGCATACCAACCACTCTCGAGAACTTGGTCCGGAGGCTGCTCGAGCCATCGACCGGCTGCTCGAGGCACGGGTGTCGCTCCTCAACCAGTCGGTACTGCTGCGTGGTGTCAACGACGACGCCGACACCCTTGCCGATCTCTCGTGGAGACTCCTTGACCTGGGGGTGACGCCCTACTACCTGCACCACTGCGACCGGGTTCCGGGCACGGTGGACTTCCGTGTCGGCCTGGAGCGGGGGCGGGGTCTGGTCGAACGACTGGCGACTCGAGTGCCTGGTCACGGGCTTCCGCGCTACGTGGTCGATCTGCCTGGAGGGCGGGGCAAGGTCCTCGCCGGGCTGGGGCGGCCCACGGGTCCTGGGCGTTGGCGTTTTCCGCTGCCTGACGGCTCAAGCGTCGTGTACGAAGAAGGTCCGGAAGCGGTTTGCCGGACCGTTCGCGCCGGTCTCCCTGGTGTCCGTCTCGAGCACGGTTGTAGATAGCACGGAGGGGGCGATCCTGGCACGCTCTTTCAGCAAGACCGCAGACCCATGGATTATCTATTGTTGTGCGCCATGTTCTGTGACAGAATAGCGTGATTGGCGGAGCCGATCCCTGACCTTTTCCGGCGATTGCGCAACGGGGTCGGACCTGTTCGGACCCAGGAGTCTTGTGGCTTCTCGCAATCCCTGTCCTCTCCAGGGCGTTCCCCCGGGGTGGTCGGGTTCGTGCCCCGAAAGATGTTGGGCAGTGGGCGCGAGTTGCCCTGTCGAGAGGTGTAGTGATGAAAAAGGAAATCGATGCTCGAACCCTCGTTCTTCCTGCCGGAGTCCGTATCGCCGTGGGAGACAAGGGGTTTCGGATCGGCAACGAGGGGGATGTGGTCATCCTGGGTGCCCTCGAGGAGGCGCTGGACGAGGTGACCTCGTCGGAGGGGTCCATCACGCTCCACGCGAAGACAGCGATGACGCTCGATCGCATCGAGGCGGCCCATGGCACTGTCGAGCTGGCGGGAGACCTGACAGTGCAGACGGTCCACGCCCGAACGGTTGTCATGGTTTCCGGGAAACTTTCCGCCGGTGCGATCGTCGCCGAGGAGTCCATCGTTCTGAGTGGCGACGTGCTGGCCGCCGACGTGCTCGCCACGCCGAGAGTGGACATCAGCGAGCAGGTACGGGGGCGCGCAACGGTGATCGAGAGTCTGAACGAGCTTGGACCGCACCGGCTCAAGGGCGGGTTCCGTCTCGAGGAATACCTCGAGCTGTTCCCGGCGGGGGAACAGATCCTGGAACGTTACCCGGAGGTCAAGGACTACCTCGATCAGCAGGCTTCGGAGGGCGACGCGACGGAAGCGGGCACGGATACCAGTCTCGACTCCGCTGGCGACATCCCGGAACTGGAGCCCTCGAGCCTCGAGACCGCCGACCACGGAGACAAGGACGGGGAGGTCCTGACGCTCACCGACGCCGTGGACACGGCGGGGGGCAAGCCGCACGCGACAACCGAGTCTCTGGCTGAAGGTGCGGGCGATGAACTCTATCAGCGCCTCTCCGAGGCCTACTTGAAGGTGATGGGCTGCTACACCGATACCCCCCTCCCTCCACCGCTCAAGACGCTTGAGGGCATGCTCGAGGCGCGCGCTTTCAAGAAGCTGAAGAAACGTATCACGTCGCTCTGGAACGAACTTCTCCAGTACCACAGGCGGGAAGGGCTCGACGTGGCCAACACGGTGACGCACAATATCCAGAAGATGACGCAGATCCTCCAGGACCGGGTCTAGCCGCCGGGGAAGCACAGAGCGCGCGTCCCGCGAACCGGGCTCGTGCCGGCTTGGTGACGCACCGGCACGCCCCGCCGGCAGACGGGGCGGATTCCGGCCCTTGCTCTTGCGAGCACGGACTGGAGGCGGAGCGGCTCGCGTGATGCGCGCCCTTCCATGAGAGGTGCCGGATGATGGACAGGTTCCCCACCGTGGCCGGGCTGCTCGCATCTGTCTTGCCGCTTCTGTTGCTCCACGAAGCGAACGCCGCTCGAGACACCGCCGAGGTGTACGACCTGCTCCCGGCGGCCACGGATCGCCATCGCGCTGCGGAGGTGCTCGGAAAGAGAGCCCGCGTCGCGATTCGGCTCGAGGACATCGATCCAAAACTGGTGGAGACGCTGAGATGGGCCGTCCCCGACCCGAACCGGGTGTCCTGCGAAAGCCATGCGCCGGAGGTGATGGCCCGCATCGAAACGATCGGGCGCGTATCCCCTCCCGCGTCCTCCCGCGATCTTTTCGTCACGCTCTTGGAGCAGGCGGAGGAGCAGTTCCTCTACGTGGACTTTCAAGGCGTCCTCGAGTCTGTCCGTGAGGCTCGAGCCGTGCTCCCTTGTGCCGGCGGTATCGTCGAGCGCGCACAGTTGCGCCGCCTGTTCCTGTTCCAAGCCGTGACCTACCTCCACCTGGGCGATCCCCGCGCAGGGGAGACGTTCATCCAGATGCTCTCAGTCGATCCTCGGATCTACCTCGAGCCCGAACACCCGCCTCGAGTTCGGAAGGCATTTCTCGAGGCGGCCGAGCGGTTCATGGAGATGGCGCCGAGGCCCATCGATGCGACCGGGCTCGGCGGCGACGTCTTCTTCGACGGGCTTCCGGTGGCCAACGTGGCCGAGGTGAGGCCAGGAGCGCACGTGGTGCAGCTCGAGGGCCCTGGGGGGCAGGTCCGGAGCCAGTGGGTCAACATCGACCCCGGCAATGGCATGGTGCGCCTCGCGCCCCTGGTCGACGTGGGGCTTCCGGAGGCTGAGATCGTGCTCGAGTCGCTTGCCGAAGCACTACGCGCCCGCTCCCTGGACCGGGTTCTGGCTCGAGGCCTCGACACCTACCTCGTCGCGACCGGACGAGCGCGCGTGGCATTCGCCCTGGTCCACGATGGTCTTGTTGTGGAAATCTACGAGCTTGGGACGGGACTCGCGGCGCATGACGGCGACACCTATGGTGCGTGGTTTCGTTCTCCCCCACCTTGGCGCGGTCTCGAGCCTCGAGGCAAGAGGCCCGGAGAGCCGGCTGGGACCAGGGCGAGCGGATCCGGCTTTGTCGCGTTTGCCCGTGTCGGGTTTGGGGGCGCCCTTTCAGGGCCGTCGGGGTGGGGAGGGCTCATCGATCTGAGCGTCCACCGGCGCGTCGGAAATGGTCTGTATCCCGGCATTTACGGAAGCCTGGGCTACCAGTACCTGGAAGGCAGCGTGGGCTATCCCCTGGCTCGTTTCGGCGCTGTTGTTGCGCTGAGAGTGCCGATCGGGGGTGCCCTCGCCTTTTTTCCAGCCATCGGCTACGGTGTGGGCAAGGGACCGGCTGTCGATGCCACCTGCCGGCTGGAGGTATCCGGGGGCACCGAATCGCTGCTGTGCACGACCGGACGCGCAGCGGGGCCGGGTGCGGAGGCGTATGACGCCGTGCTGGTATCGACCAGCCACGGCCCCCTGGCACGGCTGGAATTGACCCTGGAATCACAGAACGGTCGTCCCTCCTGGTCGGCGGGAATCGGGCTGCAAGGGAGCTACGAATTCGTGTCCGTCGGCGAGGGACGGCTGCAGAGCGGGGAACGGTCGCTGCCATACACCGTGGAGGAATCCCGTGCCGGCGGCGTGGTCTGTATCGACGCCGTGCTGTCCTTCGGGGCGGCGTTCTGACGGCGACCGGCGGCCGGGACCCAACGGAGTCGAACCGGGGAGGAGTTCAAGATGAAAGCCCTGTCGACGCCTACTCGCAGGGGTGCGGCGTGCCTGGCGGTGCTCGCCGGGTGTCTGCCGCTGCCACTGTTCGCTCAGAACATGACCACGGTGGAATTGGACCTGCCGCCAAACCCCTATCCCTGCCAGGGCGACGATTGCCACTACTCGGAATCCCCCTACGTATCCACCCTGTATGACGGCGGATACGCACGGGGCGAGACAGGATGGAGCATCATCGCCGGCGTGGACCTGGACAGGGACGGCTTCCAGGATGTGGTTATCGGCGCGCCAGGGGCCAATTCAGAGGCCGGCGCGATCCATGTCGTCTACGGCGCTGCCAAAGTCCTCTACGGATCCCAGCAGCTCGCATCCACCGCCACCGTGGTTGGCGGCAGCTACCAAGCCCGCTTCGGCAACGCCATTGCCGCCGGCGACTTGACAGCGGACGGCTCGCCAGACCTGGCCATCGGGGCACCCGGCAGCGTTATGGGAGAACTCGGAGACAGGTTCGCCGGAACCGTCTACATCGTCCCGGGTGGAGAGAGGTGGGAAGGCGAGACAGCGGTCCAGTCGTTGCCGGGAGCCTTCAACATTCCCGGCGATCTCCCGAATGGTGAGTTCGGCCGCGCCGTCGCCGTCGCAGACATCACGGGGGACGGCATATCGGACCTGGTCGTCGGCGCGCCAGGAGAAGACACGTGCTTCGTCTTCGCCGGACCGCTCGTGGCAGGCGAAGAACTCCAGCCCTTCTCCGTGGCCCTCGAGCCGCTCTCGAGAGCGGGAAGCAGCGTCGCCATCGTGGGAGACCTGAACCGCAACGGCTACATCGACTTCGCAGTGGGCGCACCCGAAGGCATGGATTCGGGCGGAATGATCTATTTCCTGGATGGCCAACAGGTCGCCGCAGCGACGGCGTCTGCCCGCGCCAGGACGATGAACGTCGCCCCCTCGCCCCTTCTCGCCCGTTCGTCCTTGCAAGCAGGCGAGGACGTATCCGTTGTCATCGGTGACCTGGTGAGCGCTGAAGGGGAGCCCACGGGATCGCTGGGCACGGCCATCGCCGGGATAGGAGACATCAACGGAGACCAGTTCCCCGACATGGCCCTGGGCGCACCTTCAGCCCCGACCGGAGACAGCAACGCCAGGGATCTCCCCGGCAGGGTCTACCTGTTGGGCGGATCGGAAACCTTCTTCGGCCAGGAAGTTTTCCTCTCCACCCTGAGCGTATTCTTCTACTGCCAGACCGACCAGGCACGACTCGGGGCGAGCGTACACACCGCCGGCGACGTGGATCGAGACGGCACTCTCGACCTGCTGATCGGCGCCCCCGGGAAGGTCGGATCTCCCGTCGGCGGCGTCTCCGACAACGGAAGCGCCTATCTCGTGCTGTCGATCGGGCAGAAACTGCTGTCCGGGGGCAGCGTCATCGGCGACTACGACGGTTTCCATTTCGTCGGCACGCAGACAGGCTCTGACACCGGGACGACCGTATTCGGCGCCATGGGCCTGGATTTCGACGACGACGGCTTCGGCGAGATCCTCATCGGCGCGCCCGGCGCCGCCATCGATCCTTCCTTCGACGAAGGATTCACCTATCTCGTCTCCATGGGAGACTTCTTCGACCGCGACGGCGATGGCCAGCCCAGGACGCTCGGCGATTGCCAGGATCGCGACCCGGAAATCTTCTTCGACCCCGACGGCGGCACCGAAACCTGCGACGGCAAGGACAACGACTGCGACGGCCGCACGGACGACGAGGACTTCCCCGTCTCCGGCCAATACACCTACTACTGGGACCGCGACGATGACGGGTTCGGCGACCCCGATGCTATCGCCCTCACGACCTGCAGCCCGAACCCTCCCAAGGAGACATCCAGCTCCGCCGGCGATTGCGACGACACGAATCGCGAAGTGAACCCACGCGCGCCAGAACGATGCGACGGGATCGACAACGACTGCGACTCGCTCGTCGATGACGAAGACCCCGACATCCAAGGAAACTTCGTGTTCTATCTCGACGCCGACAACGACGGACATGGCACCGCCGCCCTCACGATCTCGAGTTGCCAATCGGATGTCCCGGACGGTTTCTCAATCGCCGGCGACGACTGCGACGACTCCAACCCCGAGGTGTTTCCCGGCGCGCCCGAAGGCCCCGGCACCGACCCCGCACTCGATTGCCTCGCAGGGGACGGCATCGACAACGACTGCGACCCGGAAACGCCGCCAGACCTCGGCACATGCGAATACGACGACGACGACGATGGTTTCTCAGAACGCGAGGGCGACTGCAACGATGGCGACCCCGGCATCAGCCCCGGCGCCGAGGAGATCTGCGACGACGTGGACCAAGACTGCGACGGCAACTCCACCAACGGCTTCGACATCGACGGAGACGGATTCATAGATGAAGCCAGGTGCGCACAATACTGCGAAGCCGTGGCCTGCCAAGGTTGTGAACTCGTCGCGTGCGACTGCGACGACAACAACCCGGAGATCTACCCCGGAGCGTTCGAAACATGCGATGGCCTCGACAACAACTGCACCGATGGCACCGACGATGAACGCCAGGATTTCGATGGCGACACCTTTTTCGCCTGTCAGAACGAGGATCCTTCCGCCGAGGACTGCGACGACACCAACGACACCGTCCATCCCGGCGCCGAGGAGGTCTGCGACGGCATCGACAACGACTGCGACGGGATCCCCCCGGAAGAACAAGGCGAAGTCGACGAAGACCACGACGGCGTCATGGCCTGCAACGGCGACTGCGACGACACCAACGACACCGTCCATCCCGGCGCCGAGGAGGTCTGCGACGGCACCGACAACGACTGCGACGGCGAGATCGACAACGGCGCCGCCGGCATGCAGACCGTCTACACCGACGCCGACGGTGACGGATTCGGCGACTCCGCCACTGGCATGACATCCTGCCAGGTCGAAAGCGGCCAGGCCATCGAGGGGGGGGACTGCGACGACGCCAATCCAGACGCCTACCCCGGCGCCGACGAGGTGTGCAACGGGGTAGACGACAACTGTGATTCCATAGCGGACGAGACAGAGCCGTCATTCGATCAAGACGGGGACGGGGCGCTCGATGCCGGCCAATGCGCCGGCTATACCGGCACCGCTCCTCTGGACTGCGACGACGCCGACCCCGGCGTTCATCCCGGCGCCGACGAGATCGCGGGAGACGGCATCGACAACGACTGCGACGGGAGCCTGTGGGAAGGCGCCCCGGGATTGCTGGTGGATGAGGGCGCCGGGTGCGCGTGCAACACGTCCAGCCCATCGAAGCGTTCCGGCACTGGCTCGGTGCTGAGCCTCGCTGCCCTGGTTCTCGGGTCGCGCCGCTGGCGCCGCCGGACATCGTCTTCCACTCGACCGTGACACTCCCTGGTCGACGGCGTTCCACGGCCCGCGCGGGAAACCCGGTTGTCCAGGAGAACGGTTGCAGGTTACACTCGGAAGGGCGCCGCTGTCCTGAACGATTACCGGAGTGAGGAACATGCAGAGTGACGTGGAAGGCCAGCAACCGGGAATCGGACGATTCGGCAAGTTCATTCTGCGCAAGCGGCTCGGAGCTGGGGGGATGGCCGAGGTTTTTCTCGCCGAGATGGTCGGCCCGGAAGGTTTCGGCAAACTGGTCGCCCTGAAACGCATCCTGCCCCACCTGACCGATGACACATCTTTCACGGACTCGTTCATCAGCGAGGCGAGGCTCGGTGGCAGTCTCAACCATCCGAACATCGTGCAGACACTGGAGCTTGGAAGGGAGGGCGAACACTACTACCTGGCGATGGAATACGTGCAAGGCATGACCCTGGCGCAGCTCATCCGCCAGCGACGCAAACGGGGCAACCCCCTCCCCCTGTCCGTCGTTCTGGATATCGCCCGGCAGATCTGCGACGCCCTCGCCTACGCCCACTCCGCCACCGATCCTCGAGGCAATCCGCTCAGGATGATTCATCGGGACCTGAAGCCCGACAACATCCTGTTGAGCAAGTTCGGGGTGGTCAAGATCACCGATTTCGGCGTCGCCAAGGCGACTTCGAACCTCCACAAGACCGTCAACCAGGTCGTCAAGGGGACCATTGGGTACATGTCGCCGGAGCAGGCGACCGGCGAGACGCTCGATCACCGCTCAGATCTCTATTCCTTCGGCGCCATCTTCTTCGAGATGCTGACGCTGGAACCGCTCTATCCCGATGCGGTGGGCTTCCCCGGCCTGTTCAGGGTCCAGAAAGGCGATGTCTCGGCCCGGCTCGAACTCCTCGAGGCACTGCCGGACCGTCTCGTGGACCTGCTGGCCCGCCTGTTCGCCGTGAACCGGGATGAAAGACCAGCCTCGGCGCTGGAGATCAAGCGCGAACTCACTGCCGTTTCCGCCACGGTGCCGACGTCGCTCCTGGAGGTCACCGATATCGTCCGGGAAGCGCTGGAAGAGCAGGAAACATCTCGAGTGGCCGAGTCGTTCGCGGAACCGCTCGCCCCGGCCCGGGCCGGAACGTCCTTGCCTCCCTACCAGACCCTCGCCCAGCCCACCGACACCCCCGGTGCCCTGCTCGAAACACCGCCGGACGGTTTGGCCATGGACACCTCGAGCGACGCGGTCCCGTCCTCCTCGCCGCCGTCCCTTGTCGGGCCCGCGCACCGGCCGGAAGCAACGACACCGGCGCCGATCGTGGTGGAGAGCCTCTGGCACGGCCACGACACGCCAGACGGAGACACCCCGGTGCCAGGTAACGGGGGCAAGGAGGAGACGACTGCCGGCGACCAGGCGCCCCCCCAGGTGGTCGCCACCTCGAAAACACAGCCGCTTACACCAGCGCCCGGGACAGGGGTGGCGCCGGGCGCGCGGGACACGGGTGAACACCCTCCCCCTGCACTGTCCGGAAGGACGACGCCAGGCGAAGGAACGCGGGTCCTCCCTTGGCGCCGGCAGGCACCTTCTTCCCCCGGCCGGGAACTCCCGGACGAAATGGGCGAGGCTATCCAATCTCCACAGGAGGAGACGGCGCCCCCCCCGGCGACGAGAGCACCGGTGGCTGAACGGAAGGGGATCTCGAGGCGCACCCTGGCCATCCTGACCACGCTGGCCTTGCTGGTGGTTGCAGGGGCGGCCATGCTGGCCACGCGCTGGACACCCCCGGTGTACACGGCCGCCACGAACGTCATGCCGGCCTCGAATTCCACCGCCGCGGTGCGAGGCCAGCACAGCGGGGCAGGCCTCCCCCCGGGTCCTGACAAAGCCCTGGGGACCACGCCGGCCGGGGCGATGCCCGGCAAGGGGGCTTCTCCCCGGCCTTCTCCCCAAGCCGCCATGGACACGGGACCCGAATCCTCCCAAGGCAGAAGAGAGACCTCGCCCACCCCGCGCACCGCCACGGTCGCATCCGTGCCCAAGACCGTCTCCACTGGCGATTCTTCCCATCCCCCGGGGAACGCGAAAAAGCCTCCGGCGCCCCGCGCACCTCTCCAGGGAAGCGGAACGACCGGCCACGCACCCCATCAGGCGCAACAGACCAGAACGCGCGATGCCTCGAGACATGGGACGAGTCGCACCGCCGGCGAGACATCCGCCGCCGCACCGTCGCGTGCCCATGGCTACCTCACCGTCAACGCCCGACCGTGGGCCTACGTGTTCGTCGACGGCAAGAAGCTGCCGGCAACCACCCCGCTGGCCGGTGTGAGCCTCCCCGCGGGACGGCACCGGCTGGTGTTCAAGACGGCAGACGGTCGCACCGAAGGCCCTATCAACGTGATCATCAGACCGAACGAGCACAAGGTGCTGGACCCGATCATATTCGAGTAGCGGTGAATGGAAATGCGGAGCCGGACATGTCATCACACCATGCAGCGATACTGGAGGAATTCGTGCAATCCGGGCGGCTGGAGCCTGCTGATGTGCCTCGAGTTCTTGCGCAGCAGAAGTTGGGCGATCTTTCCGTGGAGGAGGCACTAGTCGACCTGGGGTTCGTTTCGGAGCGCGATCTGTGCGAACTGAATGCCTCGAGGATGCGCGCCACGTTCTGTGCCGTGGAGGAGGTCACCCCGGATCCCCTGGTGGTGACGACTATCCCGGAACACCTGGCCATGCGTCACGCCGTGCTGGCCATCGAGCGGACAGACAGCGAGCTGACCATCGTCGTGCCCGACCCGAAGGACGTCCACCTCATCGACGAGGTCCGAAGACTGACACGTCTCAGGGTCCGCGTGCTGATGGGGTCGCGAGGCGAGATCATCAAGAAATTGGCGGAGTATCGAGATCACTACAAGGCCGACGCGGTCCACCAGCTCCTGTTGAGCGTCTCAGACCAGGGCATGGAACTCAGTCGCAAGATGGGGCTCCATATCGGTGACGTGTCCGAAGGCACGGAGCATTCCTCGGTGGTCAAGGTCGTGAACAACCTCCTGCTCCAGGGGCTTCTCAAGCGAGCCAGCGACATCCACCTCGTGCCGGGTCCCCGCTACGTCCAGGTCAAGTACCGTGTGGACGGCAAGCTCGTGTCGGGCCAGACACTGCCCTGCTCGCTCGCACCGAGCATCGCCAGTCGAATCAAGATCCTTGCGAACCTGGATATTTCGGAGCGGAGAATGCCCCAGGACGGGGCTTTCCACCTGAAGTTGATGGGACGGGAGGTCGATCTTCGCATCGCCACATCGCCGACGATCCACGGCGAGAAGGTCGTCATGCGTATCCTCGACCGGCAGGCCCTGCTGCTCGGCCTCGACAACCTCGGACTGACTCGAGACAACCTGCTGAAGATTCGGCGCAACATCAGGCGACCCAACGGCATCATCCTGATGGTCGGACCCACCGGGTCCGGCAAGACCACCACCCTCTACTCGGCACTCCTGGCCATTCACTCCGAGTCGAAAAACATCACCACGATCGAAGACCCGGTGGAGTACCAGATCGACGGTATCACGCAGATACAGGTCAACCCCGACATCGGCCTGACCTTCGCCAACCTCCTGCGGTCGATCCTGCGTCAGGACCCGGATGTCATCCTGCTCGGCGAAATCCGGGACCTCGAGACCGCGGAAATCGCGATTCGCGCGTCGTTGACAGGCCACCTCGTCTTCGCCACTCTTCACACCAGCGACGCCGTCTCGGCCATTACGCGCCTGCTCGACATGGGCATCGCACCCTACAAGATTGCGTCGTCGATCCGCTGCGTCGTGAGCCAGCGTCTCGTCCGGACCATCTGCCGGCACTGCAAGGAACCGTCGGAGACCGACAAGGAATTCCTGGATGCCCTTCCCGTCGGCCATGGAGAATTCGATACCACCTGGAAGGGCACGGGATGCCGGTATTGCTTCAACACGGGCTACCGGGGACGAACTGCCATCGCCGAAGTACTCGAGTGGAGCGACGCCATCCGGATGAAGGTGATCGATCGCGCGAGCAGTACGGACATCATGCGGGTGGCGGTCGAGGAGGGGATGACCCGCGTGTTCCATGACGGGCTGGCCAAGGCCAGGACCGGCGAAACCACGCTCGACGAAGTCCTGTCCGTATGCGATGAAGGCATCGGCGTGTTCGACCAACTGCTTTCCGGGAATGGGTTCTGACCTGCCGGTGCCGCGTCCGGCGGCAAGTCAGGCCTTCGCCACCGCGGCCGCCCACCGCTCGAGATGTCTCCTTACCTCGTCCTCCGGCATGGCAGGTACGAATCGCCGGTCGGCCGACCAGGCAGCCAGCAGGGATTCCCTGTCCTTCCACACCCCGACTGCCAGGCCGGCCAGCAGGGCTGCACCAATCGCCGTGGTCTCGAGGACTCGAGGCCGAACGATATCCACTCGAATGAGATCTGCCTGGAACTGCATCAGCAGGTCGTTCGCCGCGGCACCTCCGTCCACTTGCAGCCGCTTCAGCGCCCGCCCGAAGTCGCGCTGCATGGCACCCAACAGGTCGTAGTTCTGTAGCGCGATGCCTTCGAGTACGGCTCGAGCCAGGTGGGCCAGCGTCGTCCCGCGATCGATTCCATGGATAAGGCCTCGAGCCTCCGGGCGCCAGTGGGGGGCGCCGAGCCCGGCGAGCGCGGGCACGAACACCAGCCCGCCGGAGTCGCCGACCTGTCGAGCGAGGGTCTCGATGTCTTCGGCACGCTGGATGACGCCCAGGCCGTCCCGCATCCACTGGACCGCTGCGCCGGCGATAAAGGCGCTCCCTTCCAGTGCGTAGGTCACTTCGTCTCCGATCCGCCATGCCACGGTGGTCAGCAGTCCGTTCGTGCTGGCCACGGGTCTCCCGCCCGTGTTCATCAGCAGGAAGGCCCCGGTGCCGTAGGTGCATTTCGCCGTGCCGGGCTCGAAGCAGAGTTGCCCGAACAGGGCCGCCTGCTGGTCGCCGGCCATGCCCGCGACAGGAACCCCATCCGGCAGCGGCGGGCAGTTCCAGGTCTCACCATAGACCTCGGACGACCCCCGGATTTCGGGCAGCACGGCTCGAGGCACCTCCATGAGTGCGAGCAAATCGTCGTCCCAGTCGAGGGTCTCGAGGTTCATCAACAGCGTCCGGCTCGCGTTGCTGGCGTCCGTCACGTGGACCCGGCCTCCTGTCAGACGCCATGTCAGGTAGGTGTCAATCGTGCCGAATGCGAGTTCACCGGCCTCGGCCCTCGCCCTGGCGCCAGGTACATGATCCAGAAGCCATCGAATCTTGGTCCCGCTGAAGTAAGGGTCGAGCACGAGCCCCGTGCGCTTGCGGAACAACGGCTCGAGGCCGCGCTCTTTCAACGTGCGGCAGAGCGGCGCGGTCCGCCTGCACTGCCACACGATGGCGTTGTGGATCGGCTTGCCAGTGCGACGGTCCCAGAGAACGGTCGTCTCCCGCTGGTTCGTGATGCCGATGGCGACCGGTACGGTCCCGCCGGACGACGCCAACGCCTTCTCGATGGACGCAACCACACTGGCCCAGATCGCCTCCGGATCGTGCTCCACCCATCCTGGGCGAGGATAGACCTGCGCGAACTCGGTCGTGGCTCGACCCACAACCTCGAGCTGATCACCAAGCAATACCACCGTGGTACCGGTGGTGCCTTGATCGATGGCCATCACACGTGCTGCCATTCACTCCTCCCACAAGACTCGCTCGATGTCTTCGGTGACCTCCACGCCGAACGCGCCCCCACCCGCACGCCGACGGCTGCTAGTATAACCGCGAGACTTCCTCGTTGTGAACGCCTTTCCTGCCGGACCGCGCGCTGTTCTCCCTTGAACGCCGCCCCTGCCTGGGTTATCCCTGTCTCGAGCAGGCCCCGTTCCCGCTGGAATGCCCGCCGCTCGACCCGAACGCCACCAGCCCAACCCCGGAGGCACGCGTGACCACCAGACTCCTCGGTTCGATACCCTTGTTACTCTTGCTCGCCGGCGGCCCGCAGTTGGCCCAGGAATCGGGATGCCCCGCCGATGACGACACCCCCACCCCGGTGCCGACACCGACACCACCGATCGGCAGTTCCGACTACGACCTGTTCACCAAGTTCCTGGATGACCTCGCCTCGGCGACAACCACCCAGGCACGAGACGCCCTGACCGACGACTTCTTCCGAACCATCGCCTATTCCGGCGGTTTCCCCATCGCGGAGGACCACTCCGTCACTTTCGTCTATCGCCAACAACCCGGTATCAACGAACCCATTCGGGTGTCAGGACAGTTCAACGGCTGGAACCCCGACGCCAACCGTATGGCTCGAGCCGTTCCGGACTACCCCCTCTTCTGGACGACGCTCGACTTCGCCGACCCGACCGCCTACTGCATGTACAAGTTCGTGGGGAAGGATTCGAGCAACCAGGATACCTGGTTCGCCGACCCCGCGGCTCGCCGATACCAGTATGACGACTACGGCGAATTCAGCCTCGTTTCGGGGGGTACCCAGTCCCAGCCGAGCCACCTCGAGCGCTACCCGGCCTTCGAATCCGATGTGCTCGGCAACACCCGGGACCTCTACCTCTACCTGCCGCCCGGGTATGACCACGAAACAGACGCCTACCCCGTGCTGTACATGCACGACGGCCAGAACCTGTTCGACCCCATGGCCTTCTACGGCGGATGGCAAGTAGACGACGTCATCGACGACTTGCTTGCCCGGGACCGCATGAGAGAGGTGATCGTCGTGGGAATGGCCAACACGCCAGCCCGGACCGACGAGTACACCCACGTGGAGGACTTCCTCCCCTTGGACGGGGGCTGGGTGGGCGGAGAGGCTGCGGAATACGCCCGGTTCGTGGTCGACGAGGTGAAACCTTTCGTGGACGCCCGCTACCGGACCCTTCCCGGCCGGGAGTCGACCGCCATTCTCGGCTCCTCCCTCGGAGGACTGGTCTCCTTCTACATGGGCTGGGCATACTCAGATGTGTTCGCGTTCGTCGGCGGCATGTCCAGCACCCTGGGCTGGGGGTCCATCAACGCCCACAACGAGACGATGATCGAAGCGCTCGAGGCAGCCGACAAGCTGCCGAACGTGTACTACCTGGACAGCGGAGGGGGAGATGGCGGCGGGTGCGTGGATGCGGATGGAGACGGTATCGACGACGACAACCCGAACGCGGGGGACAACTACTGCGAAACACGCCAACTCCGGGACGTCCTGCTCGACAAGGGGTACACCGACGACGAATTGCTCTACGTCTACGAACCTGGCCAGGAACACAACGAGGCATCATGGCACAGCCGCATGCACTACCCGCTGACATTCTGGTTTCCCGCCAGGTGAGCGCCAGGGCGACGGCAGAGCACCTCCATGCCCCGTCCGGTACCTCGAGAACCCAGCGGGGCCAGCCCGGCATGACCCTGCCGTCCCGCCACGGACGAGGCGCTTCCCCGCCGGCGCCGGGACCGGAGACCCCGGCAACGACACGGGGCACAAGGCGAGGCTGGACCCGGGCGGTGGCGATCGTCCCTGCCCTTTCCGCTTGCGCGTCGCCTTCGATGTCCGTCTCGGTGTCCAACCTGACCGAGCCCGGCGACCCACTCCATGAACTGGCCGACGCTTATCTCGCCGGCGAATACTCCTATCGCCAGGTCACGGCATACCGCTCTTGCCGCGACGCCGCTGCGACCGATTGCCTGGTCCGCGTGGAAGGGGTGGCCCCGGTCGATGAAGGCGCGTCCAGTTCGCTGATCCTCTACCTTGCGACCCTTGGGCAATCTCTTCCAGGCACCGTGGACCCATCCGCGCTCGAGCAAGGCGGTTGGGGCGTGGACCCCGCGATCTTCGCCGCCACCGAAGAGGTCGGCCAGGAGGACGTGGCCAGGCGCTATGACTTCGATTGCCGCTACGACGCCGGAAACCTGGTGATAGAACAGCAGATCGAAGTCTCCGAAGCGCTGTCCGGACACTTCGACCTCACGCTCTTGTGCAGGGAACAGATGCAGCCCGGCGAAACCGCGACGATTCGCATAGTTGGGACCTTCCGCGTACGGCTCGAGGATGCGCCCTATCCCTTGTGACCCGCGCTGTCAACCCTTGGCTCGAGACGAACTGCGGGACCCTTTTCGCTCCTGGTCCAGGAGCTGGTCCAGTGCGCGCAACAGGTCGTGCGCGGACAGGATACCAACCAGCTTGCCCGCCTTGTTGAGTACCGGGAGCGCCCCGTATCTGTGCTCCAGGAAGTACCCCACCGCCTTCTTGATCGTGTCGTAGGTGTGGACCACCAGCACGTTCGTGGTCATCAAGTCTCCGACCGTCAGCTTGTCGTCCAGATGGTAGGCGTGGGCGATATCCATGGTTTCGTCCACCCAGTTCGGCCGTCTCAGGTCCCTGTCGCTGATGAACCCGGCGAGGTTCCCAGCATCGTCGAGCACCGGCATGTGGCGTACCCGGTGCTGGCGCATGCGGAAGAACGTGCGCCGGATGCCATCCTCGGGACGGGCGGCAATCACCTTGGACGACATGAAGCTGCTGACACGCATGGAATCTCCTTGTTCGGATGGCACGGTTCCTGAAGGCTGTTGACGCGGCATGTCCCGGATCGAGAACGCCCGGGGGCAGGGCATGCTTCCGCAGCATGCCAGTGACGGGCGTTCGTCCCGCGAACTACGCGAACTCCTTGGAGAAAAGACCTCGTTTCGATGCACCGTCCATGGCCTGCATGGAAATCTTCCCGGCAAGCGATCGAGCGATGGAGATGAAGGCCTGTGTGACCGGGGAATCCGGCTCCCGGACCACCGTGGGCGCGCCGCTGTCCCCTGCCAGGCACACTCCCGTATCCAAGGGGATGGTGCCAAGGAGCGGCACGTGGAGCCGTTCCGCCGCGATCTTTCCCCCGCCGCCGGCGAAGATGTCATGCCGCGTGCCACAGTTTGGGCAGATGAAATAACTCATGTTTTCGACGACGCCGAGCACCGGGACCTTGACCTCGTCGAACATGCCCTTGGCCCTGGTGACGTCAGCCAGGGACAGGTCTTGGGGGGTGGTCACCATGACTGCTCCGGTCACGCGAAGGTGCTGGGCGATCGAAAGCTGAACATCGCCCGTGCCCGGTGGCAGGTCGACGAAGAGATAGTCCTGCTTGCCCCAGTTGACATCACGGAGGAACTGCAGAATCGTGCCGCTCAAGATGGGTCCACGCCAGATCATCGCCTGTTCCGGAGCGACGAAGAAGCCGATGGACATCAAGTAGATGCCGTGGGCGGATACAGGTTCGACCCTTTTCTCATCGGCCGACACGGGCCGCTCGAACGTGCCGAACATCGTGGGAATCGACGGCCCGTACAGGTCGGCGTCCAGCAGGGCGACACGGGCCCCATCACGCGCCAGCGCAAGGGCGAGGTTCGCCGCTACCGTGGACTTCCCGACGCCTCCTTTCCCGGATGCGACCAGA
>JAJRTE010000228.1 GCA_024278455.1 Myxococcota bacterium
CCACCGACGCGCCCACGGCCCGCATCCGCGACAGCGCCGCGGCGACCTCGAGGTCACGGCCGGCCTCGGCCCCGCGTCGTGAGCCCAGCACCACGGTGCCTCGAGTCCGCCGTGCGAGGGTCTCGGCAAACGCCAGGCCAAGCCGGCCGGTGCCGCCGGCGACCAGGTAGACGCCGCCCTCCCTCAGCGGGGACGTCCCCGGAAGGCGCCGTCCGTCCACTCGCACCCCCCCGGCAAACAGGGGCGACTCCCCACAACGCCACACCGAGCCCGCGCGACAGGCGACCACGTGCACCCGCGCGGCGCTGCAAAGCGCCTCCAGGATGATCGTGACATCCTCCTCGAGAGTCTGCGCGCTCCCGGCCGGGTCCAGATCGACAAGGCTGGTGTGGAGCCGCGCATGCTCCTGGGGCGCCACCAGGATGGGTGCCACCAAGGCAGGTGAGCACGGCGAGCGCTCCCGGCGGCCGACCACATCGAACAGGCCCGTCGTGACCACGCCCACCCGCGGTCCACTGTCCTCTCGCCCGGAAACCGCGGCCTCGACAAGATCCACAACGCGGAAGAAAGCCGTCGCTCCGGGTTCGCCCTTCTCGAGATCCGCGAGTGCACCGGATCCGTCACCGGCCTCCTCGAGGTCCGCTGTCGGCCAGGCCAGGAGATGCGTCGGGGCACCGTGCTCGGCGGCGACCCGCTCGAGGAATGCGCGAATCGCGCCGGTACGCCATTCGGAAATTGCCAGGCTCTTGCCCGACGGGTCGCCCGGATCACCGCCGACCAGGGCTTGTACCGCAACGCCACCCACCGCTTCGCCCCGCCCCGAGACCTCATCCATGGTCCGCCCGCCGGGTCCGATCAGCGCCACGACAGCCTGCTCGAGGCACGAAAGGTCCGAGAGCGCCGCTGCCCGTGCAGAGGATCCGACTCGAGTCCAGGTGGGCAGGTAAAGCCAGTCCCGGAGGTGCTCCTCGGTGGTGTCCCCGCCGGACCGGTCCGCAGCCAACCCGGCTTCCACGCCGTGGAGAGTCGTCAGTCTCGGCCCCAGGTGGTCTCCACCTGCTCGAGCAGACAGGAAGGTTTCCACGTGGGACCAGAACCGGTTGCGCTCGAACGGATAGGTGGGGAGAGGCACCCGTCGCGCCGTCTCATCCCGGGCGAGACGTTCAAGCCTCACCGGTACGCCCCGACACCACAGGTTACCGGCCGTCTCGAGGAGCCGAGCGTGTTCGTCCTCCGGGCCGGTCCTCCTTCCCAGGGTCGAGAGGACGGGCACAGAGGACGCCCCTCGCGCCCGGACATGCTGCCCAACGAAACCGGCGAGCGTGGTGCCAGGGCCCACCTCGAGGAACAGGGCGTTGTCGAGGGACGACAGGGTTTCGAGGCAGGCGTCGAACCGCACCGGCTCGAGGATGTGACGTGCCCAGTAGGTGCCGTCCTGAACCAGTTCCGCGTCCACCCAGTTGCCGTCGATGTTGGATACGTAGGGGACGGCCGGGGAACCGCCTGTCCAGCCGTCCACTGCCCGGGCCAAGCGGGAGGCGGCAGCAGCCATCATCGGAGAATGGAATGCATGAGAGGTCCTCAACCGCACCGCGGGAATACCATGCTGCTCGAGTTGCGCGTGAAGCTGCCGAATGGCGGATGGCTCCCCGGACACGACCACGCGACCCGGGGCGTTGACCGCGGCGATCACAATGCCTTCCACGGCCTCGAGGTACGGTGCGACGACCCGCTCATCGCACCCGACCGCCAGCATGCGGCCAGGCGGCATCGCTTGCATGAACGCGCCGCGCTGGACGACAAGTTCCAGGGCCTGGTCCAGGTTCAGCACCCCGGCGATGCAGGCGCACGTCAACTCGCCGACACTGTGCCCGCCCATGGCCGCAGGGCTGATGCCCCAGTCCATCAGCAGTGTTGCCAGGGCGTACTCGAGGCAGAACAGCAGGGGCTGAACGCGGTCGGTACGATGTTCTCCCACGCTCAGGCCATGCTCCTCCTCCTTTTCTCCCCGCGCCTCTCTCTGCTCATCTCCCTGCCCCGCGATCTCCTCCTCTCCCTGCTCATCTCCCTCCCGGGCTTCCTCCTCGAGAAGCATCGCGGTCAAGTCGATCGATGTGCGCTCCTCGACCTTGCGAGAGCAGGTGTCGAACACCTCCCGAAACCGCGGTTCGGCGCGGTAGAGGGCCGCGCCCGCGCCCGGGTACTGGGCGCCCTGCCCGGGGAACAGGAAGATCACCTTCGGGGCGGCGCGGGACGCGATGGGATACCGTGAGTCCGCGCCGGCGCGGTTCACCAGGGCACTCGCCAGGTCCGCAACGGTGGATACCACGCGGCTCCACCGGTGCTCGAGCGGCCGCCGCCCGGCCGCGAGTGTGAACGCGACGTCCTCGAGGGCGCAGCCGGGATGTTCGGTCAGCCACGCGAAGAGCCGTGCCTTCTGCTGCTCCAGGGCCGCCGGGGACCGGGCCGACAAAGGAAAGAGGCGGGACCGAGACCGTGAAGGTGCCGGACTGCCGACACCTGCCGCTTCTCCGCCGGTCTCCGCGCCAGCACGCCACGCTTCGAGAACGACGTGGACGTTCGTGCCGCCGATCCCGAAGGAACTCACCCCGGCCCGAGGAGGAACCGTGCTCGATTCCCACGGGGTGAGGGCGGTGCACAGACGGAACGGACTCTCCTCGAGGGCCAGGAACGGGCTGGGCTTCCGGATGTTCAGCGTCGGCGGAATGCGACGATGGTAGAGCGCGAGAACCGTCTTGATGAACCCGGCGATGCCGGCGGCGTTGTCGAGATGGCCGATGTTGCTCTTGACCGACCCCAGCAGGCAGCGACCGCGCCCGGGCGGTCCGAACGCGGCCTTCAAGGCGTCCACTTCGACCGGGTCCCCAAGGGGTGTTCCGGTACCATGTGCCTCGACGTAGGTGATGGTCTCGGGCGGAACGGCAGCGACACGGTGGGCGGTCCGGATGACCTCGGCCTGCCCCTCCACGCTGGGGGCGGTGAAACCGGCCTTGCGCGCGCCGTCGTTGTTCACCGCCGAGCCCTTGACCAGCGCGTAGATGTGGTCCCTGTCCGACAGGGCGTCCTCGAGGAGCCTGAGCACGACGACGCCGGCTCCGCTGCCGCGCACCGTTCCCGCGGCCGCTTCGTCGAACGGCCGGCAATGGCCGTCCGGAGAGCCGATCATCCCTCGCTGCCAGCGATAGCCCACGCCGTGGGGAATCGCCACCGACGCCCCGCAGGCCACGGCAATGTCGCACTCCCCGGCGAGCAGGGCCTGGCATGCCTGGTCCACCGCGACCAGCGAACTCGAGCAGGCCGTGCAGACGCTCATGCTTGGACCGCGGAGGTCCAGCTTGTGGGAAATCCGGGTCGGGATGTAGTCCTTGTCGAACAGCTTCTCCGCCTCCCACTGCCCGGAGACGTCGCGTTCCCCGCCGAACGCCACCAGGGCCTCCCAGGCGAGATTGGCGGAAACGCCGGCGTACACACCGATGGCCAGGTCCGTCGAGCCGGACGGATGACCGGCGTCCTCCAGGGCGTCATGAACGCACTCGTGGAGGATACGCATCTGGGGATCCATCATCTCCGCTTCCGCCGGGGTGTAGCCGAAAAACGCGGCGTCGAACAGCGCCACATCCTCCAAGGCGCCGCTCGCGGCCACGTAGTCCGGGTGCTCGATGGCCTCGAGCGACTCGCCGGCCCGGAGCAGGTCTTCCCGGGCATGGCGGGAGATGGTTTCCCTCCCGGCGGCCAGGTTCTCCCAGAAGGCGGCCAAGTCCCTCGCGCCCGGAAAGCGACCGGCCATGCCGATCACCGCGACCTCCTGCCCGGTGGCGTCTTCCCTCCACTGTTCCATCGTGAACTCCCTGCTCTTGCCGGCCGTCACCGGCTCGAGGGCGCGCGCCGCACGGGTCTATCAAGGGCCCCCGTCCTTTTCGAGTTCTCGATCTCGAGATACTCGAGATGCTTGCACCGCCCGCTTTCGCCGCGCCGAGACACGGGCTCGGGCCTGCTCTCTCTTGTGATCCTGGCCCTCGTCTCCCGCCTGATCTCCGGGTCCTGGCGCAGCCGCACCCCCCTCCCGGGCCGCCTCGAGGAACGCGGCAAGACGCCGAATCGTCGGGTAGGTGAAAAGTCTCATCGGTGGCACCTCCCTGCCGAATGCGCGTGACAACTCGCTGCTCACCTCGATGAGCGCGAGGGAGTTTCCTCCCAGGTCGAAGAACCCATCGTCCACCCCGGCCCGGTCGAGACCGAGGACGCGACACCACACGTCGTGCACCACCTGCTCGACCTGCGAGGAGGGGGCCACGTAGGGCTGCGGCAACCCCAACGCTCCCCGTTCCGGCCCGGGCAGTCGGGCACGGTCGAGCTTGCCGTTCGGCGTCAGCGGGATAGTGTCGATCCGCATGAACCAGGCCGGCACCATGTATTCGGGAAGACGCGCGCTCAGAAACCCACGCAGCTCGGCGGGATCGATGGCGTCTCGAGACCTGTAGTAGGCGGCCAGGGTCACGTCGCCCCCGGACGAGCGGCGGTCCACCACCACGACATCGTCAATGTTCGTGAATCCCCGCATCGCCGCTTCCACCTCCTCGAGTTCCACCCGGTGGCCGCGCACCTTCACCTGCCTGTCCAGCCGGCCGAGGACCTGGATCTCGCCGGCAGGGGTCCAACGGGCCCTGTCGCCCGTGCGGTAGAGCCGTTCGGTCGGGTCCAGCGGGTTGGGTACGAACTGCTTCGCCGAGGTCTCCGGGTCCCGGTGATAGCCTCGAGCCACCCCTGCCCCGCCGATATAGAGTTCCCCGGGCACGCCGATTGGCGCGAGGAGGTCCCCGTTGAACAGGTAGACGCGCGTGTTGGCTACCGGTTTTCCAGCGGTCACCCTGCTGGCGCTGGTGAGGTCCTTGCTCGCCGACCAGACCGTGGTCTCCGTCGGTCCGTAGAGGTTGACGATCCGCCCGCGGAAAGTGTCTCGCACCCGCAAGAACAGGTGCTCCGGAAACGCCTCACCTCCCACGAGCAGCGTCCGCACGCCGCGCAAGCTCTCGAGCATGGGATCGGCGTCGAGAAGCATCTTCAACCGGGACGGGGTTACCTGAACCACCGTAACCCGTTCCTCCCGGACGATACGTTGCACCCGGTCGATGTCCGCGGCGTCCTCGTCGCTCACCAGCACGACGCGAAGGCCCACGGTGAGAGGATAGAACGCCTCGAGGATGAAGATGTCGAACGACATGGTGGTCAGTGCCAGAACGGCCTCTTCACCTTCCGGCGGCACCACCTCCCGCATGGCATGGAGGAAGTTGGTGAGGCTGCGGTGCTCGATCGCCACCCCCTTCGGCTCTCCGGTGGTGCCGGAGGTATAGATCACGTAGGCGAGCGCACGACTCGAGACATCCTCGCACCGTGGTGCCCGCTGTTCCAAACGACCGGGAGGTGGGGCCGATCTCTCCTCGCGCGGCAGGAGCGTCTCCACGAGCACGAAAGGGAGTTCCGCCGGCAGACGTCGCCGCTGCGCCTTCGACACCACTGCCAGCCCGGCGCCGGACCGGTCGATCAGCACCCGAACGCGAGCGTCCGGCAGGGTGGGATCGATCGGCAGATAGGCGGCGCCGGCATGCTGGATACCCAACAGGACCGGGATGAGTTCTATCCGGCGCTCGACCAGCACCGCGACCAGGGGTTGCGACGCCGTCCCACTCGCCTCGCCATTCGCCCCGCCATCCGTCCGAACCTCTCCCGGGGGCGCGTGGTGCGCCGTTCTTCCGCGCACGTCTCCATCCGCGACGCCGGATCGAGGACTCGAGGTGCTCGCATCGCGACGACCGCGGTGCGCCTGGATCCCGCTCGACACCCTGTCGACCCATGCCTGGAGGGTCGCATAGTCCAGCCAGGCGTCCCGGCACACTATCGCGCGGGTCCCCGGTGTGCGCGAAGCCTGCGCGGCGACCATGGCCACCACGTTCTCCTCCGGCACGGAGCCGTAGGGTGCGTTGAACACCTCGAGGATCTGCTTCCGTTCCGGACCGGTGACCAGGTCGATCTCTCCGATCCTGCCGTCCGGCCCACGCATCAGCGCGACCGCGGCGTGCTCGATGTGGTGGGCCATCCTCGAGACGGTGTCCCGGGAGAACAGGGTGGAGCAGTACTCGAAAACGAGCGTGAGCCGCGTCTGCTCGGTGCAGAACAGCGTCAAGTCGGTCTTGGCAGCGACCTTGCGCGGCCCGTGGTAGGGTAGCACGCGGAGTCCGCCCAGGTCGGCCTGCTCCCGGCGCGCCGTCCACCGGTCGAAGCTCATGTAGGAAAAGAGGACATCGGTCAAGGGGCTTCGGCTCGTGTCCCGGGCCACGTCGAGCCGATCCACGAGCGCGTCGAAGGGATACTCCTGATGGTCGAGGGCCTCGAGGGCTGTGCGCTGAACCTCCTTCAGGAACGCATCCACCCTTTTCGTCCTCTCGGGGAAGGCACGAATGAGCAGGACGTTGACGAACATGCCGACGACACGCTCGAGACGGCGCCGGGTCCGCCCGAGCGCTATCGATCCAACCACCAGGTCCTCCTGGCCGGAGTAGCGCGCGAGGACCACCAGGAACGCGGCGAGCATGACCACGTACAGCGTGACCCGCCGGTCCGCGGCGAATCTTCTCAGCGCCTCGGTCGTCTCCGCGGGGATCTCGTGGTAGAACAGGTCGCCTTCGAAGCTCTGGACTTCCGGGCGCGGGAAGTCGAGGGGGAGATCGAGCACCGGCACGCCGTCCTGGAACCGGCTCACCCAGTAGGCCTCATGGGGGGCCAGCGCCCCGGCATGCACACGCTGCGCCTGCCACGCGGCGTAGTCCTTGAACGCCAGCTCGAGAGGCGGAAGCGACAGGCCGGAATAGAGGGCGACCAGCTCCTCCCACAGGATGTCGATGGACATGGCGTCCGCGACGATATGGTGCACATCGAAGAGGAGGAGAAACCGGTTCTCCTCGAGAACGAACACGGCCGCGCGGAGCAAGGGTGCCTCGCCGAGGTCGAACGGCCGCACGAAGTCGGACACGCGGGCCGGGACCTCTTCCTCGCTAATCGGTTGCACCGGGATGGAGAACGACACCTGTTCGTGGACCCGCTGGACCGGGGTCCCGTCCACCATGTGGAAGGAGGTCCGGAGTGATTCGTGGCGCTCGATGAGGTTCCGAAACGCCTGCTCCAGCCGCACCAGGTCCAGTTCTCCCTCGAGGATCCTCGCGTCCGGGAGGTTGTAGCCGATGTCGGACGGGTGCAGGAGATGGAGGACGAACAACCGGCGCTGGGCCGGGCAGAGAGGATAGAACGCTCGAGGTTCGACCCGGGGAATGGCCACAGGCTCAATGTCAGCCTCTTCTCCAGGCGCGTCGAGCCGGGCCTCGAGCCGGCGCGCGTACTCGTGGATGGTGGGGGCTTCGAAAAGCCCGGTGAGGCTCTCGGAGATACCCAAATCGTCGTTGATACGATTGACGATGTCCACCGCGTTGATGGAGTCGCCGCCCAGGTCGTAAATACTTGCGTTGATGTCGATTTCGTCGTAGCCCAGCACCCGCGCCCACGCCCGGCCCACCAGGTTCTCGAGGCGCGAGTAGCGCCCGTCATCCCGGCCGGTCAACCTCACCGTGGCAAGTTCCTCGCCCCGGGCGTCCCTCCCGGACCGGGACCTGCCTGCGCGCCCCCCGGGCAGCAGTGCAGCGGCGGTGCCGGCCCCTACCAGCGACCTCGTGCGGTCGTCCAGGGCCTCCCAGGCGGCAAGGTTGACCCTCCCCGGGCAGACCTGCGTCACGCCGAGCCCCAGGATGGTGTCGAAGGCTTGCAATCCCTCCTCGGTGCTCAGCCCGTGGAACAGGCCATCGGGATCGACACCGTGCCGCACAGCCATGCCCGTTTCCCGCCACGCAGGCCAGGCGATCGCAACCGTCGGCCCGACCAGCGCGCTGCGTTGGATAGCGTAGGCATCGAGGAAGGCGTTCGCGGCGGCATAGTCGGCCTGCCCCAGCGCACCCGTGACCGCGGTCAACGCCGAGCAAAGCACGAACAGCCGGGGCCGGTCGTCTCGAGTCAGCAGGTCGAGATATCGCGTGCCCTCGATCTTGGGCCGCAGCACCGTCTCGAACGCCTCCAGGGACTTGCGGGCGATGACCCCTTCGCCGGCCACGCCTGCACAGTGAATGACTCCCGAAACGGGACCGTGGCGCCGGTGTACCTCGTCCAGCACTCCGGCCAAGGCGGTGTGGTCGGCGACGTCCACGGCGAAGAACTCGCCCGCGCACCCGGTGGCCTCGATGTCCAGCAGCGTGCGCAAGGCATCCCGCTGTTCTGCGTCGAGGGCTTCCCCGGTCTCCCTGGAGGATCCGGGCGAACCGCCGGGTTCTCCCGCGTCGTCCAGCACCAGGGCGTCCCAGCGGCTCCTTTCGGGAAGGGGGGTGCGCGCCAGCAGAATCAGCCTGGCCACGCCTCGATGGGCCAGGTGCCGCGCGAGTGCCAGCCCGATTCCTCGAGTCCCACCGGTGATCAGGATGGTCCCACCTCGCAGGTCCGGTGGCTCAGCCGGATCGTCCTGGACGAGGTCGAGGGCTTCCGCGAACCAGGTCCCGTCCCGCCACGCCAGGACGCGCGGCGAAGCGGGGGATCCCAGGAACGCGGCGAACGTCGAGGCCGGCATGCGCCGTGACAGGTCCAGACACCGGCAATGCAACCCCGAGTACTCGAGGTTCACCACCCGGCAGAAGCCGAAGAGGGCAGCCCCATCGGGATTCCGGGGAGTGGTCTCCCCGACCGGACGAAACACCTCCTCGGCAGCAACGACGACCTCCACGCCGCCGGGCCTCGAGGGTGCGGTCCCCAGGGCCCGGACGAAGCCGAACGCGGCGGAGATGCCCCGCGCACGACGCAGACGACACCGTTCTGGTTCGGGGATATCCTGCGCGAACTGGTCGTACCAGAACAGGAACACGCCCAGGTCGGGCGTTCCGGTGCGGTGAAGAATCTGCTCGAACTCGGGCCCGGTCCCGGTCGCCTCGAACCGCTCGCCACCCGACATCTCCACCCGGTCCGGGTCCGACGCTTCGCCCCGCTCGCCCAGCACGACCCTGGCCACCCGGTTGCCCGCCGCCCGCAGCGTCGCTTCCAGGCCGTCGGCCCAGCCGCTCTCCGGAGACACGAGGAGGATGCGCCGGCCCGACGGCACAGCGGCATCGATGGCTGGGATCTCCTCCCACCTCCTCGAGAAGTACCTCAGCTTTCCGCCATCCGGGAGGCGCGCCCGTTTGAACGTCAACCCCTCGCACTCGAGGAACGTCACGCCGTCCGCGCCGGCCATCCGCACATCGAACGTCCGGGTGTCCTCTCCCCGGCTCGACGCCGGAACGGCATGGCTAACGAACCGGGAGGGTGTCGATCCGAAAACCCGCACGGTCCGGAATCCCATGGGGAGGAACAACGATGTCTCGCCCTCGAGCGGAAAGCTCACGGCCAGGTCCAGCAGAGGAGGATAGAGCACGAAGGCGTCGAGTTCGTTTTCCCATCGAGCGTCCACGTGGAGGGATGCGAAGGATTCTCTCTCCTCGTGGACGGTCCGGACGAGTGCGCGCCAGTGGGGCCCCACCTGAACGACGCCGGCGTTGTGCACTCCTGCTTCCCGAAACGCGGGGGAATCGGACTGCAAGGAGGCAGGGAAGGCACCGCCGGGCACCTCGATCGGGGCCCGGTGGCCCGGGTCCGGCAGGGGACGAACACGCCCGCGGGCATGGGTCGTCCACGCGCCGTCCTCTCGCTTCGTTTCGACCGATACATGCAGCAGGGAGGACTCCCGCCGGACGACGACGCGCACCTCCGTGTCCCGCCCGGGAAACATCTCCAGGGGCTCGAGGAGTACCAGGTCATCGATCTCCACGCCGGTGTCCGGGACGTAGCGCCGCGAGAGCTGCACCATGAGTTCCATCATCGCGGTCCCGACCAGCAGGTGACGTCCGGCGACCCGGTGCTCTCCGAAGAGCCAGTGGGCCTCGGGCCGATAGGTGGATGCCCAGATGTCCACGTCTTTCGACGCGGCCAGGCACTGTTGCAACAGGAGGCTCGAGGAGGCGGGGCCAGACGCCGGCACCAGGAGACCCGCCCGGGTCTTGTCCCGTCCCGGCAGGGACCGTACCGGTTCCGGCCAGGCTCGAGTCCTTTCCTGCGGGGTGGCAGGGGCCGGCACACGACGGCAGTCTTGCCCGGAGAAGAGGTCGTGCCAGCCGGGATCGGCGCCGGCCACGTACAGCTCGGCCAGCCGCCGCAACGCTTCCGGTTCCCGCGCGCGCCCGGCGGCCCGGATGATCTCCCGGGCCTCCCTGTCGATCCGGATCTTCTCTGCACGCCCCGGGGTGCCCGCAGCCACATCTCCGGTGCCGGTCGCGGGCGAACGGTGATGACCGGATACGACGAGCACACCCGGCGGGGGGGGCTTCCCGGAGACGAACGCCATGAGCGCGGTTTTGAGCCCGATGGGACCTGCACCGGCCACGGCGAGGCGGCACCCGAAGTGCTCGCGGCCCGTTGCAGCGGTGAAACTCGCGTCAGCCGCGGAGACGGAAGGGAGCCACTCGGCCCACGCGCCGGCCAACTGCTGCAACGCCTGTTCGCTTCTCGCCGAGAGGAGGAGCAGCTCGGGTCGATTCCGATCGCCACGGTCTGGACGTGGAGCGTCCTGGTAGGACTCGAGCACCAGGTGGCAGTTGGTGCCGCTCAGCCCGAACGAGCTGACCGCGCACCGGAGCGGTTCCCCTTCCCGGTCCCAGTCCTGCAGCCGGTCGCACACGTACAGGGGCGACGATTCGAACGCGATCTCCCGGTTGGGTACCTGGAAATGGGCGAGCGGCGGCAGTTGCCGGTGCAGCATGGCCAGGAGACACTTCAGGACCCCGGCCGCGCCCGCGGCGGTGTCCAGGTGCCCCGCGTTGGCCTTGATCGAGCCCACCGCACAGAACTGCCGGCGCCGAGTGAACCGGCGGAAGGCCAGGGTGAGTCCCTCGAGTTCCACGGGGTCACCGAGCTTCGTTCCGGTCCCGTGGGCCTCGATGAATGAGAGGGTTTCCGGGTCGATGCCGGCATCGTGCCATGCCGCGACGATCACATCGGCCTGGGCCCGGGCCGAAGGCGCGGTAACCCCGGCACTCCGCCCGTCCTGGTTGACGGCGCTGCCCCTCACGATGCCGTACACGTGGTCCCGGTCACGCTCGGCGAGAGAAAGAGGCTTCAGCACGAAGACGATGACCCCCTCCCCGCCTCCGGTTCCGTCGCTCGAGTCATCGAACGTGCGCGTCCTCCCGTCCGATGCGCCGATCTCCTTCAGAACCTCTGACTCGAGAGGCAACAGGTCCACCTTGGACGCCCCGGCCAGGGCCATCCGGCACTCACCTCTTCGCAACGCGCGGACGGCGAGGTGCAAGGCGACCAGGGAGGAGGAACAGGCGGTATCGACGCACAGGGCCGGCCCCCTGAGGTCGAGAAGATAGGCCACCCGCCCGGCCATCATGCTCGGGAGGTTGCCCGGGACCAGCCGCGTGCCTTCGCCAGGCTCGAGGCGCGCGAGCAGGTCCTGGTAGCGCCAGTGTCCGGGACTGTGCCCGATGAACACTCCGGTTTCACTGCCCCGCGATGCGGCCCCGCCATACCCGGCGTCCTCCAGGGCCTGGTAGGCGGTCTCGATCAACAGCCGCTGCGCCGGGTCCATCAACACGGCTTCTCGAGGTGGCAAGCGAAAAAGCCCGTTGTCGAAATGATCGATCTCCTCGAGAAAGGCTTCCTCCCGGAACGCTCGGCCGTCCAGGTCCAGGCCGAGGGCTCGAGCAGCGTCGAGCAGATCCCGGCGGCGGTTGCCCGGCAGGGGCCGGACGAGATCGGCGCCCTCCCTGAG
>JAJRTE010000003.1 GCA_024278455.1 Myxococcota bacterium
AGCCAGTCGGGTCGGCTGTGCGGCTCGGCGTCCATGCGATGCGCGCTCCATGGGCGGGTGGAAACTTCGTCCCTCGAGGGGGAGTCGGCTCGGACGTGCTGCCCGAAGGCTGGCCCCATGGCTGCCGCGGTGGGCGAGACGTCGAGGCCACTGTACAGGCAGACACGGGTGCCGTCAATGGCAACCGTCGATCAGGTGCCGGCACAGGCCGGGCTCGACCCCGGTCGTATCGAAGGGGCGATGGTGGGGGCCTGTGGGCGGTGGCCGAGTCCGGGCCGGTGGCTCTACCGGCGTCCCCGGGCCGGCGTGCCAGGCTGGACTCGAGCCCGGAAGGAGAGAGTCTCGTAGTTTCCGGTGTTGCGCGGGTCATGCTGGTAGGACCCCCATTCCACGATACCGCCTCGATTCGGGGTGGGGCCTCGAGTTTTCCAGACGTAGAGGTATCCTGAGCGGGTTGCCTGGGCCACCTCGAGGTATCCGTCGCCGTCCACGTCGCCGATGGCCGGGGCGCCCATGCCCCATTGGCCGGTGAGCTTGGGCCATCCTTCAGGCTCGTCGCCGAGGTAGTTGAAGGCGTGGACCGTGAACGCCCCGTTGCTCGAGATGGATTCCGGGTACCCGTCCCCATCGATGTCGGCGACGGACTGCTGAACGAAGAACTGCATGTCGGCGACGACGTGGGGGAAGCCGGGGAGGAACTTGCCTGTCGTGGCGTCGAATGCGCCGGTGGAGAACGTGCCGTTGATGATACGGTTGTTGGTGATGAGGTTTCCGAGCATCGATCCGCCGGCCAGGCCGATGGTGTAGTCCAGGGAGCCGTCCTGGTCGAGGTCGCCGAAGGCCCCGGAGCAGATCAACGGCATCACGATCGGCTCGTCGACGTTGCTGAGGGGTCCGAGGGTTCGGCCGAGGTAATCGAGTCTCGAGTAGATCGATCCGTCCGAGCGAAAGATGGAGCCGCTTCGGGCCGTGGCGTGGCCGGCCACGGTGTGGGTTGCGACCTCGAGCGTGCCGTCCCCGTCGATGTCGGCGAGGACCGGGTTGGAGGTGCTTCCGGTGCCGATGGTGGGCAACAGGTTGGCGTACAGGCCCAGGGTTTTGATGGGCCATCCCCGGAGGAAGGGGCCGCCGCGGTGGAGGGTGCCGTCGCCGTGGATGGCGTAGGTGGGGGCGTAGACGAAATCGATGATCTCCCCGGTGCTCACGACCACGTCGAGGAGACCGTCGCCGTTCACGTCTCCTATGGCCGGAGCGGTGTTGATCCTGGCTCCCTTGACCGGTACGTGGGCGTCGTAGGGCCAAGCTGCCTTGACCGGCCATCCGGGAAGGAGCTGACCGCGCCAGTTCCAGGCGTACACGTGCTGGTCCATGCCGGCTGCCACGATGTCGAGGCGGCCGTCCCCGTCCAGGTCGCCGAGGGCCGGGCCGACCATGAATCCATCCTCGACCAGGTTGTCTTCCCCGGCGGTTGCCTGGTTGGCGAAGGAGCGGTCGAGGGAGACCGGGAAGTCGGACAGGAGGGTCCCGTCGTCGTACCAGGCGAAGACCTCCCCATCGAACGTGGCGACCACCACCTCGAGGCGGTTGTCTCCGTCCAGGTCGCCGACCGCCGGGGTGCCCATGAGCGACTGGGGCCGGTTCACGTCGATGGCTCCGGTGCGGTAGGCGGGCGCGTTGGCGTGGTTGCCCGGCAGTGCCGGGTCGAGGGTCCTGAGCCGGCCGGTGTGCACGGTCCAGCCGGGCAGGTCGGCCCCGGTGGCGTCCATCACGTGGACGATACCGTCGGACGTGGCCACGACGATCTCGTCCACGCCGTCCCCATCCATGTCCACGAGCTTCGGGGACGCCTCGAGGGAAGCATTGAAGAAAAGAGGGAACCCGTCGAGCAGGTCCGGGTCGGTGCGCAGGTACAGCGTCTTGCGCATCTCGCCCTCGCGGCCCTCGGCGTCGACCACGCGCACCCGCAACGTCACGGTGTGGGTGTTGATCTTGTCTATGCGCGTAACGTTGTCGTCTTCGAGCGTAAACGGCGGGATCGGCGCTGCGGGATCCAGCAACGAGGTGGGGATGGCGGAGATGTCCCACCGTGCGAGCAGGCCGTCGATCGGGTCGACCCGCTGGTCGCTCACGGCGATGATCTCGAACTCCTCCGGCGTCGGATCCAGTCCCGGCCCCCATTCGACGACGTAGTGGAACGAGGAGGAGCGGTTGGCCGCTGCATACCCGACCACGTCGATCACCGGGGAGCGCGTGGGGTCGATGACCTGGAACCAGTCCGGGGAGAGCAGGTCCGCCTCCGGGGGGATGGCGCCTTCGAGCACCTGGTCCAGCGCCCGCCGGATGTTGACCCGGCCGTACCCGAAGTAGCGGTCGAACCCTTCCTTGGAGGGATACCAGTCTTCGATGCCGTAGTAGGCCTCCGGCACCCACACGTCATCCACGGTGTGGATGAAAATTTGGTAGATCTCGTTGGCGGTCAAGTCGGCCCCGGTGTGGAGGGAGGCCGATTGCATGAGGCCGGCGAGGCCGGACCCCACGGCCGTCGCCTCGGAGGAACACCCGTCGTCAGATACCACCATGGTGGGCCGCCCGCCGAAGTCCGAGCAGTTGTTGAACACCAGGAAGCTCTCGGAGTCCGACTCGCTCGAGCCGCTGAAGGTGATGGGATGGACCACGATGGCATGGTGCAAGGCCGCGGGGAGGTTCGCGTGGATGGAAGCCTCGTCGGCCGCGGACGCCACGACGGTGACGCCGTGTTCCCAGGCGTAGTCCAGGGCGTCTCGAGCCAGGGAAGAGGCGTTCACCGCGCCCAGTTCGACCTGGATCACCTTCACCCCGTTGTCCACCGCGTAGATGATGGCCTGCGCGTAGGCCGATGTCTCCGAAATGAACGAATCCCCGGCACGAAGCATCATCACCGAGCAGTTGGGGCAGGACCCGATGGACCCCCCGTCACCTCCCTCGGCGCCAGAACGCCTCAACTGGATGGTGCCGTGGCTGTAACCCTGGTTCTGGGCGTCGTCGAACGGGTCGTTGTCGTTCCACAGGAAGTCCCAGCCCGCGATGTCGTCGGTGTAGCCGTTGCCGTCGGAGTCGAGCCCGTCGGAAAAGGTGTAGATGAGATCGGACGGCTCGAGACGGTCGTCCGCGGCGTCGTTGCCCGCCGCGATGGAGACTCGAGGGTCCTGGGCGTAGTCGTCGACCGTCACCAGGCCGTCGCCGTCCAGGTCATAGCTCGCCGCGGTCCGTCCGTCGGCATACTGAGGCAAGGGCAACTCGCCGGTGTTGATTCGGAACTTGCGCCGGAGGTTCCCCTCGTCCCACTCGATCCCGGAGTCGAGGCTGGCGATGGTGACCGCCCAATCGCCCGTTTCCACGGCGAAGGCCCGGTCCAGGTGGATGCCGGAGCCGATGGCCTGCTCGTCGACACGGACCATGTAGTAGTAGTTCCCCTTGATGTACGAGATCTTCTCCCACGGTTCCCCGAAGTCATTGGGACAGTTCTCCGCGTCGTGATCCGGTTCGCTCCCGCATGCCGGGTAGACCGGCATGGGCAACTCTGCTCGAGCATTCGGCGCGACCGCCGCGGCCAAGGTGGCCAGGGCAAGCCATGCAAAAAAGGGCGGGGCGCCTCGAGCGCTGCGAGCGTTCCTGCTGTCCAGTCTGCAATGGGCCATCATGGTCCTCCTCGTCTCTTCCGGTGGATCGGGTGTCGATCGACGTATTCTCACAGGATTATGCCGTCATTCGCGCCGGTGAACCACCTCGAAGCCGCCCGCGACATCGGGCGGCCCGCCGGGAACGCGCCCCGATAGACTCCCACTCGACACTGATGGCGATAGATGCGGACGGCATCCATTGCCCGTCGGATTTGCCATGGCGTGGTGCCGACGCGCTTTCCCCGGGCGGTCGGGAACATGTTCAGTAGGCATGCAATTGCCATGTCAGGTCGGTCGGCAGGCTAGTTTCAGTCAAGAGACATTTCCCTGCTTTTCGTTGACGACAAAGGGGGGGGATAGTTAGACTGGCTTGGGATGTGATTCTGTACTTTCAATCGGCCACTGATTCCAGTGTGGATGAAGGGAGATTGGATAGAACAAGGAGTTCGATGAACGCCGCGCGTCCAGCGAACGGCGCTGCGGCCGTGGTCGCCCAAGTTCGGCGCACAGACCAACTCCGGAAGCACGATGCCGCGAGAGAGCAAGAACCGAGTGATGGATACGGATGCCTGACCACAACTACTTCGCAAACCTGATCTGGCAGATTGCCGACCTTCTGCGTGGTCCCTACCGCCCTCCGCAGTACGAGCGGGTCATGCTGCCGATGACGGTGCTGCGGCGTTTCGATTGCGTCCTGGCGCCGACCAAGGCGAAGGTGCTTGCCGCGCACCGGCGCTCGGGGGCCAAGCTCGAGGGCGAGGCGCTGGATGCCAGGCTGAATCGGGCCGCAGGGCAGCGGTTCCACAACCATTCGCCCCTCGACTTCGAGAAGCTCAAGGGCGACCCGGACAACATCGCCCAGCATCTCGTCAGCTACATCCAGGGCTTCTCGGCCAACGTGCGC
>JAJRTE010000229.1 GCA_024278455.1 Myxococcota bacterium
AGTCTCCTCCCGTTTCCACGTACCCCTCGAGGGGCCGGCAGCTCGAAACGGGCTCCCCGGTCCCGTAGCCGTCCCCGTCTCCGTCCGCGTACAGGCCGGTAAAGGTCAGGCCGTTGTCTATCTCGCCGTCGCAGTCGTTGTCCTGGTCGTCGCAGGTCTCCTCCGCGCCCGGGTGGATCGACGGGTCGGTGTCGTCGCAGTCTCCTCCCGTTTCCACGTACCCCTCGAGGGGCCGGCAGCTCGAAACGGGCTCCCCGGTCCCGTAGCCGTCCCCGTCTCCGTCCGCGTACAGGTTGGTGAAGGTCAGGCCGTTGTCTATCTCGCCGTCGCAGTCGTTGTCCTGGTCGTCGCAGGTCTCCTCCGCGCCCGGGTGGATCGACGGGTCGGCGTCGTCGCAGTCCACGGCAGCCGGCGCACCATCCCCATCGCTGTCCACGGTCGGTGTCGGTGTGGGGGGCTCGGGCGTGGCGGTCGGTGCAGGCGGTGTCGGTGTGGGGGGCTCGGGCGTGACGGTCGGTGCAGGCGGTGTCGGCGTTGGAGGGGACGGTTCGGGAGTGGGTGTCGGCGCAGGGGGTGTCGGCGCCGGAGTCGGCTCACCGGCAGGCGGTGTTGGTGTGGGCGCCGAGGAGTATGGTGTCGGTGTTGCCACGGGCCCCACGGGTGTTGGCGTCAGGGCGCTCGAAGGCGCCGGCGTGGGGGTGCGTTCCGGTTCGCTGGTTGCACCGGGGGACGGAGACGGACTGGCATCATCGTCCCCCGAATCGGGGCATGCCGATACAGCGGCAAGTATGAAGAGAGCGAGGAGGGGCTGTGTGATTCGAGCTGACATCTGGCATCATCTCCCACGTTCAGGGTCGCGACAACGGAGGACGGGCCAACGTGCATCGAGGCCGCTCCAAGAAAACCAGTTGGTTCCACCGGGACCATTCGGCGGTGACAGCGTGGCGCCACAATCGTGCATCATTGCAGGAATATAGCACGCAGCGGGTGAGAGTTCGAGCGGAACGCGGCCGGGGCCGCGGTTTCGACATGACCATGCTTGCCCTCCAGGTCTGGTGTGGGTAGAATCAGGCATGCTTTGAGACCCATGAGGTTGCGATGGCTCATGCACCAACGATCGACGGTTACACGTTCGGACGAATGCGGATCGCCGGCCGGACATTCACCTCGGACCTGGTAGTCCACTCGAACGGACGGATTGAGGGCGGCTGGTGGCGGGCCGCGGGACACCGGCTCGCTCCGGCCGACATCAGCGACGTGATCGAGACCGCTCCCCGCCTGCTGGTGGTCGGTACGGGTGCGGCGGGCATGATGAAGGTGGAGGTGCGGGTCCTAGAGCTGTGTGCTGAACGGGGCATCGAGGTCGTTGTCTGCCGGACGGGCGAGGCGGTAGAGCGCTACAACGGCGCGGTGAGCGACGGGATCGAGGTGGCGGCGTGCTTCCACCTCACCTGCTGAGACCTTGTTCGCGGCGGCCGTACCTGGCCATGATCGAGGCTTCGGCGAGGACGTGCCCGGCGGTGGCATGTTCCACGTCTCGAGCCCCGGGGCACGGTCCGAGGCCAAGGGTGGGGACGTCGAGGGCGAGGACCGTGAAGACGTAGCGATGGGGTCGGTGAGAGGGGGGAGGCGCAGGGCCTCCGTAGCCGGTCTTGCCGAAGTCGTTCACGGCCTCCTTTCCCCCTGCCGGCGGCACACCCGCCGGGTGTCCTTCCTCGAGCCCGTGGGTTTCTCGGGGGATGTCGTAGCGTGCCCAGTGGTACCAGGTCCCTCCTGGCGCGTCGGGGTCGATACACAGAACCGCGAACCCTGCGGTGTCCGCGGGGGGGTCGACCCACGCCAGGGGCGGCGATCGGTCCGCCCCATCCGCCGAGTAGCGTGCGGGAAGGAACCCGCCGTCGTCGAACGCGACACTATACACCCGGAACGCCATCGAGACCTCCTATTGCAACCTGGCGAGGAGCTTTCTCGCCTCCTCGAGGTCACGGCGTCCTGCGGCGTCCGGGGGGACGATCTTGACGGCCGCCTCGAGCGCCTTTCGTGCCTCATGCCGCTGGTCGTTCGCCAGCAGGGACTTCGCCAGCCAGAGTCCGTGGGAGACGTTATCCGGCTCGAGCCTGCGAGCCTCCTTGAAGCAACGGACGGCTTCCGGAAAGCTGGCGTCGGGCAGCTTGCTGTAGAGTGTTTCGGCCAGGGTGCGCTCTATCCAGGACAGGTCGGCCAGTTCGTAGTGCCACCGTCCCATCATGTGGTAGGCGGAAGCGGAAGACGGATCCAGCTCGAGAGCGCGCAAACCATGCTTCTTGACCTCGTAGGAGACGCGGATTTTGGCCTCGTTGCCCTCGTAGTAAGCGATCTGGCCGATGATCATGGCGTAGTAGAGGTGGGCCTTGGCGCACTTTTCGTCGGTGCCGAGCGCCTTCCTGGCATACTCGAGGCCGCGCCGGAGCAACTGCTGCTTGCGCCCGTCCCTGTCTCGCAACTGGTAGGCCTCGTCGAAGTCGAGGCGGGCCATCCGCCACAGCCAGTCGACGTGTGCGGCCAGACGGTCGCGCCACGGCTCGATGAGCGCTCTTTCCCGCGGATAGTCCATCCTGCGATGAGCCTCGTCCACGGCCTTCCAATCGGGGCTGGCAGGCGTCTGGGCGGTGGCCCTGGGACACCAGGCTGCGAGCAGGAAGATGGCCAGGAGCCAGGGTCCGAGCAAGGTGCGCAAGCGCCCCGGCAAACAGGACGAATAGAGGGGAGACATCCTCACTCCGTTGTGTTCGGTGTACGGTCGATGTGTCTTTTCTTTCAACATAACCCGGTGGCGAGGGAAGCGTCAAGCGGGTGCGGCGTGCAGGATTCGGGGTGGCCCCGGCTCGCCGGCATGCCGGCGCCCGGTCTCATTCAACGATTCGATACCGGCCCCCAGCGGCCCAGCCGGGGACACCGGACAGAAAATGGTTCAGGGGTGGTCAAAAGTGTGAGAAGATGACGCGATTGGAAAATGCTTCCGTGGGAGGAAGCGCCGGCAGAGGGTGGAAGCCGGCATGCGTTCGGCCGATTCGTGCGCCCGCTGGCCGCAAGGGATCGCTCCCGGTCGTGCCGGATTCCGCCCAGGGTGCGACATCCACGCCGGCGGGACGGATCGCTACCGGCGGCCCGCGCCCGTGCCTTCGCGGCGCGAGATGGGCGCGTCGGGTCCACGGTGGCGACACCAAGGAAAGGAGCATGTCCACGATGGCAAGTACTGTGAAACGACATCTGGTCTGGATGGTTGTCTTGGGAGTCATGAGTGCCATGGGAGTCAACGAGGTTGCCGAGGCTGGAACGGCCTACCGTTCCAGGGACGAGATCCCGGCGAAGTACAAATGGGATGTTTCAGACATTTTCGACAGTTGGGAGGCATGGGAGGAGGCCTGCAAGCAGTTCGAGGCCAAGATCGACGAAATGGCCGGCCTGAAAGGCACCCTCGCGCAAGGACCGGACCAGCTTCTCGCCGCCTACGAAATCCGCGATGAACTGGGCAAGCTCGCCTATCTCATCTATCGCTACCCCGCCTTGCAGTTCGATCTGAACCAGAAGAACACCGACATCAGGGCACGGACGCAGCAGGTCTTCGCCCTGTTCGAGAAGCAGTCCCAGGCCGAGGCGTGGTTCGGCCCCGAACACCTCACCATCCCCCTCGAGACCGCCCGCAAGTGGATGGAAGAGAATGAGCGGCTGGCTGTCTACCGCTTCGCTATCGAGAACCTCTATCGCCTCCATGCCCATGTACTGGACGAAGAGGGAGAACTCCTGCTCGCCTACAGCGAGCGTTTCAGCCAGTCGCCGGTGGATATCTTCTCGGCGCTCTCCACCGCGGATATCGTCTTCCCGACCATCACCCTCTCGAACGGCGAAGAAGTAACGATAACGCCGGGGACCTACCAGGCGATCCTCCTGACCAATCGCAACCAGGACGACAGGGCCGCGGCGTTCGAGGCCCACTACACGCCCTACAAGACACACGTCAACACCTACGCAGCCATCTACAACGCCGTACTGCAACGCGACTGGGCAAACGCCCAGGCCCGGAACTACTCGAGCACCCTCGAGGCATCCTTGTACCGCAACAATATCCCGGTCTCGGTCGTGGAGAACCTGATCGCCACGACCCGGGCGGGCGTGGGGCCGCTGCAGCGATACCACAAGCTGCGCCACAAGGTCCTCGGTCTCGAAGACTACCACCTCTACGACTCCGGCCTCCCGCTGGTCGACCTGGACAAGCGCTACGACTACGACGACGCCGTGACGTGGGTCATCGACGCGGTGAAACCGCTCGGCAAGGAGTATGGCGCCAAGATCCGTACCGGGTTCGCAGGCGGCTGGGTCGATGTCTACGAAACCGAGGGCAAGCGTAGCGGCGCCTACTCGGCAGGCACCTACGGCGTGCATCCCTACATGCTGATCAACTACCACGGAACGCTCAACGACGTGTTCACGCTGGCCCACGAAATGGGCCACACCATGCACACCATCCTGGCCCAGGAGACACAGCCGTTCACCTATTCAGACCCCACACTCTTCGTCGCCGAGGTGGCTTCGACCATGAACGAAGCGCTGCTCCTCGAGTTCATGCTATCGAAAACCAACGACCCGAGGGAGCGCATCCTCCTCCTCCAGACCGCCATAGACAACATCAAGAACACCTTCTACGGCCAGGTCATGTTCGCCGCCTACGAACTCGAGGCGCACCGCATGGTGGAACGCGGCGACCCGGTCACGTCGGAGTCCCTGAGCAACCTCTATTTCGGCCTGCTCCAGGAATTCTTCGGCGACTCGATGACCCTCGATGACACCTACCACATCGCGTGGAGCCGCATCCCCCATTTCTACCGCTCTCCCTACTACGTGTACCAGTACGCCACCTGCTTCGCTTCCTCGGCCAAGTTGTTCAAGGATATCACGAACCCGAAGTCGTCACGCAGGACCCGGCGGGAGGCTGTCGACCGCTACTTGACCTTGCTCAAATCCGGCTCGAGCGACTATCCAATGGAACTGTTGAAAAAGGCAGGGGTCGACCTGAGCCAACCTGAAACGGTCCAGGCCGTGATCGACCAGATGAACGACTTGGTGGACCGGCTCGAGAAGGAGATCGCAAAGCTGTAGGGCGAGCCGCTCCCACGCCCTCCCCTTCGCAGGCCGAAAAGCCCGCGAACAGGCCCCACGCCATGGAACCAAGAAGGCTCAGTACCACCCATATCATCGCGATACCCGCGTACGCCACCATGTCCCACTCCCCACCGGCCGTCCCTGTGTCAAGAATCGGCCAGCTCTTCTTCGGACACCCATGACCACGACCGCACGGTCACGGGCGCGACGCCTTCACGCCCCGCGATTATGCAGCCCATTCCTGACCGCGACCGCCACGTTACCGTGACACAATAATAGGATTACAGCATACCTGTGCCCTTGTCAACAGAAAAATGCGTGTCCATTCTTGCATTCGCGCTCCGTCAGCGGCGCATGGCGACACGCTGCCTGCCCACGGAATCGAAGATCGCCACGGGCGGCTCGCGATGATCCTGGCCAATCCAGGAGCCTCGAGCCGTGGGTTCCAGAGGGTAGCAATACTGGCCATCGATCCGGGCGGAAACGACCTGGCGCGATGCCCGGCGAAGCGCCTCCACGTCGTGCCGCGGGGCCAGGGTGACGAGATAGCGCCGAAAGGCTGTCCGCCCCATCTCTTTCCGCTTTTGCTGCAACAACCCGTCCAGCGGTGTGTCGTAGCAGACGAGCGGGTAGGTGTGTGTCTCGGTGAACACCATGTAGGTCTTGTTGCCGAGGCTCTCGAGGAGCGACACGAGCAGTATGGTCTTGTCCTCGCAGTCACCCGCCCCGGCCGCCAGGGTCTCTCGTGGTGACTTGACATAGTCGCCCTGTCCCCGGGGATCGTTGCGATAGGCGATCTCCTCGGTGACGAATCCCAGCAGGAGCGCGGTTTCGCACACGTGGTCCGCGTCGCCGCACGCCTCGACGATCCTGGACGCGACGCGGTTGATCTCGGGGTCACGCGGGTCGACCTGGTCCAGGTAGGCCTGGTAGGGTCCGGCGACCGATCGAACGAGCGCGGACATGCGCCAGTTGCCTGGATTCGTGACGCCCGAATCGAGTCCTGCCAGGCCTCCCAGGCGGTCTACTGCTCGAGCTGCGGATACACGCCATGCACGGCTGATGGTCGCGATATGCTGCCGGTTTTGCCAGGTCCACGCGCTGGCGCCTGCCAGGCCGGCCAGCATGAGCGTGAGGACCGCCGCCCTGCGCAGCAGGGGTATGGCGATGGTCACGGCAAGCACGGAACCCACGAGCACGGTCTTGAGGACAGGGTCGTGCAACTGCCGCCCGGCCACGAAGGCCGCTGCGACGAGCACCAGGAACAGCGGCAGCCCGACCAACAGGCCGGGCGAATGACCGCGACCTCGAGCTTGCGCCGCCGGTTGTGATGCAGCCATGGGGGCCATCCGTGTCGAGGAGTTGGGTCCGAAGAGCCGCGCGGAGGGACCGGCCCTTCGCGTTGCGCCTGCTTAAGTACTTGACGTGGGAAAGCCCGGAATGCTTCAACCTGGAGCGCTTTTTTTTGAACAAGGATCCTGGCGCGTCACGACGCCGCCCATGGAGGAGGTGATCCGGTGCAGCCGGCCGTCCCAGGCTCGTGTCATGGTCGAGCAGGGATCCGGGCCTGGCGCCTCGAGAAGCGGCACAATCCGAGGGCGGCGTGAACCGAGGCCAGGCACGGTGTCCGCCATGGCAGGCGAGAACGCGGGGTTGATTGGATGAGGCCGGAACAGGTGAGAGGACGAAGGGGGCTCGGAAACGGAGCCGTTCACCCGTCGATGAGCAGTTCCCCGTCGCGGATAAGCACCTGCCTCGAGCCATCCGTGAAGATCATCTCGAGCTTCTTGCAAACGATCGGGCTCCCGGCGGCATAGACGATGTCTTGATGAACGACATTGGATGGAGAGGTGAATGCTTCGACGCCGACCGTTCCGCCCAGGTGGTCGCTTCTCCCGTAGGCCCAGTGGAACCCGGCCTTCTCGTCCTCGAGAACGATGCCGGTGACGCGGGCCTTGTCGTTGAGTCCGATGGCGAATTCGGCGATATTGCCCCACGCGGGGTCTGCGACGAACTTCCGGCGCAGTTCTGCGATGGCTTCCCATTTCCCTTTCACCTCGACGATCCGGTTGTGGTCAACGACGCAGATAGCCAGTTCGCCATCCACGAAGAAAGGCAGTTCGCCGTGCGTCGCGCTGCCAGCACGTTCGTCGGGGACGGTGTATACCTCACCGGCCGGCAAGTTGGACAGGCAGGCCTCGGTCCCCGCCTTCTCGGGGTGCAGAATGCCGTCGTCGGGATCGGCCTTCCCTGGAAGGTCGAAATGGCAGGTGTGGCCGGTCGAGAATGCGACGTCCGCGGCCACTCCGCGGTCGAAGATGTCCACCAGGACCTTGCACTTGGCTTCGATGGCCTTGTAGTCCGCCGAAAGTCCGGACTCCTCCATGAACCGGGCGACGCCCGGCATGGACCCGACGCGAAGCCTGTCGGAAGCTCGAGCCATACCGTAAAGCGGTGCCGTTGCGGAGAATTCGGTCATGGCGAGCAGAATCGTGGACCGGCGCACCAGGTCCGGCAGGTTGTCGGGGGCACCCCCGACGAGACATTCCGAGGGCAAGTCCGCATTGTTGCTCCCCGTCGCGCGATAGGTCACGATAGGCGCCACCCGGGCACCCCAGCGCGGCGCGAGTTCCAGGAGTTGAGCGTGCCAGTCGTCTGCCATCTCGCGCCGTTGTCGCCACAGGTCATTGTCGTGGATGTCGCCGTGGGGGACATCGTACATCACGGTGACGACCTCCCCGCGGGCGGGACTGAAGATATCCTGGAAGAACTTGGATAGTTGAAATGCCATGCGTTCTCTCCTTCCTCCTGGAGCTTCAGTGGCAGGTGCTGCACGCAGTGGAAGAACAGCCCGCACACTTGCTCGCGTTGGACGGGTACGACGCCGAGCCATCGGACCTCGTGCTTCTGAATGACACCACGGAAACCAGCTTCTTGACGTTCGAGGCGCTGCACTTCGGGCAGGCCACTTCCGTCCTGCCGCCAAGCACGAGTTCCTCGAATTGCTTGCCACACTCCTGGCAGCGGTATTCGAATATCGGCATGACCACCCTCAATCCGGCTGAATCGACACCATGGAGACCGGCGTCACGCCTGGAACCACCGGTCGATTCGCAGCGCACGTGCTACATCGGCAACGTGGTCTGGCTCTCGTCTAGCAGCTTCTCGCACGCATCTCTCACCGTCTTCCGGTTCTTGTGCGCCTTCTCGTACTCCAGGATCCCCGACACGAGTGCGTGATCCGCTTGCCTCAGCGCTTTCTGCACCTGGCGAACGTTCATCACGTCGTACCCCGCGATCGGAGGGGACGATATCACCGGGACGTCCGGCGGTCCTGGCGTGACATCCACATCCGCATCCGCGCCCCGCGCCTCTACGGGTTCCGGCGCTTCCTCAGCCACCTCGGGTTCCGGTTCGGGTTCCGGCGCTTCCTCAGCCACCTCGGGTTCCGGTTCGGGTTCCGGCGCTTCCTCAGCCACCTCGGGTTCCGGTTCGGGTTCCGGCGCTTCCTCCACTGGTTCAGGCACCGGTTCGGGCTCCTCGACGGGTTCCGGTTCGGGTTCCGGCGCTTTTTCTTGCACCGGCTCCGCCCCTACCTTGGCGCCCTCGGTCGCCGCAACGGGTGCCTGGTCCCCGGTGTCGGCTTCGGGCTGCACGGCCCCTTCCTGACGCTCATCTGCGGAGACGGTTTCGTGCGCAGCCGGCCTCCTCCTGGAACACGGGCGTTGCTCGAGGTCATCGGCGACGCAATTCAGTGTGCTTCTGGCCCACCCGAGGATCTTGAACCTGTTGCCCAGGACGTCATCCCACCATCCGAGGGGCAGGGCGACTGTCTTCAATAGCGTTCCTGCCAGTCTCCTGGCAGCATGTCGTGTTCTCATGTTCTAACTCCCCACCTGGCATGTTCGGTCTACCGTGAATGACCGGTGTCTCGCGACTCCGGAGAGGGCCGCGGTCCCGGCTACCTGGCGA
>JAJRTE010000230.1 GCA_024278455.1 Myxococcota bacterium
CGTTGTCGGGGTCTTGCGGGCAGATATCGCATGCGTCGCCGATGGCGTCGCCGTCGGCGTTGGCCTGGTCGGCGTTGTCGACAGCGGGGCAGTTGTCGATATTGCCGCACACGGTGTCGGCGTCGGCGTCGTTGTCGGGGTCTTGCGGGCAGATGTCGCATGCGTCGCCGATGGCGTCCCCGTCGGCGTCGGCCTGGTCGGCGTTGTTGTCGGTAGGGCAGTTGTCGATATCGCCGCATACGGAATCGCTGTCCTAGTCGTCGAGGGGGTCTTGCGGGCATGAATCGCACGGGTCGCCCGAGCCGTCCTGGTCGAAGTCGGCCTGGTCCGGGTTGGAGGTTGTGGGGCAGTTGTCGATATCGCCGCACACGCCGTCCCCGTCGGCGTCGTTGTCGGGGTCGGAGGGGCAGCGATCGATACAATCGGCGTGTCCATCGTTGTCTTGATCGGGGAAGTCGTTGTCGATGGTCCCGTCACCGTCGTTGTCCAGGCCGTCGCAGACCTCTTCGCTGCAGGCATCGCCTATGCCGTCGGCGTCGGCGTCGGCCTGGTCGGGATTGGGAACGGTAGGACAGTTGTCGACATCGGCGCAGACGGCGTCCTGGTCGATGTCATCCAGGTCGTCGAGCGGGCAGATGTCGCATGCGTCGCCCGTTCCGTCGGAGTCGGTGTCGGATTGTTCAGGGTTGGCGGTTTCGGGGCAGTTGTCGATGTCGCCGCATACGGTGTCGGCGTCGGCGTCGTTGTCTGGATCGAAGGGGCAGATGTCGCATGCGTCTCCCAGCATATCAGTGTCGGCATCGGCCTGGTCCAGGTTGGGGACAGTGGGGCAGTTGTCGACGTCGCCGCACACACCGTCGGCGTCGGCGTCGTTATCGGGGTCGAGCGGGCAGGCATCGACGCAGTCGGCGGTTCCGTCGCTGTCGGTATCGGGGAAGCCGTTGTCCACGACACCGTCGCCGTCGTTGTCGGTGCCGTCGCAGGTCTCGGTGGGGGGCACGGGAGTGGGGGTTTCTTCGGGGAGGGGGGTTGGAGAAGGAAGCGGTGGGGTTGGAGATTGGCGGACCGGAGTCGGTGAAGGCGTGGTGACCGGGGGAGGCGGTGTGTCGATCTCGCCGGGGACCGAGGTTTCCGGTGGGGAGGAGCTGGCATCGTCATCACCGGTTTCGGGGCACCCGGGGAGCACGGCAACGAGCATCATGACGGCGAACATGGCCGCCAACGCCGGGTGTGCGACGCCCGAAGCCCCTGGCCTGCTGCGTCCGCCCGCCGCCTTTCCGTTTTCTGCCGCGCTCGAGGAAATCGCCATGAGTCTGCCCTCCGCGTTGATCCGCTTCAGCCGCCACTGCTCGTATCGTACTGTCCATTATGACGAAAAGGGACGGCGAAAGACAAGCGTCGTGGTGCGGTCCAGGACCAATTCATTTTCGTAGCGATGCCTGCGGTCGGATGGTGAGTTGCACAGTCCTTGGGGTCATCATCAGCGATGTGCTCGGCCCCTCTTTCTTGGCGTAGTGCATGGTCAGCACCTCCTGCACCCAATGAGCGGAGCTTTGGACCAGATGCCCATGCTCTGGTTTCGGGATTCCCCGGACAGCAAGGCTTGTTCGCCCGGTGCCGGCACGCTATGATGCTCCTTCCCGGATTCTGGAGTTCCAGGCATGGAGCGGTGTATCAACCACCCCGAAGTGGTGACGAATCGACATTGCGAGCTGTGCGGCCAGCCGTTTTGCGGCGGGTGTCTCGAGGTCGTGGCCGGTGTGGGGGTGGTTTGCGCCGAGTGCGAGGTTGAACTGGCAGCGATTCCGGCGGACCAGCGCCGTCGGCGTCTCGATACGGTTCGAGAGGAGATCCGCCGGTCGATCCCGCCCGCGAGGCCATGGTGGGGCTGGAGGTCCCTGTTCTGGCTGGCCGTCGTGTCGCCGTCCCTGGTCGCAGGGGTTTGGCTCCACGACCTGTACCAGTACCACCAATTCCTGTCGATCGTGAGTCAGGAGCCGATACTGCCCGGGATCACGTTGGCAAGACTCACCGATGTGGGCGCTGCCGTGGAGCGCTTCGACATGGCGCACGGCCGGTTCCCCGTGTCTCTGGACGACCTCGAGCCGGACGCCGGGAATGGCGCCGAACTCCAGGACCCCTACTCGCCGGTGGGCGGTGCGTTCCGCTACGTGGCGAATGGGGATGGCTATCGCCTCTGCAGTGTTGGACCGGACCGGGCCGACGACAATGGCCGGCCGTTGGACCGCTTCAGCGGAGAAGGGGATATCTGCGTGGGGCCGCTGTTCGCCTCGCGCTGATTGCCGGGAGAATCCAGGAGCCTGGGACGCGACGTGCGCGATCACTACTTCCCGCCGTGCGTCTCCTGGTACCGCCGGTGCAACTCGAGCACGCGGTCCATGGATTCGGGCGTGACGACTTCTCCGCGCATGGCGTTGCGGAGGTCTTCCGCGAATGCTTCCCATTCGGGGAGGCTCGCGGGTTCCACGACGTTCAGGCCATATTTTTTCATTTCGGTGATGGCCTGCGTGTCCAGTTGCAGGACCCGATGGTTGAGGTCCTTGATGACGTCGTGCATCACCTCGAGGACCTTTGCCTGGTCGGCCTCGGAAATCTTGTTCCAGGTCGGAAGCCAGATCACGGTCGCAGCGATCATGGGTGCCCACTTGATATTCACCATGTTCTTGCACACAGCGAACCACTGGAACGACAAAGCGCTCAGGGCACTGGCGGGGAAACCATCGATCATGCCGGTTTGAAGGGCCGGGAGCACGTCGGTGGATGGTACCGTGACGGGCTTGAAGCCGACCTTGAGGAAGGCCTGCGTCGCTGGAGGGTCTCCCTCCCAGGCGTACATCTTCACCTTCTTCAACTCAGACGGCGTGGTCACCGGTTCCCTGGTGAAGAAGTAGGTCCACCCGATCTCACCCCACTCGAGCACCTTGAAATTGTTTGCCCGGATGCGCTCGTCCAGGAAGCCTTCCATCTCCTGGCGAACAAAACGCAGTTCCTCGAACGAGGAGAACACGCGAGGAAGCTGAAGCGCCAGGGCACTGCGCTCGATATCGATCAGCCCCACCGCGGTGATGCTCGCGGCATGAAGCTGCCCGATACGTATCTTCCGGATGATGGCGCTTTCGTTCCCCGACACGCCGCCGGGGTAGATCTTCAGCTTGACACGCCCGGATGTGGCAGCCCGGATACGTTGGTCCGCCTCCCGCAGGCTCTTGTACCAGATGCTGTCTTCCGGCGCGAGGGTCCCCAGCTTGATGACGATGGTGTCATCCGCTCGCCCGATACCGGTCCACGCGATTCCTGCAAGGACGACAGCGGGCAAGACCATCGCGGCGAGGCGGCGTGCTGTGCGTCCGGCATGGGCCTGTCTCGTCTTCTTGATCGTGTGCATGGCTCTCCTTGGTGATTGAGTTCTCGTTGGAGACCATTCGTCAGTCGAACAGGTCATCCACGTGCTCGAGCAGGTACCGCGCCCTGGCCTGCGCCAGGAGGTTGCTGACACGGAACGCCGGCCAGGCGCCGGGGTCGATGGCCAGTGCCTTGTCCAGGTACTGGACGAAGGCGGTGCGATCCTGCTCCTTCAACGCGATGCTCGTTGCGTAGGCCACGAAGACTGACGCCCGGTGGCCTTCGGACAGCTCGAGCGCCCGTTCGAAGTGGGCCATTGCCTTGGCCTTGCCGCCTCCTCTCCCGGCGCCTCGAGCCATGTCCAGTTTCACGAAGATTTCATGGAGTCCCCCCCGGTCGTAGTCGGGGTCCAGGGCCAGTGCCCGCTCGAGGAGGGCGGTGGCCTGTGGAAGTTCCGCGATCAGGTCCGGGCGGTCGGCCGAGATGGAAATGGCGGCCAGCCATGCGGCTCCAGTCCAGTAGAGCAGTGGGAGGGCGTCCCGAGACACGGCTTCGACCGCGGTGTCCGGGGCGAGCGGCAATCGCTCGGACAGTCCGGGCTGCGCCAGCTCGAGACCCTCCAGCCCCCATCGCTTGCCCCGCAAGTATCGTTTTCTTGCGAGGTCCCGCCAGGCCAGGTAGGCGTCATAGTCCTCGAACTTGACCAACTCCGCCTTCAGGTCGGCCCAGCCGTAGGCGTACTGCGTGAAGCCGGCGGCGAGCGTTGTGCGCACGTCCTGATTCTCCGGTGCGCTTCGAGCCACCTGTTCCAGCATGACGAGTGCGAAGGGCAAGGCGTCGCCGATCAGGGCGGGGTCGTCATCGGAAGCCAGCCCGGAAGTGCTCCCTGCCAGCACCTTTCCGGCGGCGTTCGCAGCGACACGTTTTGCGGAACAGCCCGAAGTGAAGACGAGGGCGGCTGCGGTGCAAACCGTCCACATCACGATTCTCATCTTGTCAGGACGTGGAGGGAGGATGGCCATCGGTTCCCCGCCGACATCTGCTGCTTGCTCATCGGTCCGGATGATGACCATGATAGCCCGAGAGACGGCCGGGGGCAAGTCGCGCAACGGGACGGTGCGATCGGCCTTGCGCAGCGGCACGAAATGCGCTAGACATGCGTAAGCATGGGAGGGGAGAAGCCCATGGCAGAGCGCAGGAGGGAGGACATGGAAGCAGGCGGTAGCGGCAGTGACGGGGTGCGGCTGGACGGGGCGGGAGCCGTGGGATTCGGCGTGGACACGAAGTCGATGAAGTGTGAGAATTGCGGGGCCACGGTATCGTATAGCGCGAGGGAGAAGAGTCTTGCCTGTCCCTATTGCGATTCGAACTATGTCATCGAGGCCTCTGTGGAAGACATCGTGCGTCCGGAAGGGGTCATTCCGTTCATGGTCCCCAGGGACAGGGCTGCCCAACGGTTTCGCGAATGGCTGGGCAACGGGTTTTTCAGGCCCGGCGACCTGGTGGAACGTGCCCGGCCGGAGCGCATGCGCGGCGTCTATCTTCCCTACTGGGCGTTTTCCTGCAGCACGGAGTCGAGTTGGTCGGCGTCGGCAGGATACACGTACAAGGAGACCGAGACCAGGAGGGTGACCGACGCGGACGGTACCGAACGCGAGGAGCGGGTCGAGGTGACGAAAGTCCGGTGGGAGCCCGTGACAGGCACGCACCGGGAGACCTACGAGAACGTCCTCGTGCCCGGGTCCAAGGGCCTGGACGCCAAGCTCCTGAAATCGATCGAACCGTTTCAGATGAAGGATCTTCAGCCATACACACCGGACGTATTGGCCGGGTGGGAAGCCGAGTCCTACGCCGTCGACAAGGACGGCGCCTGGCCGGAGGGGAAGCGTATCGTCGAAAGGCGTATCGAGCTGGCGGTGGCGGACATGGTGCCGGGGGACAAGCACAAGGACATTTCCGTGTCCACGACGTTCAGCGACGTGTCGGCGAAACTCCTGCTTCTCCCCCTCTGGATCTCGGCCTACAACTACGAGGGAAAGGTCTACCGGTTCATCGTGAACGGACAGACCGGGGAGGTGCAGGGAGAGGCCCCGACTTCGAAGGCAAAACTCATGATCCTGATCGCCGTCGTCGTTGCGGTTCTCGTGACCCTGGGCTTGCTGGTGTTGCGCTAGACCGTGTCCGCGGGGCGTTTCCGGCGTACCTGCCTGTCGGTACTGTCCAGGCAGTCCGGTCACGCTGGTACTTTGCCAGTCGCTCCCGGTGGAGGTTCCGGTTGCGGAACGGCAGCCCCCCCTGTTCGCCGCTCTGGATCATGCGCGACGAAGGGCCGGAACAGTCTGCCGGCTGGAAGCCGGCTCCACGACACCTGTTCGCCGCCCTGGATCATGAGCCACGAAGGGGGCACCTTGACCATCTACGCGACCATCGACGTGGGTTCCAATTCCGTACTCCTGCATGTCGCACGCCGGCTGGAGAATGGCCGGTTCGAGACGCTGGCCGACCTGTCGGCGGTGACGCGGCTGGGCGAGAGCCTGCACCGGACGGGCGTGATTTCGGAGCGCGCTGCCACACGAACCATCGCCCGGCTCGAGGCCTATGCCGCCGCAATGCAAGCGTTCCGGGTACGCGCGTTCGCCGCGGTGGGGACCATGTGCCTGCGGGTGGCGGCCAACACCCCGGAGTTCGTCGCCCGTGCACGAGATGTCACGGGGATACCGATCGAGGTGATTTCCGGCGAAGAGGAGGCCCGTCTGTCCTACGTCGGCGCGGCTTCCAGCTTCGGCGGGGAGGCTGGAGATATCGCCGTGTTCGACGTGGGCGGGGGCAGCACCGAATTCACGTTCGGCAAGGGGCGCCGGGTTGCCCGCCGGTTCAGTATCGATATCGGCGCCGTTCGCCTGATGGAAACCTACCTGGGCCCGGAGCCGGTCGCCCGCGAGGCCTTGCAACAGATGGCCCGGGAACTGGAGCACGCATTCGCCCGGCTCGGGACGCTGCCGTCATTCGATGTGCTGGTGGGCGCCGGAGGCACCCTGACCACGATGGCTGCCGTGATGCTCGAGTTGCCCGAATACGATGCCGCGCGCGTCCACCGAGCCGTGCTGCACACCGATGAGGTGGAAAGGCAGCTCGAACTGTACCGCTCCCTGACCCTCGAGGCCCGCCAGCGCATTCCTGGCATGCAACCAGGGCGCGCGGACGTTATCCTGGCCGGCGCATCCATCGTTCACGCGGTAATGGCGCGTCTGGGCACCCAGGAGGTTGTCGTCAGCGACCGGGGTCTTCGCCACGGCCTGCTCGAGGACCGTTTTGGTGCTTGAGCGGGGCGAAAGCAGGCAAGGCCGTACCTGCGCGTTTCGCCGCGAGGACACCTGGTGAGACCCGCGCGCCGGGCAGGAGGACGCGATGAGCAGCTACCGAATCGTCTGGACAATCGCAGTCGTGTGTGCCGCGCTCCGCCCCTGGTCGTCCGCCGCGGAACTGAAGGTGACGGGTACCGACGGATACATCACGTTCGAGAGCCGGATCCAGGTGGTCTACGTGCGGGAGTTCCCTGGTGGAGCGGGTGACCAGACGGGGACGGACGCGGGGGGGATATCCGACGCCGGCGACAACCGGTTCTACGTCAAGCAGGCCCGGCTGAACTTGCATGGCGCGTACCTCGACCGCATCGACTACAAGTTGACCGCCGAACTCGGCAGCAGCGCGGCCCCACTGCGTGACGCCTGTATCGGCATCCGGGCGCTGCCGTGGCTCAAGGCGGACGTGGGGCAGTTCAAAGTCCCCTTCTCCTTCGATCGGCTCACCAGTGGCGAACACTACCCGTTCGTCGACCGTCCGGACGTGGCTCATACGCTGGTTCCCGGGCGGGACATCGGTGTGATGGCCGACCTCGAGGACACGGGAAGGCGCTATAGGCTCCGGGCCGGTGTGTTCACCGGCCGTGGGCAGAACATGGCCACGGACGATTCCCGAGGCCGGCCCCTGTGGGCGGTGCGCGCGGAGTGGGCGCCGTTTTCGCACCTTCTCGAGCGGAAGAACCCGTTGCCCGGGAGCGTCGCGCCGGCGCTTGCTCTCGGGGTGAACGCTGCACTTTCCGACGACGGGGAGATCGGCCCTGGCGGTCCCGTGGACAGTATCGACGGTCGCAAACTGCTCTACGGGGTCGACCTGGCAGCCAGGTTTCGCGGCCTTTGGATCGGTCTCGAGGCGAACCAGGCCGATTTCACCCCACGCGACACGGGGGAGAGCCCCTACCGGGCTTTCGGTTACCTTGTGCAGGCAACATGGTACGTCGCGGTCTTTCACGTCGAGCCCGCGGTGCGATACGACGCGCTCGACCCGGACAGCCGGAGCGACAGCGATTGGCAGCGCACCTTGAGCCTCGGGATCAACGCCTATCCTCTCGACGACGGCCGACTGAAGGTCATGGTCGACTATGCGCACCGGTTTCCGGCCGTCGAACAGGATACCGCCGGATGGGACGACGACGATCTGCGTGTCATGGTGCAGGTCGTGCTGAGATAGCAAGGTGGACATTTCATCTTGAATGCGCGATTCTTGGATGTGACCGAAACGTCAAGGCAAACCCTGCCGGACGCCGGCGCGGCTGTGCACCCGTTGTCATGAACAGAAAAAAAACATCTGCGATTGCACTTGACGGCACCGTGAAACCCGTCTAGAATTCAGAGTGAGGATGCGGCCAGTGAGCAAGGAGAGCGGAAACCGAACGGCGATGGGAGGTGTGGTCTATGCGTGCCTGAAGCAGCTTGTGCCGCTCATCGTGGAGTACTCCCACGTTCAGAAGGCAATCGAGTTCGTCAAGTCGGAAGCTATCCGGCACCTTGTGGAAGACAAGGGCATGTCGGCGGATGAAGCTGGCGCGGTGCTCGACCGTAGTGGGCGGTGGGTCTATTCGCAGCGGAACGGCCACTCAGGCCCGGCTCGCCGCGACGCAGACAAGGCTGCCGCAGGCTATTCGCTGCAGATGGCTGTGCTCGAGTTCTTCGCTCGGCGCACCCCGGATTCGGCTAGCATCGTGGATTGCCTCGAGGCGCTCGATACGGCGTGGCCCGAACTGGACGATCGAAAAGTCGTCAACCTGATCGACGCCTTCTGCAAACTGGGGTACCTGGAGAGATCACGGTCGGGGTACAGGTGGGTCGAGATCGACCACAGGGTGCTGGATTCGTCACAGTTGACCACCAGGCTGGAGCGGGTCGCGAACGTGTTCCCCGAGACGTTCGCCATACAGTTGCGCTACCTGCATGACGACGTGGCCAAGATCAAGCGGCTCGGCGCCTCCATCAAGCGCTCACTGTATGCGCCGGTCTGCGCAAAGATGACGCGCGCGCTCAATGAGGTGTTGTACCAGGCCGTGCTCGACAGCGACGCACTGGATGAACAGGGCACGTCGGACGAGGACGCTGAACTCAGCGGCTTCTTGCTCGTCGATCTGAAGAGCGGGCACAGGACGCAGTAGCACGGGGAGCGATGGGACCAGGAGAGAGCGCGAGGGCGGGCCAGGCATTCCTTGCTGGAGGCTGAGATACAGACGTGACACATCTGGACGCTGGCGCTGGCGCGCGCTTGGCCGGCCGCTGCTGGAAGTTGACACACACAGAACTCGTTGGCCACCACTCAGGGTGACAACACGAAGGGAGGAAGACATGTATCCGCGTTACGGACATTGGCACTGGATCGAGGAGTTCATGCGCTGGATCTTTGGAGCCTGATACGCATGCCTCCAACCGGACGCGGAAGCTGACGTGGTTGATACAGCGCGGTTTCGGATGCGGCAAGTTCGGGGCCCGGGAAACCGGGCCCCTTTTTTTTCCACCTCCCCCTTGTCACCGCCTCCTGCGGCGGCCACGCGTCCCAAGAACCCCCGCCACCACGAGCCCGGGCAAGGCCCACGAGCCACCGCCCGCTTCGCCAGCAGGCTGATGGCATGCACACCCGCCAGAACCATCACTCCCTTGCGTGGCGTCATCGTCGCCAGCACTGGCGTCATCGTCGCCAGCACTGGCGTCATCGTCACCGGTTGTGGCGTCATCGTCACCGGTTGTGGCGTCATCGTCACCGGTTGTGGCGTCATCGTCACCGGACGCTGTGGTGTCATCGTCGCCCGCTGTGGTGTCATCGTCGCCCGCGGTGGTGTCATCGTCGCCGGCCGTGGCGTCATCGTCGCCAGTTGTAGCGTCGTCGTCGCCGGTAGTCGGTGTGGCGCTGATCGGGGTAGCGAGGGGGGTGTGGGTCGGGATGATGCCGTCGCAGTCGTGGTCGATGCCGCTCCCCAACGGCTCCTCGGCCCCGGGGTAGGTTTCCGGGTCGTGGTCGTCGCAGTCCAGGTCGTTGGTTGCCGAGCCGTCAGGCGGTGTGCAGGCGGTGGTTGCGGGTCCTGAGCCGAAGCCGTCGCCGTCCGTGTCCGGGTAGTAGGTGGTGCCGTCGGCGGGGTTCTCGTCGATTGCCGGGCTGCAGGATTGTGGTTGACCGGCGCAGTCGCAGTCGTTGTCCGCGCCGTCGCAGCGTTCA
>JAJRTE010000231.1 GCA_024278455.1 Myxococcota bacterium
GAAGGGGACCGCGCGCGCAAGGTTCCGGTTCGTACCGGGTTGCGGGGCGACGAGGGCGTGGAAATCCTCGAGGGGCTCACTGGCAACGAAGCGGTCATCGTGGAGGGCGGTTTCGGCCTCGTCGATGGCGCCGAGGTCGAGGTGGCGAAGTGAAGGTCACTGACTTTTCGGTAGAGCGTCCCGTCTCCATCACCATGTTGATCCTGATTGTGCTCGTGCTTGGCGGTATCGCTTTTACGAGGCTGGGTATCGACATGTTGCCGGACGTCGACTATCCCACGCTCTCGGTCATGGTCCGGTATCCCGGGGCGCCCTCGCAGGAGATCGAGAGCCTGGTGACGAAGCCCTACGAAGGAGCGTTGGCCTCCATCGACAACCTGGAGACGATACGGTCGGTGTCCCAGGAGGACGTGGCCTTCTTGATGCTGGATTTCGTGTGGGGCACCGATCTCGACGCTGCCGCGGCGGATATCCGGGAAGCGGTGGGCTTGATCGAATCCTACATGCCTCCCGACGTGGAAGACCCCATCGTGGTGAAGTTCAACCTTGCCTCGCTGCCTGCGGCCATCTACGCGGTGTCGGGGATGAAGGACACGGTGGCGTTGCGGGACCTGATGAAGGACACGGCACAGAGTCGTCTCGAGAGGTTGCCCGGGGTGGCCCAGGCAGCATTCTTCGGCGGGAGGACCGAAGAGATCCAGGTGGACCTCGATCGCACGGCCATGGCTGGCTCAGGCGTGTCGCCGGATGCGGTGATCATGGCGCTGGCAGCCCAGAATCTGAATCTTCCGGCCGGGAGGCAGGTTGCCGGACGCCGTGAATACCTCCTTCGGACCGTCGGCATGTTTCGGGACCTGAACGACATCGCCCAGACCGCGGTCGGGATCTCGCCGCGGACGGGTTCGCCCATTTTCCTGAATTCGGTCGCCGAAGTGAAGCGCGCCACCAAGGAGATCCGCAGCATGGTGCGGGTGGGTGGGTTCGAGTCGCTCATGATGATGATCATGAAGGAGTCTGGTGCGAATCCGCTCCAGGTCCGGAAGGCCTACATGGCGGAACTGGAGAGGCTCAAGAAGATCCTCCCGGAGGAAATCCATTTCGACCTCTTGATGGATACGGGCCGGGTCATCGAGATGCTGGCCGATTCGGTCACGCAAAACGGGCTCATCGGCGCGCTGCTGGCCGTCGTGATCATGTACCTTTTCCTTCGCAACGTGAGGCCGACCGCAACCATTGCCGTGGTGATCCCGTTGAGCTTGCTGACCACGTTCATCCCCATGTACTTCCTGGGCGAAACGCTCAACATGATGACCATGGGAGGCCTGGTCCTCGGCATCGGCATGCTGGTGGACAACGCCGTGGTGGTGATAGAGAACATCTTCCGTCACCTCGAGGGAGGGAAGGAGCGGCGTGAGGCGGCCAAGAGAGGCGCGGGGGAGGTGGGCATGGCCATCTCCGCCTCCACGTTCACGACCATGGTTGTGTTCCTCCCGATCCTGTTCAGCCAGGGCCTCGCGGGTCAGTTGGCTCGAGGCCTCGCCATTACTGTCGCGGCCGCGCTCTTTTACTCCCTGTTCGTCGCGCTCACCATCGTGCCCATGCTGGCATCGATCTTCTTCTCCTCGGGTACCCAAGTCGGAAAGGACACGGGGCATCGGTTCAAGGCGTTCAAGCGTCGCTACGTCACGGTCCTGTCGTGGTGCGTCGATCATCGCAAGGCGACCTTCGGCGCGCTGGCAGCGCTTCTCGGCCTGACGGTGGGCGCCGCGTTCATGGTCGGCGCGGAGTTCATGCCCGATGAATCCAGGCCGATTCTCGTGGCGAAGGTCAGCCTGCCGGTCGGCTCGCCACTGGAGGAGACCTCGCAGGTGGCCAGGCGGATCGAACAGGTTTTCGAGCAGTTCGACGACGTGCTCGTGGTCGGCACGGTACTTGGCGTCGACGAGAACGACGCCGGAGCGGGCATGTCGCAGACCTCGAACACGGGCGTTCACGAGGCCATGCTCTGGGCGCGATTAGAGGAGAAGACGAAGCGATCCATTCCCGGCAACAAGGTGTTGCAGGCCAAGATACGCGCGGCCTTGCCCGACATGGAGAACGTGGACTTCGAGTTCATCGACATGTCCTCGAGCATGGGCGGCGGGAGCACGCGGCCTATCGATATCAAGCTGTTCGGCGCCGATTTCGACACCCTCAAGTCCTGGTCTGAACGCATTGCCGACAGGATTTCGAGAATCAAGAGGCCCCCCTCGTTCCTGGAGCGGATCGAGTCGGCCCTGGGACTCGAGACGGCTTCCGGCGATGAGCCCCTGCTCATCGATGTGGATACTTCCATGCGGGTGGCCAAGCCGGAGATGCACATCGTCGTGGATCGCAGGAAAGCCGCCACCTACGGCCTGACGGTCGGCCAGATCGCCACCACCATCAAGACGGCCACGCTCGGCACGGTGGCCACCCGGTATCGCGAGGCCGGAAAGGAGATCGACGTTCGCGTCCGGTACGCTGAGCCGTACCGAGCGACCGAACAGGCGTTGGAGCAGATTATCCTGAACCTGCCCGCGGGGGGGACGCTCCCCCTCGGTCAGGTGGCCCGGATCGAACCCGGGGAAGGGCCGGTCAAGATATCGCGCGAGAATCAGTCACGGGTCGTCTCCATCACGGCGGACATTGGGGAGACCAACCTGAACGAGGCCATGGGGCTGGTACAGGAAGCCATCCAGCCCTTGGTGCAGCAGCTTCCTCCGGGCTATCTTGTGGATTTCGGGGGCGAATTCGCCGACATGATCGACGCCTTCATCCAGCTCCTCGGCGCCATGGTCCTGGCTGTTCTCATGGTCTACATGGTGATGGCGAGCCAGTTCGAGAGCCTGTCGCACCCGCTGACGGTCATGTTCACCATGCCGCTCGCCTTCATCGGGGTGGTGTGGATTTTCTTCGTGACCGGGACTACCCTGTCGGTTCCGTCGTTCCTGGGGGTGATCATGCTCTCGGGAATCGTGGTCAACAATGGCATCGTGATGGTCGACTACATCAACCAGTTGCGTCGAGCCGGCCTGGACATCCGGGAGGCGGTAATCCAGGGGGCGGCGACGCGACTCCGGCCGGTGCTCATTACTTCGCTGACCACGGTCACCGGGATGCTGCCCATGGCCCTGAGTCGTGGAGAAGGCTCTGAAACCATGTCACCGCTGGCGCTCACCGTGATAGGCGGCCTTCTGGCCGCCACGGTGTTCACCCTGGTCATCGTCCCGGTGGCCTACCTGTTCGTGGATACAGCATCCAGCAAGGTATCGGCGTTCTGGATGAGACGTCTTCACAGGGCCGAGTTCGCGGGGCCCGCGGATTGAGGGTCGCTGCGGCGTGACCGTGGAGGTGGCGAGGCCGTTCGCACCACGGCAAGCGTGCCGGGCGGCGGGAGCCGCGACGTGGCCCTCGGCCTGCCAGTGCCGCCGGCCGCCGTGGGGTCACAGGTAGGCCGCGACGGGCTCTCCGAACAAGCGCTCGGTCTCCTGTTGCAACGATTCCGATGCCTTGAGCCTGTAGCGCTCCAGGGGAAGAATGGTGCGCACGAGCTGGTCGTCGATCCTGGTGTGGAGTTCCAGCGTTGCGGGCAGTTCTCCGGCGTGGCGCTTCAGAATGTCCTCCAGTGCCCGGAGCCGGGGTTCCGAGGCTTTTTCCAGTGGGACCTGGAAGACGATCCGCCGGGCGTGCGCTTCGCGTGCTTCGGAGAGGAGCCGGATCTCCTCGGCCCGGATTTTCGGTTGGTCGTTCTTCCTGTCCAGTTTTCCACGAACGAGAATCGGCGCCTCGTTCTCCTCGCTGATGAGGCTGACATGGGTCTGGTACTCGCCCTGGAACACAACGATCTCGATCGTCCCTTCCATGTCCTCCAGGGTGAGGAAAGCCATGCGTCCCCCTGACTTCGTGTTGATCACCTTGCGGGCGGACACGGTGCCCGCGACGGCCACGTCCCGCCCGTGAGGGAGGCCGGCGATTTTCCGGAGCGATCCTGTCGTGAGGCGTTTGAGTTCGGCCGCATACTGCTCCATGGGGTGGCCAGAGAGGTAGAAGCCGAAGGCGTCCTTTTCAGCGGCGAGGCGGTCGCTCTCGGTCCATTCCGGGAGGTCGGGGAGTTTCACGTGCACGCGCATGCCGGCGCCGAACAGCCCCATTTGTCCCGATGCCTTTTCTCTCTGGTAGGACTGGGCGGCGTCCACGGCCCGGTCCAGCCCGCCGATCAGCGTGGCACGTCCCTGTCCCAGCCGGTCGAACGCGCCGCTCTTGATGAGATTCTCGAGGACCTTCTTGTTGACCCTCTTCAGGTCCACCTCTTCGCAAAAGTGTGCCAGGCTCTTGAACCCTTCCTTGAGCTGCTCGCGGGCCGCGACGATGGCCTCCACCGCGCCTTCCCCGACCCCCTTGATGGCCGAAAGGCCGAACAGGATCTTGCCTTCGTGCACTGTGAACGGGCCGCTGGACAGGTTGATGTCCGGTGGCAGCACGTCGATGCCCGCCTCCCTGGCATTGGCGACGTAGTGCATCACCTTGTCGGTGTTGTTCCTTTCGATCGTCAGCAGGGCGGCGAAGAACTCGGGTTTGTGGTGTGCCTTGAGGTAGGCGGTCTGGTAGGCGACGTAGCCATAAGCTGCCGAGTGGGACTTGTTGAAGCCGTATTCGGCGAACTTGGCCATCAGGTCGAACAGTTCCCTGGCCTTGTGAGGATCGATGCCGTTTTCCTTGGCGCCTGCCAGGAATCGCTCTTGCTGCTGGGCCATGACCTTGGCGTCCTTCTTCCCCATGGCCCTTCGCAGTAGATCCGCTTCTCCCAGGGAGTAGTTGGCAAGCTTCGAGGCGATCATCATGACCTGCTCCTGGTACACGATGACGCCGTAGGTGTTTTTGAGGATGGGTTCCAGTTCCGGAAGCAGGTAGGTCACTTTCTGGCGGCCATGCTTTCGGGCCACGAAGTCGTCGACCATGCCGGACTGCAGTGGACCTGGACGGTAAAGCGCCACCAGCGCGATGACATCCTCGAGGACTGATGGTTTCAGCTTGACGACCAAGTCCCGCATCCCGCTCGATTCGAGTTGGAATACGCCAATGGTATCGCCTGCCTGGAGGAGGGCGAACGTGTCCGGGTCGTCGAGCGGAATGTCATCGATCTGGAATTCGTCGTCCGGGGAGTGGATGAGCCCTTGTTTTCTTCGGGCGTCGTTTATCATCTCCACGGCGTACTGGATCTGGTCCAGCGTCTTGAGCCCGAGAAAGTCGAACTTGATGAGCCCGACCGCTTCGGCGCCCTTCATGTCGTACTGGGTGACGACGGTGTTCTGGTCCACCTTGTACAGGGGCACGACGTCGGCGAGGTCCACGTCGCAAATCACGACCCCTGCTGCGTGCACGGAGGTGTGGCGTGTCACGCCTTCGAGCCGCTGGGCGTACTCGAGGAGTTCCGCGATGCGGGGGTCCTTTTCGGCGAGTTGCTTGAACCGCGGCTCGCCCGCGATGGCCTGCTCGAGCCTGATTCCTGGAACGTCGGGTATCATCTTCGAAATCTTGTCCACTTCCGCATAGGGAAGTTCCATGACCCGGCCCACATCCTTGATGACGCCTCGAGCCAGCATCTTCCCGAACGTCACGATCTGGCAGACCCGGGCGTCGCCGCCGTATCGCTCGCTGACGTAACGAATCACTTCCTCGCGGCGTTGCATGCAGAAATCGACGTCGATATCCGGCATGTTGACCCGTTCTGGGTTGAGGAACCGCTGAAACAGGAGGTCGTATTCGATCGGATCGATGTCGGTGATGCGCATCGCATAGGCCACCAGGGAGCCTGCGGCGGACCCCCGTCCCGGTCCGACGGGAATGCCACGGTCCTTGGCCCAGTTGATGAAATCCTGGACGATGAGGAAGTAGCCCGCGAATCCCATGGAGACGATGGTCTCGAGTTCCGTTTCGAGACGTTCGTAGTACTGTTTCGCGTGGGCCTCGATCGCTTCACCGGACATGCCCTTCCGTTCTTTCCAGTGCCGCTTCAGCCTGCGCAGCCGCCGCTCGAGGCCTTCCCTGGCCAGGCGGCGCATCTCGTCGTCGTAGTCGACGTGGGCATCCGCGCTTTCGCCGGGGCGGGTATACCTGGGAAACCGGTATTCCCCGAATTTCATCTCGAACTGGCACCGCTCGGCGATCTGCCCGGAAGCCGAGAGCGCCTCATGGTCGTGGGGAAACAGGGCTGCCATGTCGGCGGGGCTCTTGAGGTAGAATTCGGGATTGTAGACAGAATCGCGGTTGGGATCGTTGAAGTTCTTGCCCTGCCCGATACATAGCAGCACATCGTGGGGCCGGTAATCCTCCTGGCAGAGGTAGTGGGTGTCGTTGGTGATGACCATGGGCAGCCCCAGGCGGGCGGCGATGTCCCGGAGTCCGGCGTTGCACTTCTGTTGCAGATCAATGCCGTGGTCTTGCAGTTCCAGGAAGAACCTGGGCGTCTCGGTGGGGCGCAACGGATCTTCCGGCGTGAAAATGCTGGCGAGCGTCTCGGCGACCTGGAAGGCCTCGTCGTCCCGTCCGTGTACCAGCTTGTCGTTGACAGGCCCGCGGATGCATGCCGAAAGCGCGATCACCCCCTCGTTGTGCGCGCGCAACAGTTCCATGTCGATTCGGGGTCGGTAGTAGAACCCCTCGAGATAGGCCGCTGACACCAGACGGCACAGGTTCTTGTAGCCAATGGGGTTCATCGCCAGGAGCACCAGGTGGGTATATCGCTGCCCGGGGGTACGATCCCGGTGGTCGCGAGGCGCCACGTAGGCCTCCACACCAATGATCGGCTTGACACCGGCCTTCTTGGCGGCCTTGTAGAAGTGGATCGCGCCGAACATGTTGCCGTGGTCCGTGACGGCCACGGCAGGCATGCCGAGCGCAGAGACTTTCTCCACCAGCGGATCGAGCTGGGTGCTGGCGTCCAGCAGGCTGTACTGGGTGTGAAGGTGCAAGTGGACGAAATTGGGCTCGGTCATGCCGCTCCCCTTCCGCTTCGGGTTGGTGTTGACTCCTGCTCACGCCTCGAAACAGCCGCCGGCCGAAAGCGGCTCGAGCCACGCGGTACGGCCGCCGGTGCCTTGCATTCTACCCGCAGGAAAGTGCCCGTCAACAGGTTTGGGCGCTTCCCGATCCTGGGCATGCCACGCTTCGACTACACGGTGTTGTTGCTATTTCTTCAACGAAAACGGGACAGTGCGGACGCCATGGCACTTCTGCGCAGTGTGCGTGACAACGGCAGTCTGCGCCGGGGACGACGGCCCCGGCCAGCGGGACCTGGGGCCAAGGATGCCGTGCCCCGCCCGGGTGTCGCGGTATCCGCGAGAGTACGAAGAGCATGCCACGGCCCGGTGGGGTCAAGGCCGTGGCTTGATCGGCGGTAGCTCTTCGGCTAGAGTATCCCATCGCGCTCCATGCCGCAGGAGCTTGTCCGAGGTATCCATGCTGTCGCGAACGCTTGCCTTCTGGCTCGAGACGATCGTCGTTGTCGCCTGGGCCGCCCTGATGGTCCACTCCCAGGTTCGGATGACCGTTTCCGCCGGCACGGCCGGCGAAGGTCTGGAACTCCTCAACACCGTGACCGATGGCCCGGGAACGGAATGGATGTCCGTCTACCTCGAGGGCAAGAAGATAGGGTGCGGTTTTTCCGACAAGATCAAGCAGCGTGACGGCTATCGACTCCAGGAACGCACCTACCTCCGCCTGAGAGCGTTCGACCAGGATCGGGAGATCGTCACCGCCCTGGTCGCTTCTACCGACAATGCACACCGCTTGCGCCATTTCGACTTCATGCTCTCGGCGCCTCCGAGCAGTATCCACGTCTCCGGGACGGTCCGGGGCAACATCCTGGACCTCGAGATCGACACAGCGGGCGAACGGCGCACGCAGCAGGTTCGCCTCGAGGAGATTCCCGAGCTGTCGGTCACGTTCAAGGAACGTTTTCTCGAGCAGAAACCCGGGGCTGGCGATACTCTCGATCTGCCCTATTTCGATCCCGTGACGCTTTCGAAGCAGACGCTCCACCTCGAGGTTCTTCGGGAGGGATACGCGCAGGTCGATGGCGAGCGTGTGCGCACCTTCGAGATTCGTACATCCTATCATGGGCTCGAGAGTACGGCCATCGTGACGGAAGAAGGCGTCACACTGGAAGAGACCAACGCGTTGGGGATGAAGGTCAAGCGGGAAACGAGGGAGCAAGCAGTCAACCAAGGGTGGGGCGACGGGCAATCGCCGGTGGACATCGTGGCCCTGTCTGCCGTTCCGGTGGACCACCCCATCGCCGGCGCGCGGTCCACGCGGTATCTCCATGCGCGGTTGTCGGGCGGGGGCGTGGAGGTCCTGCTCGGCCCGCCGCCGGAAGGGTTGCGTCCCGGCGAAGTGAAGGTTCGGGTCATCGACCGGGCCCGGTGGCGTTCCTACCGGATCCCGATGGTCGATCCGCGGTTCTCCGATACCCTCGCGGACAGCCCCATGATCCAGAAGGACGACCCCAAGATCATGCGGGTTGCGCAGGCGATCATCGGTGACGTGACCGAAGCGGATGAGGCGGCTGCACTTCTCAATAGTTGGGTTCACGACAAGCTGCACAAGGAACCGGTGATGGGAGTCCCTTCGGCCCTGGAAATCCTGGCCGCGCAGAAAGGGGACTGCAACGAGCACACGACGCTGTTCACCGCGCTGGCGAGGGCTGTGGGTATTCCTACCCGGATGGCGGCGGGGCTCGTCTATTCCGGCGACACCGGCGGCGTGCCGGGATTCTACTATCATGCCTGGCCCGAGGTATATCTTGGATCGTGGATCGCCATCGATCCCACATTCGGGCAGTTTCCCGCCGACGCCACCCATATCAAACTTGTCGAGGGGGATCTCGAGGAGCAATTGGCCCTGGTGCGGGTCGTGGGCAACCTGCAGATCGACGTGCTCGAGGTCTATTGAAACCGCGGGAGCGAAAGGGAGGCGTGTGGAGATGGACGCGATGATCGTGATGCGTGGCGCGAGCAAGCTGTACGGGGAGTTCCAGGCCGTCCATCCGCTCGACTTGACCGTGGGACGGGGAGAAGTGTTCGGGTTCCTCGGACCGAATGGTGCCGGCAAGACAACGACTATCAAGATGCTCGGGGGGATCATGCGTCCCTCGGCCGGACAGATCACGGTGGCGGGGATCGACATGATGGCGGACCCGGTTTCGGCCAAGCAACGGATCGGCTACATCCCGGACCGTCCCTACTTGTACGAGAAGCTCACCGCGTTCGAGTTTCTGAGGTTCATCGCAGGCGTCTTCGACGTGCCGAAGGACACGTTCGAGAAACGCGCGGCGGTGCTGGCGGAGAGGTTCGGTATCGGCAACTGGATGGACGCCTTGATCGAAGGGTTCAGCCACGGGATGAAGCAGCGGCTCGTGCTGGTCGCTGCGCTGATACATCAACCTGAGTTGATCATCGTCGACGAGCCGATGGTGGGTCTGGACCCCAAGGGGGCAAGGCTGGTCAAGAACATGTTCCGGGAACAGGCAGCAGGAGGTGGCACCGTGTTTCTGTCCACCCATTCCCTCGAGGTCGCGGAGGAAGTCTGCGACCGCATCGCCATCATTCAGGATGGCCGGCTGCGTGCCCTCGGTACCATGGCGGAGTTGCGCCGGCAGGCGGGCGCCGAGGCAGATCTCGAGACGGTTTTCCTCTCCCTGACCGGGGACGTGGATCACCAGGAGGCGATTCGGGGTCTCAAGGAGAAGGAAGGCGACTGAAGGAGTAGCCGCGTGGCGTCGCGCCCGTCCGCCGGGAGGGTCGAATGCCGTGCCGGCAGAACCCGGTGCTCGAAAGGCTCGAAAGGCTCGAAAGGCTCGAGATGCTTGGATTGCTGATTCCGGAAATCGTCTCGCAACGTAACAGGTTCCGCAAGGCGGACAAGAGTGAGCGTTTCAAGTACTACCTGTTCTTCGGGGGTATCCTGGCCTTCTGGGTCGGCCTGTTCTTCCTGTTCCGGTATGTGCTGGGGCTGTTCATCGAAGTGGAGGTCTTCGGGACCTACCTGGTCAAGAAGCTTCTCTCCGTGCTCCTCCTGGCGCTGTTCTCCATGTTGTGCTTCTCCAATCTCATCAGCGCGTTGTCGTCCTACTTCCTGTCGGAAGATCTTCAGTTGATTCATAGCCTGCCGGTGACCATGCGTGAGATCCACCTGGCGAGGTTCGTTCTCACGTTCGTGAATTCGTCCTGGATGATGGTCATCTTCGGCCTGCCCGTGTTCCTCGCCTATGGCGTGGTCTACCATGCCGGCGCCGACTACTACCTCGTCATGCTTCTCTTCCTTTTCCCCTTCCTGGCCATCCCGACCGGTGTGGGTGTGTCCCTTGCGACCATCCTGGTCAACCTGTTTCCGGCGCGGCGAACCAAGGAACTCATGGTGGTCGTATCTGCGATGTTCCTGGTGACCCTGTTCCTGATGCTGCGTATCGTGCAACCCGAACGGCTGGTCAATGCCGAGTCATTCTCGGATATCATGGTCTTTCTCGGGCAGCTCAAGACGCCGTCGGCGACGTTCATGCCCAGTCATTGGGGTACCGAGGTCCTGATGCCCCTGTTGACCCACGAGGTCGGGGAACCCTGGTACTACCTGGCGTTGATGACCCTGACCGCTGCCGCAGCCATCATCATCTCCGGGTGGACGAACCTGCTGCTCTATTCCGGCGGATGGACGAGGACGCAGCAATCCGCGTCATCGAAAGAGCGGCATCGTGGGGTGTTCGACAGGGTGCTTCGTGGCGTCACGTCGGGTTTTCCTCGAGTCGTCCAGGAGATGATCACAAAGGATGTGAAGATGTTCCTGCGGGATGCGGCGGAGTGGCCGCAGCTCCTACTCATCCTCGCGCTCATCGCGCTCTACCTGTATTCGATCAAGGTCCTGCCGCTCGAGGGGCCGTTCATCACCATGCGCATCCACAACCTGGTCTCGTTCATGAACCTGGCGATGGTGGGCTTCGTCGTGTCGTCGGTTGCGGTGCGGTTTCTCTTCACGTCGGTGAGCCGAGAGGGAAGGGCTTTCTGGCTGCTCAGGTCCGCCCCGCTCGATCCCAGGACCTTCCTCCTGGGGAAATACCTGGTCGGACTTCCCGTGTTGACCGTCCTCGGTCTCGTCCTCGTCGTCTCGTCGAACCTGCTTCTCCACGTCCACGGACCGCTCATGGTGTTCGGAGCCTGCACCATGGTGATGCTTTCGTTGTCGATGGCTGGTCTGAGTGTGGGTATCGGGGCCATGTACCCGAACTTCAAGGCCGAAAACGTGACCAAGATCGCGGCCGGTCCCGGTGGTATCCTCTTCATGGTCGTGGCGCAGCTCTTCGTGGCCACTGTCTTGCTCTTCGAGGCGGTCCCGGTCTACCTGCTCGTTCGAGCCGACTACCGGCAGCGTCCGCTCCATGCCTGGGAGTGGGGCGTGATTGCAGCGTCGGGTGTCCTCGTCGTGGCGATCAACGCGGCGGGAACCATCGTTCCCATGAGGAAGGGCGCGGTTGCCCTGCGGGACCTGGAGTAGGGACGGGGCGGAACGGGCGGGGACATGGGCCGGAACGAGGTGCGTTCAGGCGGCGCGAGCTGCGTGGGGCTTCGCGAAACCGAACTCATCGAAAACGAAATGCAGATCGTGGACAATGCGTTCTTCGGTCAACCCGAAGCTCTCGATCGGTGCGACCCGGTGTGCGCGTACATAGGCGCGTTGCTGCCGGGAACGTTCGATGAGGCCCTGGCGCAGCCGCTCATCGGCCTCGACGCCCGTGAACGTGATCACGCGCTCGCACGCGGTCTTCGGATCTGCGACCAAGTCGTCATACTTGAGAACCATGACGCGGTCTTCGGGTAGCTCCCCGTTTGTCATGAGCCGGTGGAAATAGCGATAGAGTTCCACGTTGTAGCGGTACCGCCGCTCCACGAACCGTTCGAGCAGTTCAGGCGGGATCCGATCGCAGCCCCACTGGAGATCCAGGGAGTTCCAGACCAGAGAGAGGTGGGAGGGGATCGCCTCGAGCGGCGAACGCACGAGATAGATGAACTTGGCGTCCGGGAACACTTCCATGAGTGTCTTGATGCGATAGGTGGAGAAATGCATCTGTGCGATGACCTGGGTCTTTCCGGTCAGGTAGATTTGCCGTTGCAGCAATGACTTGAAGATACGGGCCGATTTCAGCCGGTGCTTGGCGGGCTGCTCGTCATAGCGCCGCAGTTCCGGATACTCCTGGTCATCGAACGCCAGGGGAGAACGTGTCAGCAGGAACTGCGTGTCCAGGTTGTGGACGAAAAGGAACTCCTCCTCCTCGACCTTGTCGAGGGATACCTCATGCCCGAGTCGTTTCGGCGCCAGTACCGCGCGACGCCGGCGCAACTGGAGCCAGTAGAAGGGACGCAAAAGGACCCTCGACGTGATTGCCGGGGAGAACAGGTGCCAGGCCTTGAAGGTGACGGCGGTATCGGAATGGGTCAACAACTTGTGCAGGAACGTCGTCCCACTCCGGGGATGGCCGATGATGAATACCGGGTTGCGGACCTGGACTTTCTTGTATCCCGGAAACAAGAGGTTGTCCAGCCACAGACAAACTCGAGTCAGGACGAAAACGAACGGTGGAATCAGCAGCCAGCGGCGAAAGACTCTGCCGAGCCCGAACGTCCGCCGTGCCGCGGCAACGATGTGGAGATAGATACGCAAGTAGTGGCGATACATATCGGTATCAACGACTCCTTTCCCGGCTGTTCAACATGTCTCTGTCCACTAGATCGATTCGAAATCCTTGTTCGGTTTCCCGCCCCCCGTTCGCTCTGCGGGGACCCTTGTGCCATTCCGACTCCGCCAGGAGTGGCCAGACTATCCCTTGACTATCTACTGTCAACATGCATTCCATTGCGGTCCCTCGAGGTCACGAAGATGCTCTCCCATGAAGCCTTGACGTTTCCTCTCCCGGCACGTTGCAATGGATCTTGCCGATTTCGCACTGGGATTGATAATACCTGCCCATGCCAGGAATGTCAACCCCTTGCCGGAAAAGACGCACAGCCGACGACTCCCTCACCATCGCGTCGAACACGCTGTATCAATAGCTAGGACACGAACCATGTGGGGCGCCAAATTTTTGAACGCGTGGCCGGTGCCCTCCCCGAGGGAACGGACACCGGCCGGCCGCGTCAGTCCCCCATGGGGTGCGCCTCGAAAAACGACCAGAACATGTCCGTGTCGTCGAGCCAATCCACAGGGCCGTCGTCGCTCGGCCAGGTGTGTCCCATTCCCTTGACCTCGCAGAATTCCACTGTCGCGTCTTGCGCACACCCCTCGTAGGCGTAGCAGGTGGCGCCACCCTTGTGGTAGACCGGGCCGGACGCGAGGCACTGGTTGTTGGCCGCCCAGAATTCATTGCTCGCTTTCGCCGTCCAGTAGGGTACGATGGGGTCGGCAGTGCCCTGGGATTGTATCACCGGGACCGGCCGGTCGGGTGCGCAGTCGTCCACCGCGATATAGGCCGACGCCGGTGCGATCGCGGCAAAAACGTCAGACGCCTCGCAGCCCAGCCGGTGGGACAGCATGCCTCCGTTCGAACTTCCGGTCGCGTACACGCGGCCGGGGTCGATACAGTACTCCTCCGAGAGGGCTGCGACGAGATCCTTGGCGAAACCAACATCGTCCAGCCCGAGGGATGTGGCGGGCGGGCAGCAGAATCCTGCATTCCAGGAGGATTCGATTCCATCAGGGTAGGCCACGATGAATCCTTCGTCATCCGCCTTCTCGCTCATGCCGGTATAGTCCTGCTGGTACGCCCCGGATTTCAACAGTCCATGGAAGTTCAACACCAGAGGCACGGGTGTGGTTCCGTCGTACGACTCCGGGACATGCAACAGATAAGTTCGGGCCCACCCTCCCGATGTCATCGTGCGCTCGAACGTGCCGGCTACCCCGGTCTTGGAGACGCAGCGCGCCTCGGGCGCCGCCGAGACTGTGCCGGAAACACTGCCCAACACCCCCACTGCCAGAATCCATTGCCAGTTCATCGCGAACCTCCCCATCTTGTGCCCGTCGCACCGGGGCGACGGGCATGCTGACGCCCGGGCCGGACCGGGGATCGGCGCGTCGGCCCGCCGCTGATTTCAACCCCTGTCCGGTCGATTTGTTCCAGGAAGACCGACCTTGCAATGTTTGTGCCCCTGGACATGCCCCAGGACCGAAGCCAAGTAGTCGTCTACCCCTTCGCCCCTGTCCGCGCAGGCGTTCCTCGGTGGGGGGAGGCTCTTCCCGGCGTGGACGTCTCCGTGCGGAACGGTGCCCAGTTCGGCACCACGCGGACCCGGGAGGATGGCCGGTTCGACCTGGCGGTCAACGGCGGGCGGCCTCGCCTGTTGCGGTTCGAGGCCCGGACGGAGCTTGCCACCGGGGAGACGACCCGCTACCACTACGACGCCCTGGGTTCCCTCCGGGCGGTCGAGGTTCCGGACGGGCGGGAGGTCACCTGCGACGCGGACGGCCCAGGCCGGCGGGTTGCCCGAGCGGCGGTACCGCCCGAGACCGATCACCTCGGCAGCGTGCGTCGCGTGGTGGACGCGGAGACCGCGGTGGTGGTGCAGCGTCCGGAGAGGATGCCCAGGTGTCGCCACCGCGGTGGCAGGAGCGAGCCTTGACCTACGAGGAGCACGGGGAAGTGGGCTACTTTGTGCACCAGGGCTTGGCCCGGCTGGGCCTGACCGGAACCGCGCCGCCCGGGGAGATCGTGAAGGCGGTTTCGTAGCACCGGGACACGTGGGGCAAGAAGCACCGGCGCCCGAGCGATGACGCCGTTCTGGTGTTTGCGCTGGAATGCGGGACGCTGTGGGCAGCGCAGGTTGCGCGGAGTAGCCCGAACGTGGCCCCGAATCCCCCCCGGCATTCCTAGAATGCCCAGCCGACCGTGACACCGATGCGCCACAGGCCGTGTGCGGTCGCGCTGCTGGTGAAACCCGGGCTGAAGCCTCCTGCAACCTCGATGCCCACGCGGACCTGGGCGTCGAGAAGGTAGTCCAGGCCCGCCCAGGCTTCGGGCGTGCCTTCAATCAGCAGCTTGGACACGCCGTTTCCGGTGGTCACGACTCGAGCCGCCACGAACGACTCGCCGAGGCCGAGACGCGCGGACCAGGTACGCAACGGCAGGGCCAACTCCAGTCCGAGGCGTATGCCGGCCAGGCTGAGAAGGGCTTCTGTGCGAGTGCCGAAGTCGGTACCGTAGAACAGGGCCGCATGGAGACCGATGGGACCTGCCATGGGCAGGGTCACGGAGGGGAGGAGGCCGGCGAACACGTCTCCCTGGTAAGCGGTGGAACCCATCTCGAGCCTGGCCACGGTCCTGGCTGCGGCAGGCCGGTCCCTCCGCCCAGCCGTCTCTTGGTGGACGGCGCGCGCACTCGCTGGCCGTTCGGCTTCTCGAGGCTTGTGCCGGGACTCCCGGACTTTTGCAGTCGTGCTGGTCCTGGGTTTCGCACTGGCCCCGAACGAGATACCCGATTCGTCCGCATGGGCGCTGTCCTGCCTTGCCTGGGCCTGCTCGAGCTTTCTCTGCCTGCGCCTGGCCAGCCAGCCGGGCTTCTTGTTTTCGTCTTCGCCGGGGATCGCGGTGGCCATGGGGGGCAACGGCTCGAGGCCGTCCGGGACACCCTGGATCAGGCCGGCCTGTGGGGTGTAGGTGGCCAATTCCTGGGTGCCGGTGTCCACCGACACGATGACGAACAGGATGAACGGATGACCTCGTAGCCGGCAATAGGCGTCCAGTGCTGTTTTCTGGGCCGGATCGAGGCGGAGTTGTTGGATGGCGGCCCGGAACAGGGCGTTGAGGTACGACGTCGAGCCGGGGGGCATGATGTCCACGAGTGCCGACAGGGGCCGGTTTTCGTCGGCGTCCAGGAAGAAGGTCGCTGTTCGCGCCACCCTGTCGGAGTTGAACACCTGGGCGACGTGGAAACCGGGCCTGAGCGACACGTGATCCGCCATGTCGGGCAAGGGTTCCCCATCGATGTGCAGGTCAGCTTGCCGGAGTGCTGGGTCGACCTCGAGGGAGACTTCCGGCAGTTCGGGCAGGCGCCGGGCGGCCTCCTCGAAGACGCCGGTGATTTCCGGCGGGAATCCCGGAAGAGGTTCGGAGGTGGCATCGATCGCCAGGGACGCCAGTAACGCTCTCAGACTGCCCTGCGTGTCGCCCTCGTAGTAGCGTGCGATACCTTCGTAGTAGAAGAGGCGCCTGAGCATGTCCCGGTCGAGGGGCTCGAGCTGGCAGGGGAGTGCATCGAACGCTTTGCGCAGCGTCACCAGGGCGCGATCGAGTTCCAACTCGACGACCATGGTGCGGGCCTGCTCGAGAGTATCCTCGAGGCCAGCGAGATCGCCTGGACAGGCGAGGTGCGGGTCCGCGAGGTAGACCCACCGGAAGAGTTCGAGGAACTCGGGCGAGGCACCGCTGATCAGAGGATAGGTTCCCGGCTCGAACGGAGTGTGTTCCGATACCAGGGCCTGAACCGCGTCGGTCCGGGGTGCCTGAGTCAGGGTGGTCATGTCGAGCACCAGGGGCCGCGGGACGTCGCCCGGTTCCTGTGCGCTCGAGCGTGGCGACACAACCTGGCAGAGGAGCAGGAGGGAACACGCCAGAAGGTGTGACGGGCGAACCATGGGACCTCACGGTGACGTGTTGAATCTGACGATCTTCTTGAATGTTGTTCCAGGTTCGATGACGATGTCCAGCGTTTTGGTCCTGCCGTCTTCGGTCTTCAGCGTGACCTTGTGGGGACCGGGGGGCAGTGCATGGTTGAACAAGGGCGTCGTCTTGACGCGGACGCCGTCGATCTCGACGAATGCGTAGGGGAAAGCGTTCAACGTGAGGAAGCCGGGCTCCTGTCCGGACGCTCCGGTCTCCCCGGGACCTGTCCCTTTGCTGCCCGCGCGGGACGACTGCGACGTCTTCGTCGTGCTGGACGGGGGCGCAGGATGTTGCACGGCGACCTTGGATCCTGCCGTTTTCGGCTGTTCTGGGCCGGTCGGTACCGATGACGCCTTCGCCGTGTCGCCCGGCGACGCCTTCCCCTCAGCGACTTTCTGTGCTGCCTGTGTCTGTTTCCGTCGATCGGCAGCACCCGCGCGCGGTTTGCCTTGACCCGTCGCCTCCACGGCGGTGTCATCGAGCGGCGCGGTTGCCGGCTTCAACTCGAGCGCGACGGATACGGGGCTCGAGGAGACGACCTCGAACAATCGTTCGTCCATGTCGTAGCCGGCGAGGGTGGCGGTGACCACGTGAGAACCGGCGGCGAGTCCGGAGACCTGGTAGGGCGGGGTTCCGCCGATCGGCTTGTCGTCGAGGGTGACCTTGGCCTCCGGCGGCGCCACCGAGATCTTGGCCGTGCCCCGAATGGGTGTCAGCCGGATGAGGATGTTTCGCTGGCGCCTCGACCCGGTAAGGCGTGTTGCCGCGGTCTGGTAGCCTCTCAGGGACGCTTCGATGTCCATGCCGGACGTGGGTACGCGGATCCGCGTGGGGGCTGTGCCCAGCACGGTACCCGTCTTGTCGGTCAAGGTTGCGCCCGGAGGGACGGAGCGAATCACGACCCGGGTTCCTCCCCCGGCGGCCAGCCGGAAACCGATGGCACCCGTGGCGATGATGGCCACCGCGACAACGATCCAGACCTCTGGACGGCGCCAGGGTGGGCGTTTCTTCGCCTGGGGTCGCGGCGGCAGTGTCTGCCCCGGCCTGGAAGACACGGACGGATGTGACCTTGGGGGCGGTGTCTTGATGCGCTGGCGCACGCCGGCCTGGTTGAGAGACGGCGTATTGGGCGGGGACGTGGTCGGGCGGGCGTGGAGTTGGTGCCGCGGCGTGGATGTCGCACCGACCTAGAGACTGTTCGTCGTCCCGCGGAGCACCAGCGGGCTGTCTGGAAGCAAGCGCTTGAGGTAGTCCGACAGTTCCCACTCGAGGTCGAAATGGTTGAGCACCTCCCTGATGTCCTTGGCCAGGTGGAAGGCGTCAGGGTGCCGGTCGTTGGGGTCGTAGGCAAGCGCCCTGCTGAGCAGTTGGTAGAGGTGCAACCCCTGTTCCAGGCCCAGGACCTTGGGAAGCTGGTCTGCGATCTGGCCGTCCTGGACCATTCTCAGGCACGCCAGGTAGCTTTCCTGGGGATAGAGGCGTTCGTTGGTCAGCAGTTCGAAGAGAATGGAGCCCAGGGAGTAGAGATCGGATCGGCCGTCCAGGTCTCGCCGGCCCAGGGCCTGCTCGGGCGACATGTAGTAGACCGTGCCCTTGACCTCGCCCGCCAGAACCGTCTTCTGTACGTTGCTCTCCGCCCTGGCCACGCCGAAATCGGCAATCTTGCACACCCCGTGCGCGTTGATGAGGATGTTGGAAGGTTTCAGATCGCGGTGGACCATCTTCAGCGGCCGCCCATCCGAGTCCTCGGCAGTGTGGGCGTAGGCCAGCCCCTCGGCGATCTGCAGGGCGATTTGAAGCGCCATGTCCGGCGCCATCGGGCGTCCCAGCGCCTTTTGCGCGCTCAGCACGTCGGCAAGGGTAACGCCGCGCACATACTCCATCGCCAGGTAGTAGAAGCTCTCCAGTTGTCCGAAATCCAGGGTCTGGACGATGTTGTGGTGGTTGAGGTACCCGCCGAGCCGAGCCTCGTTGATGAAGCTCTTCGTGAACATCTCGTCCTGGCTCAGGTGCGGGAGGATTCGCTTGAGCGCCACGCGCTTCGTGAACCCCTCCGGCCCCTGGATCTGGGCAAGAAACACCTCTGCCATCCCGCCGTCGCCCAGCTTTCGCAATAGCGTGTACTTTCCGAACTGGGTGGACATCACCGCCTCTGCATTGAGACAACATACCAGCGTCTCGCCGGCGCCTCGAGGATCCAGGAGATCCAACCGTGATCATACCCCGGGACAATCGGTAACGGCAAGGGAGAAACCAATATTCGCAGGGACCAGGCCTGCTCCCAGACATCCACGATGAGCAGGGGGACCTGGCCTCAAGCAATGGGCATGCCGGCGTCGCTCGTCTTGACGATGGAAAGCACGGAACCATCGGAAACGAGCCATATCCACCCGCGGCAGCAGGGGGATCCGGCCGTGACCATGAGTTTCGCCTTGAAGGCCTCCGCGTCACCGAATGTCGCCGCAAGCGCGTCCGCCGTTTCTTGGGGATCGGTCCGCTGCCTCGAGAACGCATGCTGCGCCAGTAGAACGGGTGATTCCGCACCTGTGCCGCCACGTTGAAAAGATCCGTCCGCGCCGGATCCCCGGCGGTGCCACGTGCCGGTTGCCGGTTGCCTATGAGGCGCAGCGGGGCTGAAAAGGCCGTTCCCGCGCTGCCTCGAGAATGTCCTTGCCGGGCAGGCTGAGTCGGGCTAGGTTGTCGCCCTTGTGCGGAAAGATGGGGTCGCGCCGGTCGAGCGTTCGCTATTGGCCAGCGCGTGGAGGTGTGCAGGACAATGGCATTGTCCCTGGCAGTGATCGTCATTCTGTGCCTGCTGGTCGAGTACGGGTTGCGAAGGCTGGGTATCCCGGGGCTCACCGGCATGCTTCTCGCGGGGGTGGCGCTCGGTCCCCACGCAGCCGGTGTCATCAGTCCCGAACTGGCCTCCATCTCCGGCGACCTTCGGATGGTCGCCCTCATCGTCATCCTGCTCCGCGCAGGTCTTGAACTCAGCAAGAAGACGCTGGCTCGAGTCGGCCTGCGTGCGCTGCTGTTTTCGTTCATCCCCGCCACGATCGAGGGGATCGCCGTGACCTTTCTCGGACACTGGCTGCTGGAGCTGAGCTACCTCGAGGCCGCGATCCTCGGCGCGATCCTCTCTGCGGTGTCTCCAGCGGTGGTCGTGCCGTTGATGATTCGTTTCATGGAGCAGCGCAAGGGCACGGGCAAGGGGATTCCCACCCTCGTCCTGGCCGCGTCGTCCATCGACGACGTGTTCGTCATCGTGGTGTACAGCAGCCTGATCGGGCTCTACGTGGGTGGGGAGGTCAATCTCGCGTGGGAGCTTGCCGGTATCCCCTTGTCCATCGTGCTCGGTGTCGCGGTTGGCCTGTCCACCGGATACGTTCTTTACCGTCTTTTCCGCCGGTTCAGTCCTCGAGCCACCAAGCGGCTGCTGGTGGTCGTGGGCGTCTCCATCCTGCTCGTCTCGATCGAACATCACCTGCGGGAGATCGTGCCGTTCGCCGCGCTCCTGGCGGTGATGGCGGTGGGATTCATTATTCTCGAGAAGAACGAGTACATGGCTCACGAGATTTCCAGGAAGCTCGGCAAGGTCTGGGTGCTGGCCGAAATCGTCCTGTTTGCGCTGGTGGGAGCGCAGGTCAACGTGGACGTTGCGCTGCAAGCTGGCGGCGCGGCTGCGGTGTTGATTGCGCTGGGGCTGGTCGCCCGGAGTGCGGGAAGTTACCTGTGCCTTCTCGGGAGCAACTTGACGCGCGGCGAGCGCCTGTTCGTGGTGGTTTCCTATCTTCCCAAGGCCACGGTCCAGGCGGCGATCGGGAGCGCGCCGCTCATGGCCATGACGGCGGCGGGGATGGACACCAGGCCGGGGGAGGTCATCCTTGCCGTGGCCGCCCTGTCCATCCTGTTGACCGCCCCGGCCGGCGCCTGGGCCATTCGTCTTCTCGGCGACAAGGTGCTCGAGTCCGAGGAGGCACCGCGGGGGGCCCAGGTCTCTGCAGACGCGGTCGAGGCCGACGTGTTGCAGTCCCTCACCGTCGGCGCAGTCATGGACGCCGACGCTGTCGCCGTGCGCACCAGCACCAGCCTCGGCCGGGTTCTCGAGGCTTTTGCTGAAGTCTCGGGGACGACGGTCCCTGTCGTGGGAAGTGCCAACACCTTGAGCGGCGAGGTCGTTCTCGCCGATCTGAAGCCAGTACTCGCGACGCAGTTCATGTGGCCATGGCTGTTGGCGGTCGATGTCATGCGGCCGGTGAGTGGCGTCCTGGCGCCGTCGGACAGTCTCGAGATGGCCCGGCAGCGGTTCGATGCCGGCGGGAGCCGGGTTCTCTGTGTCGCAGAGCCGGACACCGGTCGGCTGGTCGGCACCCTGGAGCGCCGGGCCCTGGAGCACGCTATCGAAGAGCGGACCGCGGCGTGGCTCGCTGGGCTGACGCGGCGGGGGGATGTGGCTGGGGTGGGGTGAGGGGGGGCAGAAGCCTCCACGCGGGTCGAGACCTCCCTCTCGCGTCCCGCCCTCCGCGAGCCATCCCCTCTTGCCAATGTGCCGCCGCGCGGCTAGGTTAGAACTTTCACCACAGCATTGCCCGCTCGAGCCCGGAAACGGGTGCCGGCGGCTCGAGTCGAGAGTGGGATGATATGCGTTTCTTCCGTGACAGCGCCACGCTCGAGGGCTTGTCAGGCTCGACGATCCTCACGATTGGCAACTTCGACGGCGTGCACCTCGGGCACCAGATGATCATCCGGGAGGTGGTCGAGCGCGCCCGGGCATGCGGGTGCGTGCCGGCGTTGATGACCTTCGACCCCCCTCCGTCCCGAGTGCTCGGGCGGGCCGCGTTGCCACAGATCATGACGCTCCGGGACAAGTGCATCGTCCTCGAGGAACTCGGTATCGAACTCTTCGTGTGCGAGACCTTCAACCTTGGCCTCGCATCCACCCCGCCCGAATCGTTCATGCAGGACATCCTCGAGCGGCGATTGAGCCCTCGAGAGATCCTCGTCGGGTACGACTTCGCCTTCGGCAAGGCGCGAAAGGGCGACGTGGGAACGTTGAAGCAGTACTTCGAGCCTCGAGGCTGCCACGTGGAGCAGTTCCGGCCGCTGACCATCCGGCTCGACGGGGAGGATTCGAGTGTCATCGTGAGCAGCACGCGCATCCGCGAGTTGCTGATCGATGGTGACGTGGCCGGAGCGGCCAGGCTCCTGGGGCGCCCTCACTTCGTGTGTGGCCCGGTCGTCCACGGGGATGCTCGAGGCCGATCGCTCGGTTTTCCCACGGCGAATCTCAAGGACGAGAACCTGCTGCCGGCCAACGGCGTCTATGCCGTGTTCGCTCGAGTCGATGGGTGTCCTTTCCCGGCGGTGGCCAATGTCGGCCGGCGCCCGACCTTTCGGGGCGCGGTGGTCAGGCTCGAGGTCCATCTTCTGGACTTTTCCGGAGAGCTGTACGAAAAGCGGTTGCGTGTCGACTTCGTCGAGCGGTTGCGCGGAGAACGCACGTTCGAGGGTGCCGGTGCGCTCGGGGCTCAGATCCGGCGGGATATCCAGGCAGCCAGGCGTATCCTGGCCGCAAGGGCACCTGCCTCGGGGGTGGCTCGAGGTACGCCGATCGAACTGCGGGCCTGCCGGTAGGCGGGGCGAGGGACCCGTTTCTACCGGCATGGCGGCCGCCGGCGCCACGAGAGGGTCTCGGCAGTTCGGACCACGGGAAAGGCTCGAAAAGGCCGATGGATGGCGCTTGACGCATTTCGCGCCGGCATGCTACCATGCAGCAGGTTTTAGCGTGGGCACCGGCCGCCGGTGGACTTTCAGCTCCGTTGGGCTTGTCCAGCACCGCTAGGGAGGCGGGTGAATATGTCGGATCTCTTCCTGTATATCGTCGCGGGGTTGAGCGGCGGCGCGATGTTCGTGTTCATTCTCTACCTGTTTCCGGACCAATCGGAAGTCGATGCCCGCCGGCGTCTCGGCGTCGGGGGAGGGGTACGGCAGACCCCATCCCTGCTGCTTCGTATCGTCCGGCCGCTCTTTGTCCTGCTGGTTCCGATCACCGCGCGGATTCCGGTGCCGAAGTACCGGGAGAAGACGAGGCACAAGTTCGTTACCGCCGCAATGGAGGAAATCACCGTCGACGAGATGTTGGCCTACAAGATCATCATGGCCGTGTCCGTGCCGGTCTTTTTCTTCTTTTCGGTCAAGAGCCTGGCAGGCAGGGTGATACCCTGGTGGGGCGTCGTGCTCATGGCGCTGTTCGGGTTCTTCTTTCCCGACCAGTGGCTGAACGGCCGGGTCCAGATGCGCCAGAAGGAGATCCTGAAGGCGCTTCCCTACGTCATGGACCTGCTGACACTTTCCGTCGAGGCCGGTCTGGACTTCGTCGCCGGGATCGGGAAGGTCGTGGAGAAGTCGGCACCTTCGGCGCTGATCGATGAATTCCGTCTTTTGCTTCAGGAAATCCAGGTCGGGAACACGCGCCAGCAAGCCTTGCGCAACCTGGCGTTTCGAGTGGATATGGTCGAAATCAACTCGTTCGTTTCGTTGCTGGTCCAGGCCGATGAGTTGGGTGCGTCCATTGGGCCGGTTCTGCGCGCCCAGTCGGACCTGTTCCGGACGCAGCGATTCCAGCGTGCGGAGAAGGCTGGTGCCGCAGCGGCGCAGAAGATTCTCTTTCCGCTGGTCCTGTGTATTCTCCCGGCCGTATTCATCGTAATTTTCGGCCCCATCGCCTTGAGCTTCCTCTATGGTGGCGGTTTTGCTGCAAAAGCAGGTTGAGGGTGACGGTTGATCGAAGTCTACAACACGACTCGAGGGAAAGTGCTGGCACAGGCCGCGACCAGGGCGAATACCCTGTGGTCGCGCATGAAAGGTCTGCTGGGACGCGAAGAACTCGGAGAGGGCGAAGGTCTGGTGATCGACCCTTGCAACGCGATCCATACCTTCTTCATGCGCTTTCCGATAGATGTCCTGTTTGTGGACAGGGGGGGCAGAATCGTTCGCACCGTCGAGCGCCTCCGGCCCTTCAGGGTCACCGGGATCGTTTTCGCCGCACAGTGCGTGGTCGAACTCCCCGCCGGCGTGGTGGAGGGCACGGCGACATCCGTGGGAGACCTGGTCGAGTTCAGCACGAGGTCCGGCATGGCGTCTGAGGTGGCAGGAACATGAAGCTCGTCGTCTTGAGTGGCCCGATTCGAGGCAAGGTGTTGGACCTTGCCTCGGGCAACAACTTCATCGGGCGGGCCGAAGAGAACTCGATAACCCTCCCTTCGGGACAAGTGTCCCGGCGGCATGCCTGCATTTCCCTGACCGGCGATCGTGTCTTTCTCGAGGACCTTGGTAGTTCGAACGGTACCTTTGTCGGAGAGCAACGCATACAGCAGAAAGTCGCCCTGAAGCCGGGAAGCAGATTCCGGATTGGCGAATTCATGATGGAACTCAGCGTCGATGGACGTGTCAGCGGCGCTCCGGCCGCCGTTGCCGGAAAGCCCGCACCGGCACCGCGTCCGGGCAGGGGCCAGCCTGCGGCCGGCCAGGTGATGCCCATCGTCATGCCACGTGTCCAGGCCGGCGAGACACCCTTCTGGCGATTCTACCGGACCATCGCCTTTCTCGGCTGGCGGGGACAGGTGGTACTGGGCGCCATGGGGCTGGTCCTGATCGTCATTGGCCTCGGGGTCTATCCGCTGCTGAAGGACGAGCAGCGAACGCTCACCCAGGAGGTGCTCAAGCGCGGTAAAGTGCTGGTCAACAGGTTGGCCATGCGAAACGGCGAATTCGTCAAGAACATGTTGGAAACCAACCTGGACGCAACACAGATACTCTCGGAAGAGGGTGTTGTCGAGGCCTACCTGCTGACACCGAACCTGATGGTGTTGAGCCCTGTCGAGCAGCGGGGGAGATCCATGTCCAACCGGACCGTCTGCGCCAACGCCTTTCGGAGCGGCAACGTGGTCGTTGCCTCCGAGGCCGAACTCGAGATCGGGGAGGGCCGGGCGGGCGTGTACCACATGGCCACGCCCATCCGGGTATGGGCCAACGAGCAGGGGAGGTACAAGACCTACGGGGTGGCATACATCGTGATGGACGCCCGCCGCGTCGCGGAAGTCAACGCGCGTACCGATGTCAAGCTGACCGCTGCTGGTATCGTCGTCGCCGTGGCCATGGCATTGTACCTTGTCGCGCTGTTCTTGTTGACGAATCGCCCTCTTGGCGCGCTGGCCGACGATGGCGAACTTGTCCTCAGGGGTGACCTGCGGGCTGTGGAAAGCCGCGCGCGTTGGAAAGAATTGAACAGTCTTGCGCACACGCTCAACAGGAGTTTCGACCGCTACCACCAGGCGGCTTCCGCGACGTCGGCGGCCACCCTGGAGGCGGTCGGTCCATCCTTCGTCGCCGGCGATCGTGATGCTTCGATCGAAGATGCCAAGGTATCCGCCATTGCCGACGCCGTGAGCGAGGCGGTTCTTGTCACCGACGAGATGCAGCGGGTGGTCTACCTGAACCAGCGGGCGGCCAGGACCCTGGGCGCCACGTTGCAGACGGCGAGGGGCCGCCACATCATGGAGGCCATCGCCAATCGCGAAGTGCTCGGCGAAGTGCTCGATATCCTGAAGAAACTGGTCGAGTCCGACTCGAGCACGGTGTCCACCAAGGTGACGCTGCCCGGAGAATCAGGGCCCGGCGAGCACGAACTCGTCGCTTCCGGCGTACGCGACGACAAGACGGGCCAACTGAGCTATGCTGCCATCGTCATACGATAGGGAGGTGATCGGACGTGTCGCCAGAATCGGACTGGAACCTGACATTGATTAGCGGCGGTGCAAGCAACGCGTCCTATCCCCTGACGGAGCAAGGCGTGCAAGTTGGGCGAGGCGACGACTGTGATATCGCCTTGAACAGCCAGAACGTCTCGAGACGACATGCTCGCATCTTTGTTTACCAGGGGCAACCCTACGTCCAGGACCTGGGCAGCAGGAACGGTGTGTACGTCAACGGTGTCAGAATCCAGGAACAGCGACTGGGGTCCGGGGATACGCTGACCATGGGGGAGTTCGTCTTTCAGGTCACATCGGCGTCCGACCCCGTGGTCACCGGCAGACGGTCGAGCCGATCCGTGCTCTACCTCGCCGTGGCTGGCGTCGTTCTGTGCCTGCTGGTCGCCGTTCTATGGAAGGTCACCTCGGGGCAGAAGAACGCTCAGGTGGCTGTGCCGCGAACGCCGGTCGCACAATCGTCCGACGTGCAGAACATGTTCGCCACGCTCGACAAGTCCAGCAGGTCGGCAAGACCGCCGGGTGCCCCGCAAGGAGTGGGGCAGCAGGGAAGTACTGGGGCGCAGGAGGCACCCGCCGGCAGGGCGGGAGACAAGCGCAACGCAATGGTAAGGGAATACCTGGATCGAGCCGAACTCCTCCAGGAAGCCGGGAAACTCACTGAGGCTCTCAAGCAGTACAAGCTGGCGTTGAAGTTGGACCCGACATGTGCCCTGTGTCTGTCGCGGAAAGAGCGGTTGGAGAAAGAGATCCAAGCGAGGATCAACAAAAACCTGGAAGATGGAATGAAGAGCTTCAAGGCGCTGCGATACCAGGAGGCAATCAACTCCTGGGAACGGGTGCTCAACCTGGATCCGGACCCCGGAAGCCAGCAGCACCAGTTGGCAAAGCAGTACATCGCAGACGCCGAGGCCAAGTTGGCCGCCCAGCAGAGATTCTGACAGCACCGCGCACCTCCGCGCCCCTGATGTCACCATTTGGAGAGTCAGGGGCATGGAACTCGTCATCTTCCGTGAATCCAAGGAAGTCGGCCGACTTCGCCTGTCCGAGGGCACGTTCTCCATCGGCCGCGGACTGCACAACACCATCGCGCTCGATGAACAGGGCGTCTCGAGACGGCATGCGCGCATTCGGGTCGAGAACGGTCGCGTGCTTGTCGCCGATCTCGGCAGCGTGAACGGCACGTTGCTCCGCGGAAAACATCTGCGCGACGAAACCGAACTCGAAAGTGGCGACGTCCTCGAGATCGGTCCGTTCTTCATCCAGGCCATCCTGGATGACGATTTCGTGTCTCACGAGATGGAGCGCACCGAGTCCCACGCGTCCCTCAAGGCGCTCGAACGGTCGGCGCGATCCCGGGAAGCCAGCGCGGCGCAAGGAGAGCCCCCGGGCCCGCCGCCCGCCGGCGACGACAGCTCGGACTGGCTGGCTCCCCATGAACTGTTCGGCCTTACTGAAGACGGCTGGATCGAGCAATCCCCAACCCCATCGGGCGAGGGCGGGGATTCGGCTTCACGGACCGCCGGGGCAAGCGATGCGGCGTCCCGGGCACCCTCGCAGCCGGACAGCGGAGAGGACGGTATCCTGCTCGCCGTGGACGACATCTTCCCCCCGGGCGACGACGATGTCGAACTCATCGAACTGGAGGAGTCCGGTGATTCCTCCGGACCGCCGGTAGAGACCGAAAAACAACGCGAAACCCTGGACTACGACGACTGGAAGACTGCCCGTGCAGAACGTGCAACCGCTCCACGGCTGCCGAAAACGCCCAACCTCGCCGATCAGGACGTGGATGCCGGCCCCGCGGCCGAGCCCGCAGCAAGGGTGAAGGAAACGCCAAGGTTGGTGGCCAGGGAGGGCTTCGCGCAGCAAGACCAGTACGATCTGGACAAGGGAACCTGCTACATCGGCCGGGCCAAGGAGATGGACATCGTGCTCCTCGACACCAACGCCTCGAGGCGTCATGCCGCGATTTCCCGCGAGGCTGGTGGATTCATGATTCGTGACCTGTGGAGCTTGAACGGCGTGGAGGTCAACGGCGAGCGCGTGGACGCGGCGCTCCTCAAGAGCGGTGACCGGATTCGCATAGGAGATACCGTCCTCGAGTTCCTGTGGCCGGCCCAGGACCGCACCTTGGAGTCTTCCGATCGAGACCGGCTGCCAGAAGAATCTGTAGCCGGAGGAACCTCCATCCCGGCGCCACCGTGGCCATCAGCGGAAGGAGACGCACCGCCGGCACCCTCCTCGTCGGCGGCAGAGGGTGTACCGTCGCCAGGGGCTGCCCCGGTCGCCCGGGGAGGTGCTTCGCCCCTCGAGCAGTCTCAGGACACGCCTCAGTCCGCCGGGGCCATGGAGCCGTCCCCCGGGCCCCGGCGTCGAGTCGAGCGTCCTGCCGTGCGTTCGGGGCGTTCTCTCCTGTTGTCTCCCACCGCCATCGTCATCACGGCAACCCTGGTCATCGTCGTCATCGTGTTGCTTGTGGTGGCCTTTCGTGGCCGACCTCGAGTCGCGTCCCACGCGAGCGTATCACCAGAGCCCATGCTCACTCTGGACTCCGTTCGTCTCGTCGCGAGGGCGGAGGCCGAATTGGCCGCCGGCGAGTACGAATCGGCGCTGAACACGGCGATTCTCGTCCAGGCGAATCAGCCGGGCTCCAGGCGAGTTGCGAGGCTGGTGCAGCAGGTATCTGAGGCCTGGACGCTCGCCCGGCTCACGCAGGCGCTGGAAAACAGGCGGGAAGAGATCGCGGGCGCTTCGCCCGAGGAGACCCCGGTGGCCGCAACCCCGGTGGAGGAATCCCCCATCGAGACGGGACCACCTCGGCCCGTAGCTGCCACGAGCGCGCCTATCGCCGTGGTTGCGAGCGCCGGTGCCGCGACGAATCGTGGCTCGAGCAGGGCCGATGCCGCGCGAGCGGTTCGGCCGCCACCGCGCCGGGACGCTGGCGGCGAGGTCCAGGCATCGGACAGGCCGGGAGAGTCGGCCACGTCCGAACTCGACCTTCGCGTCGCACGATGGTACCGGAAAGGCTTGGAGGCTCGAGACCAGGGCCGCTACCTCGAGGCCGTCCAGGCGTTCGAGCAGGCCAAAGCAGAGGATACGCTCAAGGAATCGGAACTCTACTATACCGTAGAGGATGAGATGAAGCGGGCCATCGAACACCTGCATGGACTGGCTCGGCCACTCGTCGCCGAAGCCTCCCGGCTGGAAAGTGAGGGGCGGCTCACCGAGGCGCGACAGAAGCTGGCCGACGCCCTGTCAAGGGATCCCTACTACACGCCGGCCGTGACCCGCCTGCGGCACCTCGAGGAGCGGCTGGCGACCGAAGCGAGGAAGGTGTTGGTGGAAGCGCAGTCCAGGGAGAACGAGGGAGATATCGCCGGAGCCGTGGAGGCATATCGAAGCGTATTGACCCTGGTGCCCGACCCGTCCAACGTGTATCATCAGACAGCAACGCTCAGGCTGGAGCAGCTCGAGTAGGGACCCGGCAGGTTCTTCCAGGACCGGATGTCTGTTCGATCGGAGCGGGAACAGTGGGGAGGCGGATGCAGCGCGAGCGCGTGACCTATCCTGGCCGGTTGCGAGCCCCTGGCCACCTGGCGAGACGACTGCTGCCCTCCCCCATCGACGGGCTGCTCATCGCCGTGTACCTGGTATCCTTGGGCTTGCCCATCTTCACGGCGGACACCTGGTGGCGGTTGCGAGTCGGCGCGTGGGTCGTGGAGCACTTCGACGTGCCTCGAGAAAACCTGTTTTCGTTTGCCGCCGCGCACCATCCCTGGATCGACCACGAATGGCTCACTGACGCGCTCCTGTTCCTGGTGCTCGACAGGGTGGGACCGGGGTGGCTGCTCTTTCTCAGGGGCGTGGTCCTGGCCGCAGTCCTGGCGTTGCTCTACCGGCTCATGCGGCGGCGAGGAGGGGTCGTCCCGGCGATCGTTCTCACTGCCGCGGCCGCCGTAGGGCTGCTGCACCATGGCGAACTCGGACCGATGCTGTTCGCATGGCTGCTCCTGTGTGCCCTGGTGACCTTGATTGAAGATCCAGCCTGGAGGCAGGGCCGGACTTTCGTGCTCGTCCCGCTGTTGTTCCTGTTGTGGGCCAACATGCACGGCAGTTTTCTCATCGGCCTCGTCCTCCTCGTCGCCCATGGCATCGGGGGACTCGCGGACAGCCGGCGCGGGCGAGGAAACGGCAACCATCTGGGACACCTTGTCGCGGCGGCGCTGTCCATCCCCCTCACATGGTGCAACCCCTACTACTGGTCCCTGTATTCCATGGGAATCGGGGAATTGTGGCAGTTGCTGGCGAGCGTCCCGCTGCGCTTGAGACTCTTGCCCTGGTCATTCGTGACCCTGGCCGGCGTGCTGACCTGCGGCGCCTGGCTTGTCATCGCCCTGGCCGGGCGGGAAACCCGGTGGCGCATGGTCTTTCCTCTCATCTTGCTGACACCGCTGGCGTGGACCATGCCCGCCTACCTGTCACTGTGGATCGTCTGGGCAACCCCTACGATGATGGAGCACCTGGAACAGCTCGCCGAGCGGATCCAGCATGAGCGAACCGGGTACCTCGAGGAGATCGCAGGTATCTCCAGGTTCATGCGCCGAATCGCACAGCCTTTCGCTGCCCTCTCGAGGTTCGATCGATACCTCGTCCACGGTAACTATGCCGCCATGACCATGGCGCTGGCCCTGGCCTATTTCTCCATACCTCCGGGCGATACGCTGGCTGTCCTGGGTACACGGGTGTCCGGCCTCACCATCGACGAATTGGTCCCGGAACAGTCCTTTCCCCGGGGCGCCGTCCATGCCCTGTTGGGAGCTGCCGGTGTCGAATCGAGCGTGATGTCGTCCATGTCGTGGGGGGGATACGTGATGTGGGAGGGATACCCCCGGCTGATGCCTTTTCTCGACGGCCGTGACGCCGCCTATCCCCTGGACGTCGTCGAAGACTACGACCTGTTTGCTTCCGCCGGACCCGGCTGGGAGGAAATCCTGGAGCGCTACGAGGTCGACTACCTCCTCTGGGGAACCTCCGCCTTCCAGGTGCGCGCGCTCACCGCGGCTGGCCTCTGGGTCCCGCTCTACCAGGACGCCTCGAGCACCGTGCTCGGGAGGAAGTACCCGCTCGGCCGTGTCCCGGCTCCGGGCAACGAGGCGGAAACGACGTTTCTCCTCGAGGAGAACGACACGATCGATACCCTCGATGTCGAGGAGCCTACCCCGGTACCGGTCTTCGGTCTGTTCCGCCCCAACCGCTCCGGGCCTGACCGATAGAAGTCTTTCCCGGGGTCAGTCGGGCCAGTGAAGAATGAGTATCACGGAGATGGCATAGAGTGCCGCGTTGATCACCATCGGCCGGTCGGAAATCAGCGTTTGTTCCGGAGCCCCCCCCTCTCCGAACCTGGAAACGAGGTACTGGTAGCGGAATATGCCGTACAGCACGAATGGGATGGTGAGCATGAGACGACTCGGCCTCTGCGGGTGTGCCCCCACGTCGAATGTGTACAGTGCGTAGGACATGATGGCACCTGCCGTCACGATGTTGATCATACGCTCCAGGAGTTGTGGGGTGTATTCGCCCAGGTTCTTCCGATGCTGCGTCGCCGCCTTCTCGAGCAGCAGCAATTCCGACAGGCGCTTGTTCATTGCCAGAAACAACGAAAGAAAGGCCACACAAATCAAGAACCAGGGGGAGATGACCACGTCGATCGCCGTCGCGCCCGCGACCGCGCGCAGGATGAAGAGCGCGGCGATCCCCATCACGTCGAGTATTACCAGGTGCTTGAAATGCAGGGTGTATGTCACTGTCAGCACAAGGTAGGCGGTGCATGTCGCACCGAAGGCCGTGGATAGCGCGTAGGCGCCGGTGAGGCTCCCGATACCACCGGCGCCCATGACGGCGATGGCGAGGGACCGGGGCAGACGGCCGGACGCAATCGGCCGCTTGCGCTTTTCCGGGTGTTCACGATCCGCGGCGGCGTCGCACAGATCGTTGAACAGGTATCCGGTACTCGCCAGCAGGCAGAAAAGTGCTGTGGCGACAACGGCCTTCGCGACGTACGGCATGTCGAACGTGTGCCTCGAGAAGACGAGGGCTGCAAACAAAATGACGTTTTTCAACCATTGTTTGGGCCTCAATGCCTCCAGGAGAGCGGCCACGGAGGGGCAGGATGTCGAGGGGCGGACCCCTTGTGCACGGCTGGCCATGCCTACTCCCTTGAATCTGTGTATTCCAGGCTGGCCGGAAGCGTCCGGGAAACGGCCTGTGTACGGAAGGCGCCGCCGGCAGGTGACACGTGGATATCGGCGTCTCCACCGGGTCGCTCCCCCGCGTGGATGGCCCGCACGGCTCGGATCGTTGCTCCAGGCACCATGGGCTGGAAAGGCACAGCCTCCGCGCGTTCCCCGGGGTGCATGGCCCTTGCCATGCCTTGAGGGGTGACGCCCGGGTGCAGATCTCCCTCCTCGCCTGATCCACAAAAGGGCGCGCCGAGCAGGTTGGCGAGAAAGAATCCTGTGACCACGCCTCCAATGAACGCCGACATCGCGGGCCGCTGTTTGAAAGTACCGACCAGGCGTGTGACGATGTCTTCGGTCTCGGACAATGGAGACGAAACGCCGGCCGGAGGATGCGCCCACGGATCCTCGGGGAGGGGGCGTTCTGCTGCCGGCGCCGAGTCCTCGACAGGTTCCGGCCCTGGGCCTGGTGCCACTGAGTGCCCGCGTGGCTCCGGGGGGGGCATCGGTGCCTGAACGACAGGCTCCACCGCCGCCGCTGGTTTGGCCGGATCGTGGGCGGCTCGATCGGGGCGAGCGTCCACCCGTGCGGTCTCCACCGGCGAATGCCGCGCCACGGCCTGCTGTCTTGAGACTGCGTGGATAGGCGTGGTTGGCCTCGCACTTTCCGGATCGTCAGCGACCCGGGTCGATGCCGGAATCTCGACTTCCGTCTTCGTCTCCGGAGCGCTGGATCGCGACATCCCCTCCCGATCGGCAACGTGACGAGGTGCGTTTTGATCAAGACCCGGCTCTGCAATGTTTCGGGCGACCGGGATCAGCGGTGCTGGCGACGGCGGGCGTCCGGGCTTCGGTTGGGGAACCTGTTGGATGGTCGTCGCCGCCTCCTCTTCGTCATCGCCGGAAGGTGGGGGGACGAAGGTAGCATCAAAATCCGGCGATACCTCCGGGTTATCGAAAAAGCTGAATGTCTGCTTGCCATCTGCGGCCGGAATCGCGGAGGGAAGCCGCCAGCCTGTCCTCCGCGATGTCCCATCGCCGTCTTGCGCCGGCCGGCTGGGGGACCGGACCTGCAAGGAGACGGGGTGGCGAGAGGAGGTGTCGTTTCGAGGGACTCGCCTGGCCTCGCGTTGAATCAGATCTGTCAGTTGAATGGCTTCCGTGACGCCTTCGTCGTCAGCATCATCGAGGACACCGGGTCGAGCCGTTGGGGCAGTCGCGGGAGACGCGTCATCCCCGCCGGGAGAAGGTGCCGGGCGGCCCGGAGCCGAACCCGGGAGTCTCCCGAGGGATTGGCGTGTGTTCTCGGGCGGGGGGGCGGCGGAGGATGCCGTTCGGCCGGCAGCGATCTCCTCGGCAAAAAGCTCGGCCATGAATCGAGACAACTTGGAGGCATTCGAAATGTGGCCGGATTGGTAGGCGAAAGAGAGGAGGTCTGCGCCCATTTCGCCCGCCCGCAGGTACCGTTTGTCGGCGTCGAGTCGAAGGGCCTTCATGACGATCTGTTCGAGCCGAGGTGGGATCGAGGGGTTGATGCGGGAAGGGGGGAGGACGTGGGCATTGCGAACGTTGTTCAGGACCTGGATGTCGGCCTCGGCAACGAATGGGTTCTTGCCGGCCAGCATTTCGTACAGCAGCAACGCCGTCGAGAACAGGTCTGTCCGGGCATCGACCGCCAGTCCGGACGCCTGTTCGGGCGACATGTACTCGAACTTCCCTTTCAGGATGCCTGCTGCGGTTTCCATCATGCGTGTCGACGCCTTGGCGATGCCGAAATCGACGATCTTGACTTCGCCCGCGTATGACAACAAAATGTTTGGCGGGCTGATGTCGCGATGGATGATCTGAAGCGGAACGTGCGAGTCCTTGGTGCCCGCGCGCTTGGCGTGGGCGTAGTCGAGGCCCTTCAACACTTCCGTCGCGATGTAGATGGCGTGGTGGATCGGGATCCTGATGTGGCGCTGAGCGCAGCGGCGGAGGATCTCCCGCAGATCTCCTCCTTCGATGAACTCCATGGCGATGAAGTAGGTGCCTTCGATCTTCCCCAGGTCGTAGACCTGCACGATGTTCGGGTGGGAGAGGCACACGGCGATCTTGGCCTCGTCGATCAACATGACGACGAATTCGCTGTCGCTGGACAGGTGTGGCAGGATGCGCTTGATGACGAGGTGCTTTTCGAATCCTCCCTCACCCCGGACTCGAGCACGAAAAACCTCGGCCATCCCGCCGATGGCCAGGCGTTCAAGCAGTTCGTACTTGCCGAAGGGGATGGGTTCAGATGCTTTTTCCAATGGAACACCGGGGAGAGGCCGGCGGGACATGACCTCTGATAGTGACAGCAAGTCTACACACTTACGTTCATCGTACCCTCGCTGAGCGAGTGGCGTCAAGAGGTTTTCGGCTGACTGTCGATACCGGTCACGACGGGAAGCCGCTTGCGACGGCGATGGCGCTGGCACGCGGCGAGGGCTGCGACAAAAAGACCACAGTCCCGTCGGAAAGGGGGCTGTATCGGGGGACGGGCGCGTGCCCGGGTGTGTGGCGTGGGCCATTGTGCAGGCGTCCAGGAGCGGCGTGGTCGCTATCCGGCATGTGCCCTGTTGCGCCAGGAGCAGCCAGAGAGGGTGTGAACAGGAGAACGGGTGGATGAGGCCGGGAGATCGCGGTGCGGTTCGGCGGGGTTGTGAGAGGGTGTGGTCGAGTGGCCGGACTGCGGGCGTGCGACTTTATGGTCCCAGTTGTCTGGCCCCCCCGCTTCTGTGGTGGCTGCGGTTGTCCCAAAAATGTCTCAACCCGCAAGATCGAGCGTCGTGGCAGATGTGTAGCGAACGGTGGCACTCCGTCCTCGAAAGCGAAGAAAACGCTTTTCTTGCAGCATATTAGCACATTGTGCCACATGTATGTACACTTGTGGCGTCGATTCTGGTACATTGTTTGAAAGGAAGAGGCACACGGCGACTGATCATGTGGGAGACATCATGATGCGTTCAGCCATGGTATCCTGGTTCCGGCGTTGGCTTCGGGAAGAGGACGGGCAGACGGCTGTCGAGTACGTCTTGGGTATTTCGGTGATTGCCATTGGCGTGTCGGTGGCGTTCATCTACATGAGCGATTCGACCAAGACGATTTTCAACAATGCCCGCAGGATGATCGAGCTGCCGTACCCGTAAGATCTTCTTCTGCCGCTTCGGGCTGCGGATGTGCAGTATCGCGGTACCGGGACGTTTTGGATGGTAACAACAACCCAACGAGGAGGAGTGTGATGTTGGAACTTGCAAGGAGCCTGATCCGGGACGAAGAGGGACAGACTGCGACCGAGTACATGCTGATCATTTCGGTGATCGTGGTGGCAGTCGTGGCGGCGGCCTACGTATTCATCGATCCGTTCCAGAAGGGTGTCAACAAGTTGGCCAATGACGTGAGGACCATTCTGGATAGTGGTATGATCAACGGCCAAGGCGTTGCTCGCTGACAGGCACTGTGATGGCCTTGGGGGACGGTTGACATCCAGGGCCGTCCCCCTTGGTGTTTCTTCGCCAGGTGACGGGAATGGAGGAGGTGGGCGCCTGGGTCGCGGATGGATTGCTCGTGCTTCTGGTGGCGCTGTCTGGCTACACGGACCTGCGATACCAGAAAATACGCAATATCCATACGTTTCCAGCGATGGCGGTTGGGCTGGCCATGGGCGCCGTCGCCGGTGGGTGGGTGGGGCTGGGCCTCGCCTTCGCCGGCCTCGGCCTGGGGCTGCTCCTGGTGGGGATTCTGTTCGCGATGGGCGTCATGAAGGCTGGTGATGTCAAGCTCGCCATGGCGATGGGTGCCCTGTGCGGGCCGGGGGAGATCGCTCGAGGACTGGTGCTGTCGTTCATTCTGTATCTCCCTGTCGGAGTGGTGACGATCGTCGCGAAAAGCGGGCTACGAAACGTCTGGAAGGCACTGAAGCGGCTGGGCTGGTTCTTCTACACGACGGTGCACCCCCTGTTGAAGGCGCAACCGCTTGACTCCGAGGGGATGACGTTGGCACCGTTCGGTGTCGTGATGGGCGCCGCCGTGCTGTTGGTCCACTTTGGTAACTGGATGAACAGCACCTCGTTCTGGGGGCGCTGAGGGGCGCCTGTCGGAGGATGGCATCTTGACAGGCAGCGGCCTTCACGCCTAGAATCTGGTTGTGGGCACGCGCGTCGAGGGGGTGGGAAATGGCAGGCGAGACGATGCAACGACACACGGACGACATTGGGCAGAGCACCATCGAGTTCATGTTGATGATCCCCATCATCTTCGCCATGTTTTTCTTTATCATCGAGATGAGCCTGTATTTCAGCGCGGTGCACTATGCGACCTACGGGACCTACGTGACAGCGCGTTGTCGTGAGGTCGGCTATGGCGCGAATGGTTCCGGGACGGGAGGCAAGAACAAGGATTACGTGGCATCGCTGGTGCTTACAGGCAGCGTGTTCAGGAACAACTATTCTGTGACCGAATCATCTACTCAGGGCGTAACGGTTCAGATGCAATCGTGGATTTCCAACTTCCCATTAATCGCCGCGCTATTGCCGGACATGAGGTTTGCCACGAGTGTGAATTTGGGCCCGGATGAGAGCGCGTATGAGAGAAGCACCGGCACCCCGTGTACCGACAATGATATTGATTCGAACCCATGCTAGAATGGTATGGGGTGGCCAGAATGGGTGGAGCGTTTCCTGGCGGCTCCGGCATGGAGACGCACAGACGCCGAGCCGGACCGGCCACGCGGGCGGTGCCTGCTCGGGAGGGAGGCGACCAGATGGCGTTTCGGCCCAATGAACGACCGTCACAATCCGGTCAGGCCGTGGTGCTGATTGCGCTGTGCCTGTTTTCCATGGTGGTCTTTCTTGCCATGGCCACGAACATGGGGATCCTGGTCAATGACCGGATACGCATGCAAAACGCCGCTGACCTCGCCGCATACGCCGGCGCATTCGAACAGGCGCGCGTTCTCAACCGGCTCACGCAGTTGAACCGGCGTATCTTCAATGTCGCGGCGATGACGCGCAAGCAACTGACCTGTCGTGACATGCCCGATTTGGACGAGGCGATTCACTATGAGGCCACGATAGGCTGTGATCGGGGAACACGCACCCTCGTGGCACTGGGGTGTGAACGTCCCCCCAGGGGTCCCGAGGCGTACATCAAGATTCAGGCTGCCCGCATGGATGTCAATGCCGTGTTGTTCATGGCGATCAACTACAGGGGCAAGGGTTCCCCGAACAGGGCGGGCCGGTTCACCGCTCTGCGGAACTTCCCCGGGCTCGGCCGCCCCAGGCATCATACGTTCTACGAGTGGGTGGCGGATTCTCCAACGTCCAAGTTGCCGCCCGCTCCCCTGATCAGGGTCGAGCGGGCCCAGACCACCTTCAACTATGCCCAGTGGTATCGGCGAGGGCAATGCAGCTTCTGCCCCGCTTGGAAACGCATCGGCTTCATCTGGATTCCCATAAACATCGGTGGATGCATTTTCGTCTACACCAGCGGCCCATACGACTCCTGGTTCTACAAGGCACCCCCTGGCCCGAACGTCTTCTTTCCTGTCAGGGTGAATGGCGTGCCGAAAAAGGACTTTCTCGACATCAGGAACAGGCGGGGCGGCTATTTCGGCGGGGATGCCCAGAGGGGGGTCTTGCGCCGCGCGGACGAACTGTGGGCCTTCGCTGTGGCCAAGCCCTACGGCGGACACATCGGACCAACGGATGGACAGGGCCAAGCCCACAGCGTGACTTTCAAGTTCTGGATCAAACGAAAAACTGCGACCGTCTACGATTGGGATTCTTTCAATCGAAACGGGGTCGGCGGGAAGTTCTTCCCGACATACCGGGCACGGATGGCAGGTCTCCAGGAACAGATGATGGCGCCGGAAGGCGGTAACCTGAAACCCATTCAATTGATGATGCGGGACGCCCAGTTGGCCACGCACGTCGGGCAGGACAAGATCAACGACTACATGTTGCACTGACGCGGTACTCCGCGCCCACCGGGGCAGCCGCGGTTGGCGTGACAAGAACAGCAGAAACAGCAAGAGTAGGCACCGTGGGCACCCGGCGACTGCCCCGGCATGTCTCGGCTTGGCCCGCGTTCGCTCGAGAGAACCTGACTTGTCCCGTAACCGCAGTGACAACGAATCGAGGAGAGCAGGCATGGTTTCCAGGAATCACACAGCAACGAAAGTCCGGTCGCCCCGGCAAGGGGGCCAGTCGGCGGTAGAGACCATGTTCATGATCCCGCTTCTTCTCTTGGTGTTCATGGGCATGTACGAATTGTTCACCATCACATTCGCGGCGCAGAATGCCCATATCAGGGCGCGCGAGTATGTACTTCACAATGGGCAATACACCTTGGACGCCCGGCGCCCGGCGCCCGAGGCGGGCAACCTGGTGAGCAATGGGAGCCTGGACACGTCCGGGAATTCCCCCTTGTTCACCGGTGGGAACTACATCATTGCCGATCCCGGTATCTGGGGCCTGTCGTCTGCCATCGCCGCGGGCGGGGGCGGGGCCAAGATGGGCTGGGTGGCCCGGTCCAGCGACAGGGGTATCCCCGGTGTCGTGACAAGGGCCGGTGATAATGGAACTCGAGTAACCGCTTTCGCTTACATCTGCAGTCCTATGGGCTGTCCTTAGCCAACATGGCGAAGTCTCGCGTTTTTTGTTGACACACGCAGCAGGAATTTGATATTCAGATTGCGGGTGTGGTGGCTTCTCGGGCCCACCAGAGCATCGCGCGCCGGTACCCTGGCCGCGCCAGGATATCAGTCGTCCCGTCCGTAGGAAATCCGGTTCACGTGAGGCAGAGAAAAGACCTGCCGCAGGGAGCAATTGATGAAAAATCCAAAGGCCTTCCTCTTGGCTCTTGGTCTGGCCGTGGTCGCCTTCATGGCCCATTGCCGTTACCTTCAGACCGAGCGGGCAAAAATCCTGATGGAGGGGGAACTCATCAACACCCTGGTGGCCATCCAGGACATTCCCAAGAACTTCAAGCTCGACGAGACCATGGTTCAGGTGATGGAGGTCCCGCGGAAGTGGCGCCAGCCGGGTGCGTTGATGGCCGTGGAAGACATCCTGGGCCAGATATCCGCCAACCCGATTCAAAAAGGAGAGCAGGTGCTGCTGACCAAGCTGGTCAGTTTGGAAGACGCCGGCCTCGCCTACAAGATCCCCAAGAAAAAAAGAGGGATCGCCATCGCCGTCTACGATATCAATGCCGTGGGCGGACACGTCAAGCCCGGCAACTACGTGGACATCATCGGAACGTTCGATTTCGGTGAAGGCGACAAGGCGGACATGCGAACGGTCACGCTGTTTCAGAATGTCCACGTTCTGGCAGTCGGGGACGACCTCGGCCAGACTGTTCCCCAGAATCTCGAGTCGGGCAGCAAGATCGGTACGGAGAACTTCGCCCGCCAGACGCGGCGCAGCAATGGGACGATCGTGGTGAGCCTCTCACCTCTTGACTGTCAGAAAGTGGTCTTGGCCCAGGAGATGGGCACGTTGACATTGAGTCTGCGTTCATTGTGGGAAGACAGGCGGTTTGTCGAGTTGGAGAAAACGTCCATTCATACGGCGATCGGTATTCCGAAGAAGGTTCGATATCGCCGCAAGGCCAGCTACCGGACCATTCGAGAGGGTGCCTGGTAGTGGGACCGACCGGCATGGCCGTCTCCCCGACGTGTCCCATCCTCGTCGCGAGACAGTTGTTGGTGTCTCGCCCGTTCTCGAATCGTTCCTGATGGAGTGCATGGTGAAATCTCCTCTGAAGGCTGTTGGTACTCGCGTCGCCCTTTGGGGTATCGCCGCCCTGGTGTTGGTCTCTGTTCGCTGGGCCCATCCGGTCGACGCACAAGAGAACCGGGCGACCACATCCGGCGGCTCCAAGCAGATCACCCTGGTCGTCGGGCAGCAGAAGATAATCAAAACACCATACAAGATTGGCGACATATCGGTCGGGAATTCCCGGGTGATCGCGGTGACGCCATTTCGTGAGCGGCGGGAGATCTTGTTGCAGGGTCTCCGTCCCGGAACCGGCTCGTTGTTGATCATGGATACGCGACAAAACCACCGGGACAACTACGAGATCCAGGTGCTCTCGGAGGACCTGCAACGTACCGTCAACAATATCGAGGCGATGCTGAGCGACGTCGAGGGACTTCGCTTCCGCGTGGTCGGGAACCAGGTAGTGATAGAAGGGGAGGTCTATCTCGAGGAGGAAATCCGGCGGGTGGAGGCCATCGCTGCCAAGAATCCCAACGTGACAGCCATGGTCAGCCTCTCCCCCGTCACCCAGCGTATCCTCGCCAATACCATCGAGAAGGAGATCGGGCGGCCGGACATCAAGGCAAGGCCTCTCCGCAACCAGATACTGCTCGAGGGCATCGTCTATTCAGAGACAGCGAAGGTTCGTGCCGAGGCGATTGCCCGGGCCTACTATGGCAACATCGTGAACGTGCTCGAGGTGCGTAAATCCGAGCGGCCACCGTCCCGTGACAAGACCATCGTGCTGATAGCGCACTATGTCAACCTGTCCAAGTCCCTCCTGAACAGTTGGGGTATCCAGTGGACACCTCTCTTCGTCGGTGGCACGTCCAGTTCCGGCTCCAGCGGATCCTCCGCCGCAGGCGCTTCTGCCGTCGACGCCGAGATCTATGCAGAGTATGACATCACGAACAACAAGTTGACGTTCTCCCCCGTGGAACTCACGTCGACCGCTGCCGTGCTGCTTCCCAACATACAGAAAGCCAAGTCGTCCGGGTATGTGCGCGTCATCGAGAACCCGACCGTCTCGGTAAAGAGTGGGGAACCGGTGAAGATGTTTGCCGGCATGCAGTATCCGTATCCGGTCTACAGCAGTATGGGGATGACGCTCGAATGGAAGGACATCGGTGTCACGCTCGAGGCGACGCCCTATGCCCAGGGTGACAGTGTGGACATGCAGTTGAAAATCGAAGTCACCGACCTTGGACAGATCTCCAATTCCAACGGCGATCCCGCGATCGACACCAACCGGATCGAGACCCGGCAGTTCTGCAAGGCGGGAGAATCGATCGTTATCGGGGGACTGTCACGGTTGTCTGATTCCGTTGTCTACAATCGTCCACCCCCTGCCGCACCGGGGGCGTTGGTTCAGCTCTTCAAGTCGAAAGAGTACAACAAGGCCAAGAGTCAGTTCCTGGTTTTCATTACGCCGCAGATCCACGAGACCTCGTCCACTGCGAACAGGGAAATCCAGGAGAAGTTCAACTTGAAGGAAGTCAAGCAATAGTGTTGACGGGCGTGTTGTTCTTCCGCCTCCTTCGGCCCGGTCCGGCCCGCGGGGGCAGCGCGTTCGCCGAGGAACCGCATGATACGCAATCAACGTCCAGCGCGTCCGGCCGCGACTTCCGTCGCGCGGCAAGGACAGCCTCGCCCGGCCCAGCCGGCTCGAGTCGCTACGCAAGCGGTGCCTCGAGCCCGGACCATCTCCATCATCGGGGCGAAAGACGGTGTCGGGAAGTCCGTCTTCGCAGCGAATCTCGCCATTTCGTTCCTGCGCGAGACCAAACGTCGCGTTTTGCTCATCGATTTGGACTGGAGTTTTTGCGGCGATATCAAGAGGCTCCTCGGTCTGCCGGAGGTGAAATCGCTCACGGAGATAGCCCCATTCGCCGATCGCCTCGACCCCAGCATTCTTCGTGGCTTCATCACGCCCCATCAATCCGGCATCGGAGTCATGCAGTTGTACAGGGACCGGAACGATCTGAAACGGTTGTCCCCCGACCTGTTCGCCAAAGTGCTCGATCTTCTGGGCTCGATTTTCGATTTCATTCTGATTGATGGGGGAACCACCATCAATGCCATGGTGGTCAAGGCGCTCGAGCGATCGACCGTGACCTTCATCATGGCGACGCCGGATCTGCTGGCGCTTCACCAGACCCGGTTGCTGGTGGACAAGCTGCAATCGCTCCATTTCCCGAAAGAGATCTTGAAGGTCATTCTCAACTGTTTCGAGCCACGTAGCCCGGTGACGCTGGAGATAGTGACTCAGACGCTTCAGCGCCAGGTTTTGACGACTGTCATTCGGGACGACGCAATCGTTCGCGATGCGATGCTGGCCGCAGTGCCTTTTGTTCTCGCGCAGCCTCGAGCGAGCTTGACGCGAAACTATGACGACTTCGTGAGGAATCTCATCGAGAGGCGGATCCTTGACGCGCTCCAGGGCGTTCGGAAGCCCTTGGGAGTGAGCCTGGGGACGGATGAGGATCTGGGAGAGTCCGCCGAGGGCGGTGCCGCGTTCGTGGCTGATGCTCAGAAGGAGATGAAGAGCTGGCTGGAGGGTCGTGCCAAGCGCCGTGCCGGGCGAGGCCGGGAGATGGACGCCAGGACCACGCTCAAGCTCCTCATTCATAAGCGACTGCTCGAGGTGCTCGATCTCAAGAAGCTCGATGCCGAACTCAAGAACCACGACGAGAAGGAGCGCATTCTCAGGGAGAGGACGGAGCGGGCCATCGTCCAGATTCTCGACCAGGAAGGGAGCCACATCACCTCGAGGGAGGAGCGCGGCCGCATCGTCAAGGAAGTGCTCGATGAAGCCCTTGGGCTCGGGCCGCTCGAGGATCTGCTCAACGATCCGACGGTCACCGAAGTGATGGTGAACGGGCGGGACCGGGTGTTCGTGGAGCGTGCCGGCAAGCTGCAGTTGACCGATATCACGTTCACCGACGACACGCAGCTTCTTGCCGTTATCGAGCGTATCGTGGCGCCGCTGGGCCGTCGGATCGACGAGAAGTCTCCCATGGTGGATGCCAGGTTGAAGGATGGGTCACGAGTCAACGCCATCATCCCGCCCCTGGCCATCGATGGTGCCGCGCTGACCATTCGGAAATTCTCCAAGGACCCGCTGGGATACAAAGATCTCATCAGGTTCGGGTCCATGACCGATGATATCGCGGATTTTCTCAGGGCGTGTATCGAGGCACGTCTGAACGTGATTATCTCCGGTGGAACCGGATCCGGAAAAACGACCTTGTTGAACGTCTTGTCGTCGTTCATTCCGCCTGACGAGCGTATCGTGACGGTCGAAGACTCCGCGGAACTGCAGCTTTCCCAGCCCCACATCGTGCGGCTGGAGACGCGACCTCCCAACATCGAGGGCGTGGGAGAGATCACGATTCGCGACCTGGTGAGAAACTGCCTGAGGATGAGACCTGACCGTATCGTGGTCGGCGAGTGTCGTGGAGGTGAAGCGCTCGACATGTTGCAGGCGATGAACACGGGGCATGATGGATCTCTGACGACGATTCATGCCAACAGCCCGCGGGATGCCCTTTCCCGGCTGGAGACGTTGATCATGTTCGCCGGCCTCGAGTTGCCATCCAAGGCGATTCGCGAGCAGATCGCCAGTGCGATCAACATCATCGTCCAACAAGGTAGGCTGGCGGATGGGAGCCGGAAGATCGTGAAGATCAGCGAAGTCACGGGGCTGGAGGGGCAAACCATCACGTTGCAGGACATATTCCTGTTCAGACAGACTGGCGTGGACAAGAATCGCCGGGTCATCGGGAAGTTCGTTCCGACAGGCTTCATTCCCAAATTCGTCGAAGGCCTCACCGCCAAGGGAATTACGATTCCCAAGGGGCTCTTCAGACAACAGTTGTAGGAGGCAAGATGTCCTCGTTCGTGCTGTGGTTGGGGGGCTTGCTGTGTACCGCGATGGCCGTGTTCGTGTTTTTCTTCACCGTCTACGAGTCCATGGTGGATGCCGCCCGGCTGAAGATCGATGCCTATTCGGACTACGTTCGCGAGCAGTTCGACAGCATGTTCATCGATCTGAGCAAGAAGCGGTGCGTGGCGGTGATCCTCGTTTCCGTTGGAATCTCGGCCTTGATTCCGCTTCTGACCCTTTCTGGCAAGAGCTATACGTGGGGCTGGAACTTGCTCCGGGTCTTGCTCGTGGTCGGGTTCGGGTATGTCGGGTGGAGAACGCCCCGGACGATCCTCCGAATCATGTGGAACCGCAGGGTGGCCAAGTTCGATGAGCAGATGCTCGACGCTTTGACCCTGATGTCCAATGCCCTCAAGGCCGGACTGTCCTTCATCCAGTCGATGGATACCGTGGTCAAGGAGATGCCCAACCCTATTTCCCAGGAATTCGGGCTCGTCCTTCGTCATCAGCAACTGGGCGGCGGTGTCAACGAGTCCCTCGAGAGCCTCGAGAAACGGATGGGCTCGGAGGATGTTCGTATCATCGTCACCGCGATCATGATCCTGCGAGACACGGGGGGCAATCTGTCCGAAACGTTCGACACCATCGCCTACACGATTCGTGAACGCAAGAAAGTCAAGGGCAAGATCGCGGCGCTCACAGCCCAGGGAATCATGCAGGGTATCATCATCTTCTGCATGCCGTTCGTTTTGGGCCTCATCCTCTACGTCATGGACCCGGTACTCATATCGAGATTGTGGCAGACCGTCCTGGGTGTCATCCTGCTCTGTATCATGCTGCTTTTGCAGGGAATCGGCGGCCTGATCATGAAGAAGGTCGTCACGATCGAAGTCTAGGGCGAGAACCGCGTCCCCTTCCCGCAGCATGGAGCCCGGCACGCGACGGCTCTTGTCGGCCCCGCCGCGGTAGCCACACCTGGTCGGCCGGCGTGTACCACGCCCTCTCGCCGTCATGTGGGCGTGTCTGCTCGAGCCATGCTCTCCAGCCTCCTGGAGACCCGTTCCTTCGCACCTTTCAGCACCGCCAGGTCGCCTTGAGAGCCGGAGGCGTTTTCTTCCCCAGGTGCCTCGGCAGCCAGGGCCAGCCAGGACCGCAGTATCGCCTCGTCTTGCTCGGCTTCGAGCAGTACGTCGAGGGCGAGTGCGAGGCGGTGTGCGCGTTCGTCATGCAAGGTGGCCCGGCTCTCAGCCGTCTCGGGCCAGATCGCCTCCAGCAGTTGCGACAATGTCCACGAGTAGCGCCTGACCGCCATTCCCGCCGCCAGCACGATGAGATTGTCCCAGGACGGGTCCGGAATGTGGCAAGCCAGGCGAGACACGCCTTGTTCGATGTCTCCGACAATCGGTTCGACAGCGAGGTAGTCGAAGAACGCCGTGTGGGCGAAGGCGTAGCGACCAGCCGCTATCTCCGTGACGAGGCCTGCCTCCAGGGGCGCCTGCAGGAGCGTCTCCGCATCCACGGTAACGCCGGTGGACCCGCTGCTCCTTTCCACCACGCGACGAATATCGTCCATGTCGAACGTCGTGCCACCGTCGAGCTTCTTTTGAAGCGCGAGGTAACTGAGTTCGTCGTGGATTTGCTCTCGAAGCGCCCGTTGGGACCGGTCGCTGGCACCCCCCATCTCCCACCTGGAGAGCATGGATTCCACGAGGAACTCGAGGATGCGAACACGCACTCGGGGCAATACACCCTGGCGGGCCACCAGCACGCAGAGCGAGAGGAGGTGGAATGGGTGGGAAGCGATTTCCCGCAACCACGGTGTTCGGTCGACCGCGTGAAGCAGGCCGCTCACGTGTCGCTTCCGGTGTTGTGGCGCGATCAAGGTGAAATAGCGTTCTGTATATGATGCAATCTGGTCGCGGGAGAACGGCTCGAGCCGCACGGTTTCCCACTCGCCCGGCAACGCACTGGCCAATTCCCGGCCAGCGAGGATCATCGACACCCTTGGATAGGCCGTGCGCACGTCCTTGAGCCAGTGCCGGAACCGGCTCGACGCCGTTGCGTCCAGCGCGTCGACGCCGTCCACGAGAAGCTGGATCTGCCCGACCGTCGCCCACCCATCGATGCGTTCCGGTTCGTCCCAGGTGACGGCACCGCACGAACTGAGCACCGCACCAAGGCCTGGCGTGTCGTCCTCTCCAAGCGCTTTCATGACATCCAGTGCGTTGGTGAGAACGGCCAGCGTGGCGCCAACAGGGTTGTCGTCACATGTTCGAGCCCGGGCGAGGGCGAGGGCTGCCATCGAGACTGACTTGCCCCCGCCGGAAGGGCCGGCGAGGAAACCAGAACTGGCCTCGAGTGACCACTCCATGAGATCGATTCGGCCCCTATGGGTCATCACCGTCGGCGGCACGAAAAAGTCATCCAGCGCCCGGACGAATCTCTCGTTGGCCATCGGGTGGAGGGGGCGGTACGCCAGGGTAAGGAGAACCTGCGCAGCATACCGGCGCCGGGCCTCGAGGTCGAGATCCACGGGAATGACCTCGTCGGAGAGACAGATGCTCAACGAGATGTCGGCGCCACTTTCTGTGAGAAGCGACACCAGGGCCTCTCTCGACTCGAGGGGCAGCCAAAGGATCGTAGACCCAGCCGTGTCCGAACAACGGTCGTGGGCGGCGAGGAGGCTGGGGACGAGAGATGGAATCGCCTCTGGCGGCAGGCTGTCGAAACCGTGAACCAGCAGGAGAGAAGGACGTTTCGGTAGCAAGGGGGGGCGGTTCGTGAGTTTCCACCAGACCGCGCCGGTTTCGTCCCGGCATTCTCGGGCGAGTTGGTAGAGTGCGTCGACGGCCCTGTGGGAAGGACCCGTGAGTAGAATCAGGCCCCGTCGGGACCTGTCGAGGATGACATCAACGACTCGTGCCAATGGTTCTTGTGTATCCGCCGCCACAACAACTCCTTCTGCTGCCGTTTCCGCAGGCTGCGATGGACAAGTTCTCGAGGAGCCGTTCGGCGCCGGCACCCGTGGCGCGAGAATCCAATGGCACCGTGAGAGCCAGGATTCCTTCCCTGTGAATAGCACGGTTTCGTCGTATTGACCAGCCTGGGAAGCGCGGGTCGGGGTGAAACCTCGAGGTGGGGCATTGCTCCAAGCTGGGATGAAGATGTGCGGTGCGCCGCCTGTGAAGGCGAGGCGCGTCTCCGGGTACCCGCGGCACAACCGGAACTTTGGCTTGACCAGCCGGATCTGCCGTGTCAAAGATGGTGCGTGGTGTTCGTCCGCGGAAAGGGAGGTCATGCTCGAGCCTGCTCCGCTATTGGAAATCGATGACCTGCGGGTCTACTTCAAGACCGATGAGGGAGTCGCCCGGGCCGTCGACGGCGTCGGTCTTCGCGTGGACAGCGGCAGGTGTCTTGGAGTGGTGGGAGAATCCGGTTGCGGCAAGTCGGTAATGGGCCTGTCCATCTTGGGGTTGGTTCCCGCCCCTCCGGGCTTTGTCGCGGGGGGCGCCGTGCGCTTTCGTGGGAGAGATTTGTTGTCTCTGCCCAACAGAGAGATGCGTAGGGTTCGTGGCCGCGAGATCGCCATGGTGTTTCAGGAGCCCATGACCAGTCTCAATCCTGTTCTCAACATCGGCGATCAGATCGTTGAGGCTGTCCTCGCGCATCAGCGCAGGCTGCGCCGCCGGGAGGCCTGGGAGATGGCCTGTGAGGCGCTTGCTTCTGTCGGGATGGCGTCGCCAGAGATCCGGATGGCCTCCTATCCGCACCACCTATCCGGTGGGATGAAGCAGAGGGTGATGATTGCCATGGCTCTGGTCGCTCGGCCCGCATTGCTCATCGCAGACGAGCCGACAACGGCATTGGACGTGACGATCCAGGCCCAGATTCTGGAACTGCTCGAGCGGTTGAGGGCCGAGATGGGGTTGGGCGTCATGTTGATAACCCATGACCTGGCGGTGGTCGCCGAGAACACTGACGACGTCGTCGTGATGTACGCGGGAAAACTGGCCGAATGTGCACCCACTTCGAGGCTGTTCGACAACCCCGTACACCCATACACTCGAGGCCTCCTGGCCTCCATTCCCCCGTTGGATGGCAGTCCCGGGAGGCTGGAGGCCATCCCGGGCATGGTGCCTCGCCCGCACGAGTTTCCGTCCGGTTGTCGTTTCAAGAACCGCTGTCGGTGGGCCGAGGCCATCTGCGACGAGGAGCCCGTGCTTGCACCAATCGAGGAAGGGCATCTCGTTGCCTGCCACCTCGTGGCCCGGCCGGCGCTCACACGTCGTGATGCGGGACAAAATAGGCCGTGCGACACTGGTGCAATCTGAAACGGTGGGGCGGGGCCGTCTTCGGCAGTCGTCCCGAGGTGCCACGTGATGCCCGAACCCGATGTTCTTCTGGAAGCGGACAGGCTCTGCAAGTACTTCCCCGTCAGGACGGGCATCTTGTCTCGAGATACCGTGGAGGTACGGGCAGTGGACGGTGTTTCCTTCGGCATTCGCAAGGGGGAATGCCTTGGACTTGTCGGGGAGTCCGGGTGTGGCAAGACGACGGTGGGGCGCGTGGTGCTCGCGCTGTACCGACCCACGTCCGGGCATGTCTTTTTCAGGGGGCGGGACCTGTTCAAGCTGCCGGCGAAGGAGCTGAGGCGGTTGCGCCGGCGCATTCAGATTGTGTTCCAGGATCCTGTGGGTTCGCTCAACCCGCGCATGACCGTGCTCGACATCGTGGGGGATGCCATGGAGGTGCACGGACTAGTATCGCGCCAGTCCAAACAGCGCTGTGTGCAGGAGTTTCTTTCGAAAGTCGGGCTGAATCCGGAGAGCGTATCCAGGTATCCCCACGAATTTTCGGGTGGTCAAAGGCAAAGAATCGGAATCGCTCGAGCACTGGCGCTGGAGCCGGACCTGGTCGTCTGTGACGAAGCGGTATCGGCACTCGACGTGTCGGTTCGAGCGCAGATCATCAACCTCCTGGCCGATCTCCAGGAACAGATGGGACTTACCTATTTGTTCATTTCACACGACCTTTCGATCGTGCGGTATCTCTCTCATCGCGTTTGCGTGATGTATCTCGGTCGAATCGTCGAGCGGGCACCGACTTCGCAACTGTTCTCCAATCCGCTGCACCCCTACACTCAGGCGCTGCTGTCGGCCGTCCCGGCGCCTTGCCCCCGGAATACGAGGAAGCGGCTGCTGGTTTCCGGGGAAGTCCCCTCCCCCATGTTCCCCCCACCGGGGTGTCATTTCCATCCGCGTTGCCCTCGGTGCATGCCGATATGTCGTGAGGTGCCCCCGGAGGAGATCAAGGCCGCCCCTGGTCACCTGGTGGCCTGTCACCTGCTCGGGGAACCATGACGCCTGGCGCTGTACAAAAATACCGCACACAATACAAAATCCTTGTACACGCCCGGCCGTTTCGATTGGCACTTGGCGCCGAGGACCCAGCGAACTCCACCATTCCCGCTCACTTCCCGCGTGCAACGAACGAACCGGAATGCCAGTGGTTGGCACGTAACTTGCAATAGTGGTCGGTGTCTCCTTTTCTGTACAACCCTGGTTGGTCCGAGGTATGCCATGGATCCCGTCGAAAGAACCATCCTCCCCGGCACGACAGAAGAAATCACCGTGGGGGAGCTTGTCTCGTACTACTACGAGAAACTCTCCGAAGTGTACGACAGCCCCGAGATCCGCGATCTCGCTGTCGCGACGATTGTCGAGGACCTCCTTTGCCGGCGGTGACTGGACTGCTGGTTTGCGGCAGGCCGTTGTCGAATCCTCCCGGGATGGCTGAAGACGCCCTCCAGGCCTGATGGCCAGGAGGTGCAGCAGAGGTGCTTCCTCCGTCTTCCTTTTCTCGCTCAACCTTCATTCTCGATTGTGATACATTCGTCTCATCCCTGCGGGAAGCGGTCTTGGTATGGGCTGAACATGCGTGCGTTGAGGTGACTGCAGCGATGAAGACGAGAGTGCCCCGTTTTTCTCCCTCCTTTTCCCCGCTGGAACTGGGTGCCGCTTTGAGAGCCCTGGCCGCGGCAGACGACACGAAGGTCCGCGCATTCGAGCAAGCCTTCGCCCAGTATATCGGAGTCAGGCATGCCATCATGGTGGGGTCCGCCAGGATGGGTGCCTTTCTCGTGCTGAAGGGCTGGGGCCTCGAGCCTGGCGACGAAGTGCTGGTGCCAGGCTTCACCTACTTCAGTATCCCGAGCATCATGGTCGCGCTCGGTGTGAAGCCTGTTTTCGTCGACATCGACCCTGACACCTATGTCATGGATCCCGATGACCTGGAGAGAAAGATAACGCCCCGCTCCAGGGTCGTCGTGCCCACGCACTTGTATGGTTTTCCCTGCCCGATGGATCGCATCCTGAAGATCGCCTGGCGTGCCGGACTGAAGGTGTTGGAGGATTGCGCCCAGGCGACGGGCGCGCGCAGCCATGGCAAGCGGCTGGGGTCTTTCGGTGATGCTGCCTACTACACATTCGGTCTGACCAAGAACATCACGACGCTCAAGGGCGGCATGGTCACGACGGACGACGACGACCTTGCCGAATTCCTGGCCGGTGAGATGGCCAGGTGTTCCAGGCTGCCCCTGAAGCCCCTTGTGAAAGAAATCGGCGTGGGGGTTGCGATGATGGTCGTGACCGATCCTCGAGTCTATCCGTTCACCTTGCACCCGGTAGTCGGGAGACTGACACGATGGACGGGGAAGGATGTCCTTCACGATGTTTTCGAGGAGAAGGCGGTACTGTACGAGGCAGAGCCGAAATGGTTCCGGAACAGCGGTGCCCGGGGGGTCCAGGCAGCCGTGGGCCTGGTGCAGCTCAACCGGATCGACAGACTCAACGGCATGAGAGCCGCCCACGGCCGTTTCCTCCTCGAGCACTTGTCCCATGCCGAAGGGCTGCGCGTGCCACGGTTCTCCCCCGGTGCCGAGCCGATATTCATGAGTTTTCCCATCCAGGTTCCGAACCCCACGGCGGTGGCATCGAGAATGCTCGACAGGGGTATCGATACGACGCGCGGCTACATGTGCGACTGTTCGACATTGCCCCTGTTCGAGGGCAAGGCGAGAGGAGATTGCCCCAACGCCGGACGTGTGGAGCGACAGATTCTGCATATTCCCGTGCACCCGAACCTGGGGCCGGATGCGTTGCGACACATCGTGGAAGCTGCAAGGCAGTCCGTTCGGGGCAACTGACTGGACTCTGTGGCACAAAGCGGTACACTTGATACTATGCAGGCATGGGGCTGAGGCTCCGCGGTGGCGCCGGCAGGTGGTGGCAGGCAGTGGCGGGAGAGCGACAGGGATGAAGTTCTCGCAGATGGTTCGGATGGGTTTGAGCGCGGCGAGTGTGTCCTTCGCAGGGGCGCGTGTCCCCATCAACGTCATGCTCAGCGTGACGAACCGGTGCAACTCCCACTGTAGCTATTGCGACATTCCTTTGCGAAAACAGGAAGAACTGTCGGACGACGACATACATCGCCTCATCGAAGAAATGGCCGAAGCGGGGACCCGCCGTCTCGGTCTCTGGGGCGGTGAACCCCTTCTGCGGGAAGGGATCGGGGACTTCATCGCGCATGCCCGTGCGCGCGGCATGTACACCACCATGGACACCAATGGGTACCTGCTGCCCCGGCGGATCCGGAAACTCGCCCACCTCGATCATATCCTGGTCTCGATAGACGGTCCGGAAGCACTCCACGACGCCAACCGTGAGCCCGGGAGCTTCAGGCGGAGCATGCGTGCCCTCGAGGTCGCCATCGACCACGGTCTGAATGCCTGGACGATTACGGTATTGACGAAACACAACCTGGATGCGATCGACTACATCCTGGACGAGGCGGACAGGTTGGGCTTCATGGCATCGTTCCAGGTGCTTCATCACAGCCCCGAAATGAGCAAATCCGGCATGTCGCTGTTGCCGGGCAATCGGGCGTACCGCCAGGCGATTCGGCGATTGCTCGCCGCCAAGGCACAGGGCCGGCGCGTCGGTTCTTCAGCCCATTACCTGTACCACATCCTCACCTGGCCCGATTTCTCCAGCCCCAGATCGGATTCTCCTCATCGTGGGCTGAATTGCCTGGCCGGACAGGCCTTCTGCAACGTGGACACGGACGGCACCGTGTATCCCTGTTCGTTGCTGATTGGGAACTATCCCGGTATTCATTTCAAGAACGGCGGATTCCGGAACGCCTTCGACGGGTGCGCCGAAGTCGGATGCAAAGCCTGCGTGGCAGCCTGCTTCACCGAGTACTCGAGGCTGTTTGCGCTGAACATTCGCACGATTGCCGAGTGGACCCTGGCCATGTTCGATTCCGGCAGAACGCGCGATTCGTTCGTGGGGCATGTTAGCCGAAAAATGCTGCCGGTGTTGAACGGAACCGCGCTGTGAGCGACCATCATGGCAGATCTTGCAATCATCAAGCGATACGCGCGAGTGGTCAGGGCGGCCACGCTCCATGATCGTCCCGTCTATGCCCATTTCGGCATCACGCACCGATGCGACCTGCGATGCCGGATGTGTGGTATCTGGAAGCACGGCAACCGGGACGAGGAGATGAGCGTCCAGCAGATCGCTCGAATGGCTGACGTGCTGCAAGATCTTGGCGTGGTGCAGGTTTCCATCGGCGGGGGAGAACCGTTCTGCCGTGAAGATCTCGCCGAAGTCATGCATGTTTTTGCGACCCGAGGTTTCCAGGCTCGAGTGCTTACCAACGGCATGAACTTGACGGAGCAGCGTATCGAACAGGTTGTGGACGCGGGACTCACTGCCGTTTCGGTGTCTCTCGATACCCTGTCGCGTGAACGATTCGCCTGGATCTGCGGTGTCGACGATGCGTGGACCAGGGTCGTGACCAACCTGGTGCGATTCGCCCGGCTGCTTCCGCCTCGAGGAGGCGCTCAGGTCTTGAACGTCGTGGTCAGCCGGGAAAACCTGGCGGAACTGCCTGACCTGGTGCGTTTTGCAGAGGAACTCGGGTACTTCGTGTCGCTTCTCCCGGTCGAGTTGGCCAACGATGTGAGAGATACCGCCAATCAGTTCGTGGCCTACCAACCGAGAATGGCGGTCACAAGGGAGGACTGGGATCTCCTGGACAGGGTGTACGACCAGCTCATCATCATGAAGGCGAGGGGTGCCCCGATTCTGTCCACGACCCCTTTTCTGCTGGAGAGTCTCGCCTATCTCAAGTCAGGGAAGCCGAACAACGCCTGCGATGCCGGCACACTCTACTTCTCGATCAGTCCATCGGGGTCCCTGAGCTTGTGCCACCGGGGCCCGAGTTTCAAGAGCATGCGGGATCCGGACATCGTTTCCTACGTCAAGTCTCGTGGATTCAAGCGGAAGGCTCGCCAGGAGGTGATGCGTTGTTCGGGATGCATACGCCCTTGCTGGAAGGACACGAGCAAGGTGTTCCACACGTCCGCGGGTTTTCTCGAGATGACGTGGACATCGCTGAGAGCCGCGAGGAGGAGACCGGTTCCAGACCTGGAGCGCGCCCTCGCCTGGGGCCGTCCGTGAGCGCCGGGCGGGAGCTTGAGGCTAGTCGCTTTCCCCCTCCATGTAGAAGACGAACTCCTCGAACCGGGGCACGGGGAAGGTGACTGTTTCGAGTTGGGTCTTGAATCCGGGCTTGACAAATTTCATGTCGACGCTGAGCGGTGTGGCTGCGCGCATCTTCTCCTGTGTGTCCACGGACCCTGGGGGGAACAGGGCGGTGACATCCAGCGTGAAGCTCCCGGATGCATCCGAGTAGACGGGGCCCACGGTCTTGTCTTCGAACGTGGCGGTGATTCGTACCCCGTCGATTGGCCCACCGACGACGCCGGATCCCTTGCCCCCCTTGACGAGTCCGTAGCACGCCGTGCTGAGTTCTTCCGCCGGGGTCTCCTCCACGTGCTTGGGACAGCCCGTCGAAAAGAGTGACAGGAAGACGGGAAGCCAGATGCAGGAGCCATGTCCGAGACCGATCCTCCGCATGATTCCTCCTATTTTAGAACAGGGTGAGGCCCAGCCCGAGCAGGGTCAAGAGTGTGAGTCCCGCGAGCCATGCCAGAACATAGGTCGGCACGGCCATCCGTTGTTCCGGCAGGTCCGTATCATCGAACGCGCAGCGGAACACGACGACACTCGGACTCTCGTCTCCGGGCGTCCGGACCGTCACGGGAATGGCCCACACCCCCTCCTTGTCCCGGACCGGTCTCCCGACGTCCAGAACCTCCAACCCGGCGCTGGTGGGAAGGGACATGGGCGGTGCCTCGACGAGTCGCGGGCCGGGGCGGGGCGTTGGCGGTCGCGGCCCGGGTCGTTCCGCGTTTTCCGATGGTGTGGACGGCTGGGACGGCTGTGCCATGAGGGAAGGGGTGGACGTTCCACCCCGCCCGTTCGTGGGCGTGCGAGGTGGGTGCCCGGCGCGCTCCTCACTGGCGTCCGACTCGCGCGAATCAGCGAGGCCGGCCAGTTGCTCGGGGGGAGGGGCTACCCGCAGCGCGGCTATGTGATAGTCGGTCGAGTCCTCCGTTGTCTCCTCTTTGGGGAAGGGCGCATCCGCCAGCGGGTCGACGGCACCTTCCGCTGCAGCGTCCTGTGGGCCCGTGGCCGCTTCGGCTCCGGGGTCACTTCGGATTCCGGACGGCGGTGTCGCGCCTGCGTCCATCTCTCGACTCGTGGCGCCGGCATCCAGGTCCGTCTCGTCCACGCCCAGGCCGTCCGAAGTCTCCGGCGGTGCATGGCGGGCAGGCATTGCCTGGCTTGCCGGTTCGCCAGGGGAGGGCATTGACGTTGCGGAGCCAAGGTCCGTGACATTGGTCGTGGCCTCCCGTTCCGGGGCGGGCGAGGAATCCACGGCTCCGGCGGTCTTCTGTGCCTGGCGCAACGCCTCCTTCGTGGTTCTCGGTGGTGGTGGCGAAGGCGCCGGCGTGCTGCTCGCCACCAGGGTCGTGCTGGCCCCGCTCAGTGTCGCGGATTCAGCGTCGTCCCGGTCGTGCGCCAGTTGGTTCCGTGCAGGTCGGGGTGGGAGCGCGATGAGGCGAGTCGCCGCGTCCTCCGAGGAATCGTCGAAGGCGTTCTCACCGATCTCTTCTTCCGCATCGTCCACGATTTCGATGTCCGAGTCGATCTCTCCGGGCCGGACGCGGGCAATCTGAGCCATCAGGTCCCTGACCAGGGCTGCGTCGTCCATCTCCTCGTCGTCGAACCGCTGGATCACGGAAGGGTCCGAACGCCCCCGAACCAGTCGGCCTTCAATGGAAGCCTTGAGATATGTCAGGACAAGGGAGGAGACCTTGGACAACGTCTCGAGGACCCCCATGCCGTTGATGGCCGCAGCGCGGAAACTGGGAACGCTGAGCAGGTTCAGCTCACTCTCGAGATCTTCGATGGGGATCTTGTCGTCCAGGTCCCGCTTGTTGTACTGGATCACCATCGGCAACGCATTGAGGTGCTTGTCGTGGTGGAGGAGGTTCTCCCTGAGATCGGTCAAGCTCTCGAGATTGGCCTCCATGGAGCCGGGCGTGGAGTCGGCGACGAACACCACCCCATCGACGCCCTGCAAGACGATTCGCCGGGTGGAGGCATAGATCACCTGGCCGGGGACGGTGAAGATCTGGAACTTGGTCTTGAACCCTCCGATGTTCCCGAGGTGAATGGGAACATAGTCGAAGAACAGTGTGCGATCCTCCTTGGTGGCGAGAGAAGTCAGCTTGCCTCTCCGTGAGGCAGGAATGCTGTCATGTATCTTCTTGACATTCGTGGTCTTTCCGGAAAGGGCAGGTCCGTAGTAGACAATCTTGGCGGAGATCTCTTTCCTTCGAAAGTTGATGACAGACATGGTTTGATATCCACGTGGAGCCGAACTGCGCCAGTGCCGCCTGTCGCGACATGCAGTCGCGTACAATCTACTTGCGTCCGATCAGGATTGCAAGGGAAAGTGCTGGCGGATTTTTCACTGGCCAAACGAAACATGGTCCGCTAATCTTACCTGTTTTGCCGTTGCGGCGGGGATGGGTCGCGCGGGAACGTGCAACTCGTCTCGCCGAATCGGGTCGAGGCGGTCCAGCTTGGGAGGTAGTGTGGCAAAGCGTTATGAACCTGCTGTGGTCGAAGCCAAGTGGCAGCGCCGCTGGGAGGCGAACAAGACGTTCAAGGCCGTGGATTGCAGTGAGAAACCGAAGTACTACGTCTTGGACATGTTTCCCTATCCGTCGGGCGCAGGGCTCCACGTGGGACACCCGGAAGGATACACAGCCACCGACATCGTGAGCCGCTACAAGCGAATGAGGGGCTACAACGTCCTCCACCCAATGGGGTGGGATGCCTTCGGGTTGCCCACCGAGCAGTATGCCATCCAGACCGGCCAACACCCGGCCGACATCACGCAACGGAACATAGACACGTTTCGCCGTCAGCTCAAGATGTTGGGATTCTCCTACGACTGGGATCGCGAGATCAGTACGATCGATCCCGGTTACTACAAGTGGACCCAGTGGATTTTCCTCCAACTGCACAAGATGGGGCTTGCCTACGTGGACGAAGTCCCTGTCAACTGGTGCCCTGCCCTGGGGACCGTGCTGGCGAACGAGGAGGTGATCGATGGACGGAGCGAACGGGGCAATCATCCTGTCTATCGCAAACCCATGCGGCAGTGGATCCTTCGTATCACGAAGTACGCCGACCGGCTTCTCGAGGATCTCGAGGACCTCGACTGGCCCGAAAGTGTCAAGGAGATGCAGCGCAACTGGATCGGGCGCTCCGTCGGCACCGAGGTGAGGTTCGCCATCGAGGGGCACCCCGGCGAAGGGATCTCGGTGTTTACGACCAGGGCCGATACGCTGTTCGGGGCCACCTACATGGTACTCGCACCGGAACACCCCCTGATCGACACCATCGTCACGGACACCTGTCGCCGTGCCGTGCTCGAGTATCGTGCTGCCGCGGTCCAGAAGAGCGACATCGAGCGCACGGATCTCATCAGGGAGAAAACCGGCGTCTCTACAGGAGCATACGCCATCAATCCGGCGAACGGCCAGACCATCCCCATCTGGGTCGCGGACTATGTGTTGGCCAGCTACGGGACCGGGGCGATCATGGCAGTTCCTGGCCATGACCAGCGCGACTGGGAGTTCGCGAGAAAGTATCGTCTCCCCGTCGTGGAAGTGGTCCGGGGCGGCAACCTGGACGACGGTGCCTATGCCGGGGACGGCCCCCATGTCAACTCGTCGTTTATTGATGGACTCAACGTGGAGGAAGCCATCGATGCCATGAATGAATGGCTCGAGGCACGGCAACTGGGGCGTCGCAAGGTCACCTATCGCCTCCGCGACTGGGTCTTCAGCAGGCAGCGCTACTGGGGGGAGCCCTTCCCGGTCATCTACCTCGAGGACGGGACAATAAGGGCGCTCGACGAGTCGGCGTTGCCGGTGGAACTCCCGCAGGAGGACTCGGTCAAGCCCTCCGGGACGGGTGAATCACCGCTTGCCAACCTGACCGAATGGGTCGACACCGTGGACCCGGAGACCGGCAGGCCAGCTCGGCGCGAGACCAATACCATGCCGAATTGGGCCGGAAGCTGCTGGTATTTCCTGAGATACATCGACCCCCACAACGATGATGTGCTGGTATCTCCCGAAAAGGAGCGCTACTGGATGCCTGTCGACCTGTATGTCGGCGGTGTGGAACATGCCGTGCTGCACCTGTTGTATGCGCGATTCTGGCACAAGGTCCTCTACGACCTCGGCGTCGTCCATACCAAGGAGCCGTTCAAGAAGTTGGTGAACCAGGGGATGATCCTGGGCCTGTCCTATGCCGACAACCGGGGAGCGTTGGTTCCCGCGGACTTCGTCGTTCACAGGGATGGCGGACATTTTCATCGGGAGACCGGCGAGCCTCTGACGGAGTTGCCGGCGAAGATGTCCAAGTCCCTGAAGAACGTGATCAATCCCGACGACGTAGTCAAGAAGTATGGGGCCGATACACTTCGCGCCTACGAGATGTTCATGGGACCGCTCGAGGCATCGAAGGCTTGGGACACCAAGGGTGTCGAAGGCGTGTACCGGTTTCTACTGCGGGTCTGGCGCCTGGTTCACGGTTGGGATCGCAATGCCGGGGCGGGGAAAGCAGACACGCTCTTGCGCGTCCGGCACCAGACGATCAAGAAGGTGACCCACGATATCGAAGCCTTCCGGTTCAACACCGCGATCGCCCAGCTCATGATCTACGTCAACGAGATGTACAAGGCCCCGCACCTGTCGGCCGAGGACCTGGAAGTGCTGACGCTGCTGCTGTCGCCCATCGCCCCGCACATCTGCGAGGAATGCTGGGAACGGTTGGGCCACACCGAGTCGCTGGCGTACCATCCCTGGCCGGAGTATGTGGAAGCGTACACCCTGGAGGAGATGGCGTCCTACGGCATCCAGGTGAACGGCAAGGTCCGCGGACAACTCGAGGTGCCCGCGGGTACCCCGAAGCACCAGGTGCTCGAGCAGGCGAAGGCGCACCATAACGTGGCGCGGTATCTTGCCGGGAAGCAGGTCGTAAAGGAGATCTTTGTCCCGGGCAAGCTGGTCAGCCTCGTCGTCAGGTGATCCGGGTATGGAGCACTACCTCCTCGAGTTCCCACTGCCATCATCGTGCCTGGCGCGCAGCCGCTCGAGCCGTTCCTCCAGCCGCTTCTCGAATCCCATCCCGGACGGCTTGACGTAGGTGCGCCCCACCAGGGGGGCCGGGAGATAGGCCTGTTCCACGTAGTGCTCCGGGTAGTCATGAGGATACTTGTATCCGGCGCCGTGGCCGAGTTCACGGGCCAGGGCGGTCGGCGCGTTGCGCAAGTGGAGGGGAACGCCGAGCGAGCCACGTCGTTTCACATCCTCGAGAGCAGAAAAGTAGGCCGTTTTCGCCGTGTTGGACTTGGGAGCCATGGCCAGGTAGAGGACCGCCTGAGACAGGTTGTACAGGCCTTCCGGCATGCCGACCAGCTAGACGGCATGGGAAGCCGCCACCGCCACCTGCAGTGCTCGAGGATCGGCGTTTCCCACGTCCTCGGAGGCAAAGATGACCAGCCGGCGGCAGATGAACCGCGGGTCTTCTCCCCCTTCCACCATTCTGGCGAGCCAGTAGATGGCCGCATCCGGGTCGCTGCCTCGCAGGCTCTTGATGAGTGCCGAAACGGTGTTGAAATGTTCCTCGGAAGCGCGGTCGTATCGGAGCGTCTTTTCGGCGGCGAGTTGTCGCACCGTGCCGGCGTCGACCGTGGTCGTCGCTCCCGCATCTCCTGATTTGGCGGCGGCGATGCTGTCCAACAGGTTCAGCGCACGGCGGGCGTCTCCGTCCGACTGCACCGCGATGGCCCGCAGGGCGTCCTCCGTGACGCGCAGCCCGGCCTGTCCAAGACCCCTCGAGGGATCCTCCAGCGCCCGGCGCAGGATCACGATCAACTCCTCCTCGGTCAACGGTGTGAGGATGTAGACGTGCAGCCTGGAAAGCAGGGCCGCATTGAGTTCGAATGACGGATTCTCTGTCGTGGCACCGATCAGCGAGATTAGACCGCTCTCCACGTGTGGCAGGAAAGCATCCTGCTGGCTCTTGTTGAAGCGGTGAATCTCATCGACAAAGAGCGTCGTTCCTCGCCTCGCGCGGTCTCTCCTCTCGCGTGCCTCGCCAATGATCGCCCGCAGTTCCCTGACGCCGCCCAGCACTGCGGAAAATGGAACAAATTCCGTTTTCGTTGCCTGGGCGACGATGCGGGCGAGCGTGGTCTTTCCGGTCCCTGGGGGGCCCCACAACAGGCACGACAGGGTGTAGCCTCGTTCGATGGCAACGCGCAAAGGTTTGTCTGGTCCCAGAAGGTGGCCCTGACCAATGAATTCATGCAATGCCCGGGGGCGCATGCGGTCTGCCAGCGGGGCTGACGGCATTCGGCCTACCGATAGTGGCAATTGCTCCGGCATGTTCGTTCCCTTTCGTCGTGTCCGCGAGTGTCACCGGCCACGCCGCCGCTTCTAGCCCGGCGGCCCGCCTCCACGTAGCAGGGTGCGACACCAGCGTCATGATTTACTCTCCTGGCGCGCCCGGGGGTCGACCCCGCTGCCGGCCATCCCAGGTCAGGATGTCGAGGAACGCCGCAGCAGCGAACAGCCCCGCGATGGTCTTTCCGTCTCGAATCTTGCCGGCCACGATCGCGTTCAGGGCTTCCGGGAAAGTCAGCACCAACGGTGTGATGCACTCGTCGAATTCCAGCCTCGAGGCACCCGGGGACAGGTCTTGGGCCAGGAAAAGATGGATGCACTCGTCTGAAAACCCCGGTGTGGTCACAATCGACTGGAGGTAGGTGAACTCGCCCGCGCTGTAGCCGGTTTCTTCCGCCAGTTCTCTGGCCGCACACTGGGCCGGGGTCTCATTCGGCTCGAGGCGACCTGCGGGGATCTCTACCAAGACGCCACCCCCTGCATGCCGGTACTGCTCGAGAAGTACCAGGCGTCCGCCGGGAAGCACCGGGACAACCGCTGAAGCTCCACCGTGGCGGACGATTTCCAGCTCGACCTGCTCTCCGTTGGGTAGAAGAACGCGCTCCAGTTCCAGGTCGATGATACGTCCCCGGTAGACACGCCGTGGCTCAGCGCCCATTCGCGTACCTCCTGCTTGCTTCCAGTGCAACATCCCGGTTCACAAAAACGATAGCCCCGGATCGGGATGGTCGCAACTCGAGGAATTTGGTTGATGCTTTCTCCCCAAGAGGGTAAAGCTATCTTTTCTGCAACTCCCGTTCAAGCGACGAACGGGCTACGCCAGCATGACAGCCATTGCCAGTCTTGGGAGTCCTCATGAATGCCACTGTCGAAGAGGTGGATGCCGTAACACGCAAGATCACTGTCACACTACCTAGTGAGGTGGTCAACAAAGAACTCAATCGGGCATACAGGAATCTCCAGAGGGAGGTCCAGATGCCGGGCTTCAGGCCCGGACGGGTACCCGTTTCCATCCTGGAAGCCAGGTTTCATGATCAGGTCGAAGGCGAGGTGAGAGCCAAGCTCATCAGCGACACGTTTGAATCTGTTGTTGAGGAAAATGGGCTGTTCGTGGTGTCCCAGCCAAGTGTCGATCCGAACAAGGTCCGCAGAAACCAGGACTTCACCTACGTCGCCACGGTGGAAATCAAGCCCGAAGTGGATGCCACCGGCTACCTCGACCTGAAGCTCACCCGGACTCGGCGCCCTGTCGAGGATTCGGATGTGGCCGAGCAGCTCGATGCGGCTCGAGAAGGGAAGAGAACGTTGGTGGAAGTGGAGGAAGATCGGCCGTTGCGGGACGGCGACGTGGCCCGTATCGAGTACACCATGGAGACAGATGGCAAGAAGGGCGATCGGGAGCCTCGGAGCATCCATCTGCCCGTGAGGCTTGACGATACGACCTTTCTTCCCGGGTTCGCCGCCAGGATTCTGGGCATGGTGAAGGGGGAGACACGGACGTTCGATATCGAGATTCCGGAGGATTTCCACCAGTCGTCCCTGGCCGGGAAAACGCCCAGGTTCACGGTGACCCTCCAGGACATCAAGCGATATGAGGTTCCCGACCTGGACGAGGAGCTGGCCAAGGACCTCGAGTTCGAGACGCTTGACGAACTCAAGGCGGACATCCGGAAGCGGTTGGAGCAAGCAGCCGACGGAGAGGCCGACGCCCGGTTGCGTGAACAGATCGTCGATGCCCTCATTTCAGCGAATCCGATTCCGTTGCCTCGAGGGCTGGTCCACGAGACCGTCAACCGCCTCGCCAGGGAGCAACGGTGGCGGCGAGGGGAGCATGTGTCCGCCAGCCAGGTCTCGCTGGGTGAAGAGGAAGAGGCGAAGCTCGAGGAAGTCGCGGAAAAGCAGCTCCGGCGCACGCTCATCGTCGAGAGTATCGCGAAGAAGGAACAGATCGAAGTCTCTGACGAGGATGTGGACCGATTCCTGGAGAAGATCGCGGGTGAAACCGGGCAGCGGATCGAGGCCTTGCGGGGTCAGTATTTGAAGAACAACGCCATGGATGAGCTGCGCACGAACGTTCTGGAAGAAAAGGTGTTCAAGTTTGTTATGGACAAAGCAAGCATCTCGGATGGCGGTGAAGCACCGGAGTCGGATGGCGGCGGCGACCGGCGTGCAACCGGCGACAGCGGGGAGGTGACTGAAGCTGCCGGTGGCAAGGCGAGCGACGACACGCCAGATGTGCCCGGCGCTGCTGCGGGGGAATGAGGATCCGGCAGCCGGGCGAGCGCCCGCGCGTGTCGGCGGCAGGTCCCTGGCGGCGGACGCTGCCCTTGAATGGACAGGAGCCAGCCCGGAAGGAGACACGGTATGAGCGGTGAGACAGGCAGCCTGATTCCGATGGTCGTGGAGCAGACCCATCGAGGAGAACGCGCCTACGACATCTATTCCCGGTTGTTGAAGGACAGGATTATCTTCATCGGGGCGACCATTTCCGACGAGATGGCGAACGTGGTCATCGCACAGCTCCTGTTTCTCGAGTCCGAGGACCCCGACAAGGAGATCTTCCTCTACATCAACACGCCAGGCGGTATCGTCACGGCAGGGCTCGCCATCTACGACACGATGCAGTACATCAAGCCGGATGTCGCCACGCTGTGCCTGGGGCAGGCAGCAAGCATGGGCGCCGTGCTACTGGCAGGAGGTGCCGCGGGCAAGAGAAGCGCGCTGCCTCATGCGAGGATCATGATTCATCAACCCTGGGGTGGTTTCCAAGGGCAGGCAACGGACATCGAGATCCATGCCCGCGAAATCCTGCGCATGCGCGAGGAACTCAACAGGATCCTGGTCAAGCATACCGGGCAGCCTTCGGAGCGGGTACAGCGCGACACGGATCGTGACTTTTATTTGACCGGCGAGGACGCCGTGGGCTACGGGTTGATCGACCGGGTTATCGACAAGCGGTGACCCATGACTCCGGTGGGAGGTCTCCTTGAAGAAGCGCTTTGACGACGGCGGCCACCTGGAGTGTTCTTTCTGCGGCAAGAGCCAGCGAGAGGTTCGAAAACTCATCGCAGGTCCTTCCGTCTACATTTGCGACGAGTGCATCGAGCTGTGCAACGACATCATTGCGGAGGAGTACGAGCGAGAAGACTACTACTCGAGCAAGTCACCGGTCCCGAAGCCCAAGGAGATCAAGAGACATCTGGATGAATATGTCATCGGGCAGGAGCGAGCGAAGAAAGTGCTCGCTGTTGCTGTGCACAATCACTACAAGCGCATCGATATCCGGGCTTCGCACGACGATGTGGAACTCCAGAAGAGCAACATCATGCTCATCGGACCGACTGGTTCCGGCAAGACGCTGCTTGCTCAGACCCTGGCCAGGTTCCTGAATGTCCCATTCACCATCGTGGATGCCACGAGTCTTACCGAAGCGGGGTACGTGGGTGAGGATGTGGAGAATATCATCCTCAGCCTGTACCAGGCCGCCGAGTACAGCGTGGAGCGCACGACCAAGGGCATCATCTACGTTGACGAAATCGACAAGATATCGAGAAAGTCGGAGAACCCCTCCATTACTCGAGATGTCTCCGGCGAAGGTGTTCAGCAGGCGTTGCTGAAGTTGATCGAAGGTACACTGGCCAATGTGCCACCGAAGGGCGGGCGGAAGCACCCGCAACAGGATTTCCTCCAGATCGACACTACCAACATTCTGTTCATTTGCGGGGGTGCCTTCTCGGGGTTGGAACGTATCATCGAGGAACGTATCGGACACAAGAGTATCGGCTTCAACGCGGCGGTGCAGAGCGCGAAAAGCGCTTCCATAGGTGAGATCTTCGCACAGGTTCAGCCAGAAGATCTCCTGAAGTTCGGGCTGATACCGGAGTTTGTCGGGCGATTGCCGGTCATTTCCACCCTGGATGAACTGGACGAGGACGCACTCGTCGAGATTCTTGTCAAGCCCAGGAACGCGCTTCTCAAGCAGTACCAGAAGCTCTTCGAATTCGAGAATGTGGAACTCAAGTTCACCGACACGAGCCTTCACACCATTGCGGAGGAGGCGTTGTGTCGCAAGTCCGGCGCTCGAGGGTTGCGGGCGATTCTCGAGGAGATCATGCTCGACGTCATGTACGATATCCCCTCCCGGGCGAACGTAAAAGAGTGCATCATCAGCGAAGAGGTTGTACTCAAGAAGAAGAGCCCGATCCTGGTCTACGAGAATGATGTCAAGTGGGCTTGACCTACCGGAGGCGCCAAGAGTGTGAAGTGTGCGCGAGGGAGCGGTAGCCCATGTTCCTGAAGAAAGAGCCGCGCCGACCGTCCGGTGGCAGCGGCGCCATCAAGACGGTGCCGTTGCTTCCGCTCAGGGATATCGTCGTGTTCCCGCACATGACCATACCGCTGTTCGTTGGACGAGAGAAGTCCATCGTGGCGCTGGAGAAAGCCGGCAAGGAGGGGAAAGAGGTCTTCCTTGCTGCTCAGAAGAAGCCCAGGACCCGGGACCCGTCGCCAGAGGACATTTTCGAGACAGGTACCCTGGGTGTCATCGTGCAGATGCTCCGGTTGCCCGACGGCACGGTGAAGGTGCTCGTGGAGGGTCGCCGGCGTGCTCGTATCAAGGGCTATGCCCGAACGGCCCCCTTCTTCGTGGTGGAACTCGAGGTGCTGGATGTCCCGAAAGGAGACTCCGTTGAGGTCGAAGCGCTCATGCGTTCGATCAAGTCGGCTTTCGAGACCTACGTCAAGCTGAACAAGCGCATCCCCACCGAAATGCTTCTCAGCGTGATCGGGATCGACGATCCCTCGCGTCTGGCCGACGTGCTGGTCGCCCACCTCAATCTCAAGCTGTCGGACAAGCAGGAGATCCTCGAGACAATCGACCCGGGAGAGCGGCTCGAGCGCCTGCTTGGATTTCTCCAGGCCGAAATAGAGATACTCCAGGTCGAAAGGAAGATTCGTACTCGAGTCAAGAAGCAGGTGGAGCGGACACAAAAGGAGTTCTACCTCAACGAGCAAATGCAGGCCATCCAGAGGGAGTTGGGCGAAAAGGACGAATTTCGGAACGAAATCCAGGAACTGGAGGTCAAGCTCGAGGAGAAGAAACTGTCCGAGGAGGCGGAACAGCGGATCAAGAGGGAACTCAAGAAGCTCCGCATGATGTCCCCCATGTCCGCAGAGGCCACGGTGGTTCGCAGTTACATCGACTGGGTTCTCAGTCTCCCCTGGAACGAACTCGCAGAAGAGAAGCTCGACATCGAGGAGGCCGAGCGAATACTCGACGAAGACCACTTCGGCCTGGCCAAGGTAAAGGAACGTATCATCGAGTACCTGTCCGTTCGGGCGTTGGTCACCAAGATGAAGGGACCCATCCTGTGCTTTGTCGGCCCACCCGGTGTCGGCAAGACGTCGCTCGCTCGGTCCGTGGCGCGAGCAACGGGGCGGCCGTTCGTTCGCCTGTCGCTGGGGGGGGTTCGGGATGAGGCCGAGATTCGCGGCCATCGGCGAACCTACATCGGCGCGCTGCCGGGCAAGATCATCCAGAGTCTCAAGAGGGCGACGGCGAACAACCCCGTATTCTTGATGGACGAGATCGACAAGATGAGCACGGATTTCAGGGGAGATCCTTCTTCCGCGCTGCTCGAGGTGCTCGATCCGGAACAGAACAACACGTTCAACGACCACTACCTCGATCTCGACTACGACCTCAGCAACGTGATGTTCATCACGACCGCAAACACACTGCACGGGATTCCGCTGCCGCTCCAGGACCGGATGGAGATCATCCGTATCGCCGGGTACACGGAGGGGGAGAAGCTCGAGATTGCCCGAAGGTACCTCATTCCCAAGGAACTCGCGGCGAACGGTGTGACCGAGGACAATATCCGGTTCACTACGGGGGGAGTCACCACCATCATCAGGCGCTACACCAGGGAGGCGGGCGTCAGAAACCTGCAGCGTGAGATCGGGTCGATCTGCCGAAAGGTCGCTCGCAAGGTCGTGGAGAAGGGGCCCGGGGCCCGGCTGAGGTTGACAGCCGCCAGGGTACCGGCGTTCCTGGGGGTGCCCAAATACCGTTACGGCCGAATGGAAGACAAGAACGAGGTGGGTTTCGTCAACGGCCTCGCGTGGACCCGGGTGGGGGGTGAACTGGTCCCGGTGGAAGCGACCGTGCTGCCAGGGAAAGGCAAGCTCATCCTGACAGGACAGCTCGGCACGGTCATGCAGGAATCAGCCCAGGCGGCGCTCTCCTACATTCGTTCCCGCACCGAGGCGTTCGGACTGGATCGCGACTTCTACCAGAAGGTGGATCTGCACGTGCACGTGCCGGAGATTGGGCCGGTGGATGGCCCTTCCGCAGGGATCACGATGTGTCTGAGCATTGTGAGCGCCTTGCTGCGGGTTCCGGTCTACAACGACATCGCCATGACCGGCGAAATCACCCTGCGGGGCAAGGTCAGGCCCATCGGGGGGCTCAAGGAAAAGATGCTCGCCGCGCATCGCGGAGGTATCCGCCACGTTGTGTTTCCCAAGGAGAACGAGAAGGACCTGAAGGAGATCCCGCCCAAGATCCGGGCCGGGATGAAGCTGACCCCGGCCGAGCACATGGATGATGTGCTCCGTGCCGCCCTCGACCTCGAGGATCCGCAGTCGTTTTTCGACCGGCTCGCCTCTTCGCAAGTGGACAACATGTCCTTCCTTCTCGCATCGGGCGAGGAAGGTGCCGGCGAGAATGACGACCTGGGTGAACGCGGAGAGGGCAACAGTGACGGTTGAACGTCGCTGGACCGGAGCGATGACTCGAGACGTTCGCCACGATGCCGCCACTTTCTTGTTGACATGCGGGCGCGCGGGGAGTATATAGGGGTCGATTGTAAGGGAGCAAGGGCGGATAGCTCAGTTGGGAGAGCATCGGTCTTACACACCGAAGGTCGCAGGTTCAAGCCCTGTTCCGCCTACCAGGAGTGTCGTTGGGGTTGTAGTTCAGATCGGTAAGAACGCCGGCCTGTCACGTCGGAGGTCGCGGGTTCAAGTCCCGTCAACCCCGCCAGGAACGCTTCGAGGCCCTCGAGAAGTCCGTTCGAGGGCCTTTTCTCTTTCTTCTGGCCGCCCGGGGGCATGCGTCTCCTGGTGTCCTGGGCCCGAACCGGGCCGGGGGCGACACGAACCTAGCCGGCAGCCAACATGTCGCGAATCTTCTCCTCGAGGTAGCCTTCGATGTCGTTCTCGTAGCCTTCGCCAATGGCCTGGATCTTTCCGCTCTTGTCGATGACGAACAGGGACGGGTACTTCTTGACATCGTATCGGCGGGCGACCACGGCGAAGCGATCCCGAAGTACCGGAAAAGCGACGTCGTTCCGATCGATGGCGGCATACACGGTCTGAGGGTCTTTCTTGTCCACGCTGATGGCAAGCGCGACGACGCCGTTGCCCCTGTACTTCTTGTACAGCTTCTGGAGAACGGCCAGGTCGTGTCGCTCGGTCTGACTCTCGGCAGTCAGAAAAGTCAAGAGCACAACCTCCTTGGGATACTCCGGCCGAATGCCAACGAAGAAGTTGAGCCCCACCAGGGGACTCTTGACCAGCCTCAGAGCCACCTCTTCGTTGTATGCTCGCAAGCTGAAGGCCGGGGCGTCGTCCCCGACGCGCAACGACGTGGTGGCGTCCTCACCGGGCACGACGGGGCGCAGCCAGTCGGCATCTTGTGCCCAGATGACGCCGGCGGCGCCCAACACGGCCGGTGCCACCAGAAACAGCAGAATGGACATAATCGTTCGTCGTGACGGTCTATCAGCATTCATCGTTCACCTGGACAGTTGGAAACGGACCAAACAAACTCCGATCCCCGGGGTCTGGGCGTGTCAGGGGAGGCGCACCAACATCACGGTGATGTTGTCATGCCCACCATGTTCGTTGGCGCGGCGCACCAGTTCCTGGCAGGCCACGCGCAAGTCCGAGTGGGCCTTGACGAGTTCCAGGACTTCCTGTTCGCCAAGTTCTCCCCACAACCCATCGGAGCAGATCAAGAAAAGGTCCCCGGGACGGATCTCGCAATGGAACAGATCGACCTCGACATCCCATTCCTTGCCGACCGTGCGGATCAGGATGTTGCTATGAGGATGATGACGCGCTGCATCCTTGGTTATTTTTCCCATGGTGACCAGGTTTGCGACCAGCGAATGGTCTTCGGTCAGTTGCACCATCTCCTCGCCGCGTATCAGGTAGGTGCGTGTGTCACCGACATTTGCGACAACGGACGAGTCCTGTTCCCTTATCAAGATGCCAGACAGGGTCGTGCCCATGTCCGATCTGTGTTTTTCGGCGTAGACCTTGACTGTATTGTTGGCTTCACCGAATGCCTGGCCGAGAATCGCTGCCAGCGTCTCCTCACTCCGGTCCGCGGTCTCGTACAGCCTCCGGCGGGCCCCCTCGAGGACGACTTTCACGGCAAGTTCACTGGCTATTTCGCCGCCATCGTGTCCCCCCATGCCATCGGCCACGACAAAAATGCTGGCGTCGTCCGTGAGTTGCTCCCAGCCCCAGTTGTCCTCGTTGAGTGTGCGGTACATACCCACGTCGCTCATCGCGGCGGCCTGAACGATGGAAGGGGGCGGCGTGGCCCGCCGTGCGAAATCGTCGAGCGCCTCTCCGAGGTGAGCGGGATGCTCGTAGCGGCCGTCACAGGCCCTGTCGAATATGGCGGACAATTCGGGACGATCGTGGGGAACGAACGTCCGCAACACTTTTCCGAAGTCGCGGAGGTCTTGCAGGCGTTGCGTTTTGGGCACTTCCCCCGGATAGACCACGGCGATCTCGGGGTCGTGCAGGAGCAATCCCTGGTCATGTTCGACCAGGTGTTCGCCGCTGATGGCGGACAACGCAATCCCGTTTTGGTGAAGGTACTCGAGCAACCGGCAGCCCTCCAGGCCCATCCTGACGATCTGCCGGACGTCGAGAGGACTGCTTCGGGACACCAGGAACAGGTCGTCGACCAGTTCGGAGATCGTGAACAGCCGTTGTCCCTCCTCGAACACGTCGTAGACCCTGGCCAGCCCGGGGTGAAAAAGGCCGAGTTCCATCACCTCGAAATAGGGTTGAAAACTGGTTCGCCAGCGTTCGGAGAGGAAGAACCGTCGCTCCCCCAGGGGGGACGCACACTGTTGGCACGCGCTGGCGTCGGATGCGTTGAACTGGTAGCCACACTCGTAGCAGAGTTGTCCATCAGCCGCCTCATCGCGCCACGACACGACGTACTGGTTGCGCACATCGGAGCCACGCAGGAAGCACTCGACCCGGTACCTGTCCCTGAGGACGGTGCCATCTGGGATCGGGGCAACGCGGCCACGGGCACTCAGCAATTGCCCCGGCACCGTGCCGTTTGACGCATTGCGGTGTCCATGTATGCGGTTTTCACCCACGATGCCTCGATTCGGCTGTTCCATGCGTCCCCAGGCTCCCCGTGCGGGGGCGTCGTAGCGGCCGGACGTGTTTGAGGTACAGCTATTGTATATAACGGTCCCGTGCGGATCAACAGGGATTTTCTTGACTAGTCGCTCCCGGGAAGATACAGTGCGCGGGCATTTTCTTCGATAGGTCGGGCATCTTGGGCCGACTTGGGAGAACGTAGCTTATGGCAGAGGGACCGTTGAGTTTCGCAGTCGAAGCGCGAGACGCACATACGATGGCTCGAGCGGGTACGTTGTCCACGAAGCGTGGTGATATCGAGACGCCCGTCTACATGCCGGTGGGAACCCAGGGCGCGCTGCGGAATCTTTCGCCGGCCCAGGTCGTTGAAGCCGGCACTCAGATCATACTGGCCAACACGTACCACCTCGCCTTGCGGCCCGGGGAGTCGTTGATCGCCAAGGCGGGAGGGATCCATACCTTCTCGGGATACACCCTCCCCATCTTGACAGATTCCGGTGGGTTCCAGGTCTTCTCCCTTCCCAAGGCCCAGGTCGGACCTGATGGCGTGACCTTTCGCTACGAGGTCGATGGGCGGGCCGTCTTTCTGTCGCCTGAGCGTTCGATCGAAATCCAGGAAGCACTCGGCGCCGACATCGCCATGGTGTTTGACGAGTGTATCCCCTATCCTTGCCCTCATCAGCGCGCGTTGGAGGCGCTTGAGCGAACGACGGCATGGGAAGAGAGGTGCAAGATCCATCATCGACGCGCGGACCAGGCGCTGTTCGGGATAGTCCAGGGAGGGGTCTTTCCGGACCTGCGAAAACGGAGTGCTCGAGAAATCGTCGCCCTCGACTTCGACGGCTACGCCATAGGCGGGCTGTCGGTGGGGGAAGGCCGGCAAATCCTGTCGGACGTGCTCGACGTCACCGTCCCCGAGTTGCCGGAGGACCGCCCCAGGTACCTCATGGGCGTGGGCCTGCCGGAGGACCTGTTCGAAGCCGTGGAGCGTGGCGTGGACATGTTCGATTGCGTCATCCCCACACGGCATGCTCGAGGTGGAATCGTCTACACGTTCCAGGGGCGCCTGAGGATTCAGAACGCGCGCTACCGGCGCGACATGTACCCTGTCGACACGACCTGTGGGTGCTACACCTGCCGGCTGTTCAGCCGGGCCTACCTGCGCCACTTGTACCTCATTCGTGAGAGTTTGGGGAGTACGTTGGCGGCCATTCACAACCTGCATTTCTTCCATGAACTCATGAGACGCATGCGACAGGCGATAATGGATGGCACGTTCCGGGAGTACAAACGAGCGTTTCTCCGTACCTACCTCAAGCAATCACCGTCTTGATCAAAAGTCGAATTGTTTCCCGGGAGACCTGAGAAGGGGGGGCGGCGGGGGGGGGGATGGTGCGTAGATGTTTCTCGGCGCCCTGCCCGGCGGTCCGACCGGTATGTCGCCGAGGACCGAGGGATCGAACGCCCCGGGAGTCAGCACGCTCAAAGAACGCAGGATGCGGACGAACTCCGGCTCGAGTTTGGGGAATGCGGGCTCGCGCGCCAGGAAGGTCAGGGTCATCAGGTAGCCCTGGCTCCGTAGCAGTATCCGCGCTTCCCGCCACGGGACCGGGCGATCCGCCCGGCGGCCGAGGATTGCCACGGACTCGCGTTCATCCAGCAAGATACGGTGCATCTGCTCCATTTCCATCTGGCCTCCGCCCATCCTGGACACCCCGAGGAACGTGCGCAGCGCGAGGACATCCAAAGGCACATCCCTCCACCCGGCCGGCTCCTTCTCCATCGAGATGGATATCCAGGCCTCACTGCCACGGCGTCTAAAAACGACTCGAGTCATCGCGCCTCGCCGGCGGTTGACGACAATGCGCCATGACGCCGGGTCGGGCATGTCGATCTCGAACCGTTCGCTCGCGACGAACTTGGCGCCGGTCCGGGTTCCCGCAACGGTACAACCTGACGCGAGCAACGTGGCTGCCAGAAGTGTTGCCCACCTACGCTGTGGCCTCATGCCCCGGGAAAGTGTTGACGCTGCACAAGAACGCATCTAGAATACCCATCCAGGACGCATAGTTGATGTACTACATGTCGTTCTACGCTGTGCTTTTCCGATGCGGCCGCGCGCCGCCTGGGGCGGTATTCTCCCGGTGCGGCAACCGTGAGCGGCCAACGCGCGTGCAGGCCGCACGTGACGGCGGGGGTCTTCCATACTTTCGCACCGTTGCTTCGGAAGGAGACGTGCCATGGTTTTTCTGGTGGTCCTCAAGGACGGAAGACCGTTTCTTCGATTTCGTCTTGAGAAGGACGACACCACCATCGGTCGGATGGACCTGGCGGACCTCTACATTCCAGATGCTCGAGTATCACGCATTCACGCCGTGGTTCGCAGAGGCAGCGACGGCTACAGGCTGGTGGACCGGAGCACGAACGGCACCTATGTGAATGGCGTGAGGACGAAGACCTCGAGGCTCCAAGACCAGGATATCATCACCGTGGGCTCTTGTCAGATCCGATTCGAGGTCGACAGGCGCATCGAGCCACCGCCGACGGTGTCGGCTGGTCCGGAGGGGGGCGCCCTGTCCTACGACACGAAGGCCGAGCGGTTTCTCTTCGCCCGACCAGTGTTGGTGATTCGGGAGGGGGCGAGTCCTGCCCGTCGGGTTCCGATTCGGGGCGAAGTCGTCACGATCGGGTCGTCGAGGGGGAGCGACATCCTTGTCAGGGGCGCGACGGGGCGGCATTGCCAGTTGCTCTCCATGGGCGGCAGCCAGTATGCCTTGCGCCGGTTGGAAGGAGCGGCCGACGTGCTCGTCGACGGACGAGAGGCGTCCGGTGACATGCCGGTCACCCTTGGGAGCACCATACGGGTGGGCGAGGCTGCCATTCAGATCACCCTGGAAGAGGGGGAAGAGGCTCTCGTGCCAATGGACACCTCCTGCTTCGAGGGCATGGTCGGAGCGACATCGCGCATGCGGAAGCTCTTCGCTGCTGTTTCGAGGTTTGCCAGGCACGATGCGCCTGTCATCGTGTTGGGGGAGACAGGGACCGGCAAGGAACTCGTTGCGAGAGCGTTGCACGCTCGAAGCCATCGCTCGAGGGGCCCGTTCGTGGCGGTCAACTGCTCAGCCATATCGCCGCAGCTTGTCGAAAGCGAGTTGTTTGGACATGAGCGGGGAGCATTCACCGGGGCGGACCGGGCGCGAAAAGGTGCGATCGAAGCTGCCAACGGTGGTGTGCTGTTCCTGGATGAGCTTGGAGACATGCCTCGAGAAGCGCAGGCCAAGCTTTTGAGGGTGCTCGAGACGCGCACCGTGACGCCGGTTGGATCGTTCGCTGCCCGGTCCGTGGACGTGCGCGTGGTGGCCGCGACGCATCGGAACCTGGTCCAGGAGGTCGAAGCTGGCAGGTTCCGTTCGGATCTCTTCTTCCGGCTCTTTGTGCTCACGGTGGAGCTTCCGCCGCTGCGCGAACGCAAGGCCGACATTCCGGCGCTCGTCCAGCATTTCCTGTCGGAGGCCAGTGTGGGGGGCAGGACGTGCCGGATTTCGGCCGAGGCGGTGGACCGGCTCATGGCATACCACTGGCCGGGAAACGTCCGGGAACTGCGTCACGTGCTCATTCGTGCCCTGGCGACGAGCGACGAGGACGTGATCGCCGAGGACATGTTGACCTTTCACGCTCCGGTGGAAGAAGCTGCGGAGTCTCCGTCCGAGTGGTCCCCAGCGGTCGGCACGCTGGAACAGATGGAAAAACGGGAGATCGAACGAGCGCTCGCGCTGTGTCACAACAATCGCAAGGACACCGCCAAACGACTGGGCATTGCCCGGTCTACGCTCCACGTGCGCATGAAAAAATATGGCCTGACGTAGGCCGCCTGGGCGGTGGTGCGGTATCCTGGTTCTGCCCTGGCCAGGCCACACCCGCACGATACCGTGTCACTCCGGAGAACGAATCGGGGGACGGACGGGATCGACCGATGTCACGTCGTCGATGAGCGTGCCGTACATCCACTTGAACAGCGTGGGCTCGAGACTCGGCTCTCGACTCAGCATCTTGGTGCCATGACCGGCTCCGGAATAGATCTTGAGGTACTTCTTCCCCTTGGCCAGTGCGTCGAGTACCAGGGCCGACTTGGCGGCAAAACGGTCTTCCTTGCTGACGGCGATGAACAGCGGCCTGTCCCCGTATCGCTCCACGGCGTTCTCGGATGTCACACCCTTGTACTCGAGCCCCGGAGAAAGCAGCATGACGTTGGCGATCTTCGCGTCTCCCGCTGCATACTGGATGGCGAGATTGGCGCCCAGGCTTGCCCCGAGCAGCAGGATCTTGTCCGGATTCGCCGTGGTCTCGTCGCGGAGAAACCGAACGGCAGCCCCCACGTCGGCGACCATGGCCTGGAAATCTTCGGTCGTCAGGGCATCGTAGGTCAACGGCTGCCCTGCGCTATTCGTCGTGCTCTTCCCATGGCCACGCAGGTCCACGGCGATAGCGTGTACCCCGTTATTGGCGAGGCGCTCCGCGAGACGGCGCCAGTCCTCACTCGAGCGTGAGGCCATGTGGACGAGGACCACGCCCATCCCGCCATCCTTGCCTGCCCAGTACACTGCATGCAGCCGCAGGCCGTCGCTTGTCGTCAGCGAGACCGGCCGGGCCTGGCCTGCAGGCCTGGCATCTTCCTGGGCGAATGCCTCCCGTGCACCGGCCGCCAACAGGACCGGCGGCCAGAGTAGCGCAGCAAGGAGAATCGTGCCGCGCAGGTTCGGCGACCAAAGTCGATGAGCCGACCGCGTCATGTCATGATCCTCCTGCCAGGGCGATTCGCCCACCCGGCACACCTGCCTCAACAACGCGTTGCGTCTCGCCGAGCGCCACTCAACTCGAGCCCCATGATGTCGCCCATTATACCGGACCCCCGGGCAAAGGTCAAACGCAGCCTCGAGGCGCCGGCCGTGTCCGCACGCAGACGTTGCCGGCAGCCGGGAAAGCGTGGGTGTTTCAAACAGAGAAAGCTCGAGTTGACGGACGCTCCACAGGTTGGGTACAGTAGCCTGTCGTATTACGGGTTTCAGTACGGAAGCAAAAAGAAAGCAAGGAGACGTGCCGAATGAACACGATTGAAGAAGTCAGCGCGCGGGAGATCCTCGACTCTCGGGGCAACCCCACACTGGAAGTCGAAGTCGTGCTGGAGAGTGGTGCCTTCGGCAGGGCCGCTGTCCCGTCCGGTGCCTCGACGGGAGAACACGAGGCGGTCGAACTCCGGGACGGCGATACGCAGCGCTACATGGGAAAGGGCGTCCGGAAAGCCGTTCGGAACGTCAACGAAGTGCTTGGACCTCAAGTCCTGGGTCTCGACGCCCTGGACCAGGCCGAAATCGACCAGGTGCTCATCGATCTCGATGATACGCCCAACAAGGCTCGCATGGGAGCCAACGCCATTCTCGGCGTTTCCCTCGCAACCGCCAAGGCCGCGGCGGACTTCCTCGGCCTGCCCCTCTACCGTTACATCGGCGGCGTCAACGCTCGTGACCTGCCCGTGCCCATGATGAACATCATCAATGGGGGCGCCCACGCCGACAACAATCTCGATATCCAGGAATTCATGATCGTCCCGGCGGGGGCCACCTGCTTCGCGGAAGCACTCAGAATGGGCGCCGAGGTGTTCCACACGTTGAAGAAGGTCCTCAAGCGACAGGGAAACGCCACCAGTGTGGGGGACGAGGGTGGCTTCGCTCCAAACCTCCAGTCCAACGAGCAGAGCATCGAATTGATCCTCGAGGCCGTTCAACAAGCAGGCTATGAACCGGGGCGCGATATCTTCCTCGCCCTGGACCCCGCCGCAAGCGGATTCTACCAGGACGGCCGGTACTACCTCAAGGCGGAAAAGGGCGCTCCTCGCTCCGCCGAATCCATGATCGACTACTATGAAGCCTGGGTAGAGAAGTACCCGCTGGTCTCGATCGAAGATGGGCTCGACGAAAACGACTGGGAGGGGTGGGTGCTTCTCAACAAGCGCCTCGGCGGCCGCATCCAGATCGTCGGCGACGACCTGTTCGTTACCAACGTGGGCCGCCTCTCTCGCGGGATCGAAACCAGGGCCGCTAACAGCATCCTCATCAAGGTCAACCAGATCGGCACGTTGACCGAGACCCTGAACACCATCGAAATGGCCAGGCGGGCGGCCTTCACCTGTGTCATTTCCCACCGCTCCGGCGAAACCGAGGACACGACCATCGCCGACCTCGCCGTCGCCACCAACGCAGGCCAGATCAAGACCGGCTCGTTGTCGAGGACGGACAGGGTCGCCAAGTACAACCAGCTTCTTCGGATCGAGGAAGAACTCGGGAGGCAGGCCCGGTTCCCCGGCACGGGCGTATTCCCAAGGACCGCGTGACCCCTGCCCTCCTCGAGTGGCACCCGGACGTTCCCTCCCGGTCTCCGGCAACGACAGGGGGACGGCTGCTCCGCCGCAGGCGTCGAGGTGTGCCCTTCGTGCCCGGGTTCGCCCATGCAACGGTGGCCCGGGGCGCTCTCACTCGAACCCCGGTCCCTTGGGACCGGTTTCGCTCCAGAGGGCTTCCCGGTTCCAGTCGTCCGGCGCTCGCGGCGTTCCCGGTGCCGGAGCCGCAACCGGCCCATCCTCGAGGATCGGGGGGTGCCAGAAGCGGATTGTCTGCTCGAGACCTCGCTGCAAGCCCTGGTCGTCGATGTAGCCTAACGTGTGCATCTTGGTCAACAGGTCATCCACGTTGCGCTTCCAGGTTTGGGTGAGCCGTCCTCGTCTGTAGTAGGCGTACGACCGCACCGGGGCAGGGATAATGGTACACAAGTAAGCGGCTTCTCGTAGAGATAGTTCTGATGCGCGCTTGTTGAAGTACTGACCGGCTGCGCGTTCCACCCCGTAGATCCCTGGACCCCATTCGATGATGTTGAGGTAGTACTCGAGGATGTCGTCCTTGCCGAGACGTTGCTCGAGTTGCCATGCGAGGACGGCCTCTTGCAGCTTTCTGGCGAGGGTCCGTTCCCGGGACAGGAAGAGGTTTTTTGCCAGTTGCTGCGTGATGGTGCTGCCACCACGGACCGCCCTTCCAGCCTTCAGGTTTTCGTGGAGGGCTTCCGAGAGTCCTTCCGTATCGAAGCCATGGTGGCGATAGAAGCTGATGTCCTCGCTGACCAGCAGGGCGTCGATCAAGTAGGGGGGGAGGTCCTCGAGGCTGACCCACGACGGAGAGCCGCGGCCGAGGGTCATTCTCTGCACGACGCCGGTGGTGCTTTCGGGTATGAAGACATGTCCGGCGAGAGGAGCGGGACCCTTGAGCGTGTCGGACGGTTCCGCCAGCCAAAGGCGGCTCCAGTCTCCCGACCAGGAGATCGAGACATCGCTCAGGGCCTCGAGGTCACCTTTGACGGTGAGTACCAGGTCCAGCGAACCACCCAGGCGAACACCGGCGAGGTTGGGGACGGCCTCCCGGGGGATGGCATCGAGAATGTCCTGGTAAGGCAAGTTGTCCAGAATGAGCCGGGCACTGAAGGGGGATCCGTCCGGGTCATGTCGGAAATCCGCATCGAGCGTGTAGGCAGCGCCGTTGATCCACCCGGACCAGCGGTTGACATGCAGTGTGAGGGGGTCCCACGATATCGTCAGTTCGACCTGTTGAACCAGGTCGATTGGCCCGAATGGCATGCTGGCCAGGCCGGAGTGTTCGATGACCAGGCCGTTCAAGGAAGCTCTCCCGGACATGTCCACCTGGCGTGTATCCGGTCGGACGTGGATGGAGAGTGCGCAGTCCAGCGTGGGGAGTTTCGCGACGTGGCCGGACAGGGCGTTATCGCGAGACGCTCCTTCGTCGAGCGCGGCACCCATCAGGATCCCGGAAAGTGCCTCGAGCGGCAGGCCTGTGGCCTCGATGGTTGCGCGAACGTCGGTGATGGCGGGGTCGAAATCGATGTCGATACGGCTTTCGCCGATGGACCCCGGGGGGGCGAGGACGACGGTTGCCCGCCAGGAGGCGTCACCGGTTCGTGGGCCCTGGATCCGGATACTGGCGACCGGCAGGTCCCTCTCCTGCCCGGGGTTGCCGAAGCGGACCAGGCCCTGCTCGAAATCGACATCGAGTGCACCCCGGGGCGCGAGCGCGTCCGCGAACTTTTCCATGCGGCGCGCGGCGTTCCGAAGTGCTGCGAGGCGGGATCGGTCCTGTTGCGTTCCGGCGGCGCTCCGGCGGTGCGGTTCGCGAGGCACGGCAACGAGAAACCCCCTTGCCGTTATGTGCTTCCACCCCGGGCGGCCTTCGACGAACGCCCCGAAGTCCGGGACGAGCGAGACGTGCTCCAGGTCGAGGCGGAGCCCGGCGGGCAGGGTGACCTGGACGCCATCCAGTGTGACACGGTCCGGCAGGAAGCGAACTCGAGAAACCTGTACGTCCAGGCCGCTGTGCCGGGACAACAGGCTGGCCAGCCGTTTGGCGACGGCAGGGCCCGCCGGACCGGCGTTCACCAGCCAGAAGGCACCGGCTGCGCCCAGAAGAACAGCGGCGAGAATGGCTGGCACCCACCGGGACGCCCGCCGCCTTCTCGCCCGATCGCGTCGAGATCGTGTTGTCACCAGAAACACTCGCTGGATGGCGCCCACCCGCGCACAGCATGGCCCCGCCTGTCGCCCCGGGTACGTCTGGCACCGGCCAACGAGGCTTTGGCTGGGTGCACCGCACCATTATGGAAAGCACGCGCGGTCGGCGTCAAGGTTCTTGCGTGCCGTCACGGGCGGCGGCAGAGGAACATGCTGGGAATGACACCGCGAGGACCGGTCCGTGTCTCGAGATGGGGCTATTGGTGGAGCGCGACGGCCTCGATGGCCTCGACACAGGATTGACTCGGCGAGTGCCGACATGTCTAGCCAATGTCAACGTGCGTGGTGGGACAAGGAGGAGTCGAGGATTCTTCTGGCCGTGGCCCCTGTTCCCCCGCCTGTCGTCGTTCGGGGGCCAGGTTTGTCTCGCCTGTGCCATTGTCTACCTCGAGGTTTCATGCGATGATGGGCGAGGTGGGCCTGACGCCGTGACAACGTGCTCACTGTCATGGTCCGTCCGGGGCGTGGGCCCCGTCGAGTTCGATGGGCCGATACCGGGCTGGCCGGGCCGGATGGAGAAGGAGCGAACATGCCAGGTACCTACCTCGACTTCCTGGAAGAACGGCTCGAGCGGCCTTTCGAGCACCTGGTGCGTACCGAGGGCGGCGGCATGCCGGTCATGGGCTACCTGTGCGGCTACGTACCGGAGGAGGTCCTGCATGCAGCCGGTTTCCAGCCCGTGCGGCTGTTCGGTCGTGCGAAGCAGATCGTGGTGGCCGACCAGTACTTGCAGCCATACTGCTGCTCGCAAGTGAAAGGCTTGCTCGAGGACTTCCTTTCCGGCCGGTACCCGGGATTGTCCGGGGTGGTTTTCGCCCACACGTGCGACACGATGCAGAGTTTCTTCGACGTGTTTCGCAAGAACCACCCGTCCCTGTTCGTGCACAACATCAACTTTCCTTCGAAAGTGACCGGGGAGACCGCGTTGCGGTACACGTTGCACGAGTTGCGGCGGTTTCAGGACGTTCTCGAGGCGCTTACAGGCAAGCCGGTGGGTCGGGAAGCGTTGCGCCGGGCCATTGCCCTTCACAATCGGACGCGCAGGCTTCTCGACGACCTCTATGCCCTCCACGCCAGGGCGCCGGGGGCGGTATCCAGCGCCACGGTGCTCAAGAGCGTGCTCGCTGCCATGACGGGGGACAAGGAGGACTTCAACGCGCGGCTGGCGGCGTTCCTCGAGGCCAATCGGAACACGGTCGAGGAAAACCCGGAGGGACGCATACGACTCATGGTGGTGGGAAGCGTGCTGATCGACCCGGAGGTTTATGAACGTATCGATGACAACGGTGCCACGGTGGTCGACGATGATCTGTGTACTGGCCGGCGCTACTTTTCGGGCCTGGTCCGTGGGGACAACCTGGCCTGCATAGCGCGGCGCTATTTCGAGCGCCCGAATTGCCCGGCGAAGCACCGCAGCCTGACCGCTCGAGCGGACGCGGTGACGGGCGCAGCGAAGCGAGCGGAGGCAGATGGCGTCCTGTTCCTGCACCTGAAGTTCTGCGACCCCCATGCGTTCGACTATCCATTCCTGCGTGACGCGCTGGAGGCTGACGGCGTGCAGACGCAGGTAATCGAGGTGGAACAGATGGGAGGGGCCGGGGGCCAGCTCGAGACCAAGATCCAGGCGTTCGTGGAACTGCTGCAAGGCGCGCGGTAGCCGGCCGTCGCCTGGGGCGCGTCCCGGGTGATCGCGAACGGAAGTCTCCTGACACGAGGGAAGGCAGCCATGCCGAGATTTGAAAGTGCGACAACCATGCGCAAGCTCATGGCGGACTATTATCTCAAGTCCAAGCTGGCGCGCTACACGTTCGACAAGGTTGCCTGGATCACCAGCGGTGGACCGGTGGAGCTGTTGATCGCGATGGGTATCATCCCCATCTACCCGGAGAACCACGGCGCCATGATCGGTGCGAAGAAGATGGGGCGCGAATTGGCGGAAACGGCCGAGGCGGAAGGCTACAGTCCCGACCTGTGCTCCTATTTCCGGGTCGACCTTGGGCAGTCCATCACGCACCGGAGTCCTGTCGGCGGCATCCCCCTCCTGGCCCGACCCGGTCTGCCCAGGCCCGACCTGCTCCTGTGCTGCAACAATATCTGCGGGACAGTACTGAAATGGTACGAGGTCCAGGCGCGGCGGTTCGGCGTACCGCTCGTGTTTCTCGATACGCCCTACAACTACGACGGGCCGCTGGATCACCTGGTCCATTATGTTTCCACGCAGTTCAACGAAATCATTCCAGAAATCGAAAGGGCTACCGGGCGTCGTTGGCGAGAGAAACGATTCCTCGAGACGGCGAGGCTGGCCAACGAGGCCATTCGCCTGTGGGGACGTATCCTCGAGACATGTGCCCACCGCCCGGCGCCCATGAGCTGCTTTGACGCCTTTTTCTTCCTGGCACCCATCGTGACGCTTCGGGGCACCCTGGAGGTCATCGCGTTCTATGAGACGTTGTTGAGGGAGCTTGAAGGCAAGGTGGCCCGGAGCGAAGGGGCGGTCCCGGATGAGAGATTCCGGCTCCTGTGGGACAACATTCCCATCTGGTACCGGGTTCGGCGGTTGTCGAACGTTCTGGCGGATCACGGGGCATGCCTGGTCGCGGACACTTACACCAGCGCCTGGGCGGACACGGACATCGACCCGTCCCGCCCGCACGAGAGCATGGCCAGGGCATACGCCACCGTTTTTCTCAACCGGAACCTCGAGCGCAAGGTCGAAAACCTGTGCCGCATGGTCGAGCGCTTTTCCGCGGACGGATTCATCATGCACAGCAACCGGAGCTGTAAACCGTACAGTTTTGGACAGCTCGACATCAAGGAAGAGGTGACCCGGCGTACCGGTGTCCCGGGCCTGGTCATCGAGGCCGACATGACGGACCCGAGAAGCTACTCGGATGAGCAGGTGGAGACTCGCGTCCAGGCGTTCCTCGAGACTCTCGAGACGCACGCTGGCCGGTGACCGGGCGACTCGAGCAGCACCGCTTGGCAGCTCCGGGCGGAATGCGGGGTTCGAGACGGGGAGATGGTGTCCGTCACAGGGAAAGAGAAGAAACGTTGCCCCTTTACAACCCGGCAGCAATTGACTAACATGGTCGCGTCACAGCACGTAGCAATGTGGAGACGGCAGATGGGCCAAAAAGAATACAACATCGTTGACAGGGCGGACGCTTGGTTCCTCGACGGCAGGGTCGACGATGCCATTGAACTCTTGAAGAAAGCCATCGAGGAGAACGGGCGGCGGTTGTTGTTGCGCGTCAGGCTTGCCGACTACTTGCGCCGTGTGGGTCGTCTCGAGGAGGCTTTGGCTGTCTATCGCGAGTGTGCGCTGGCGTATGCAGAAAAGGGGGCTCTTCCGTTCGCAGTCGCCATCTACAAGCTCGTTGTTCCCTTGCTCAAGACGATGGACGGCGCGGAGGAGCTGGCCAGGTCCTTGTTGCGTGACCTTGTTCATCGATACCAGGAGAGCCGGGCACGAGCGGACGAGGCCGGACGTCCTCTCGAGGATGCAGACACGCTTCCCCCGGAGATTCCCCTGTTCGGAGACATGTCGCGAGAGGAACTCGAGGAGGTCATCAAGCGGCTGGTGCCCGTGCAGCTTCGGGCTGGGCAGTCGATCTTCAAGGAGGGGGACGAGGGCGCGTCGATGTTCATCGTGACCCGGGGGTATGTCCGGGTCTTCAGTCTCGGCAAGGACGGGGAGCGGATTCGGCTCGCCAAGCTGGGACCGGGGGATTTCTTCGGGGAGTGGAGCCTCATCACCGGCGACTATCGTCGCCATGCCTGGGTAGAAACCGAGACCAATGTCGAGTTGCTCGAACTTTCAGAGTCCACGCTCGACGAGATCACGAAACGTCACCCGCGTGTCAAGGAAGTCATGGCGGCCTACCATCGACGGCGAACCATCGACACGCTTCTTGCCAAGGTCTTTCCGTCCCTTTCCGGTATCGAACGCCGCCGGTTGGCGGAACACCTCAGGGAAGAACGATACCCTCGAGGCGCGGTCATCTACCGCGAGGGGGACACGAGTTGCTACATGTCCATCATCCAGCACGGCACGGTGGAGGTCTATACCCACAACCTGGATGGGGTCAAGATTCCCCTCGCGCTCCTGGGACCGGGGCAGTATTTCGGTGAAGGTGGCGCCCTTTCGGGGAAGCCTCGAGTCGCGTCCGTACGCGCGCGAACCGACACCCTGCTCCACCACGTGTCCCGGGAAGACCTGGTTACTTCCCTCATCGACCACCCGGAGATACTCACATCCCTCCAAGGAATCCGCCTCCAACGGATCGGCGACACGCTGGAGCGCCTCGATGGCAGCGAGAACCTGAGCATGGACGATACCGGACAGACAGCCAATGGAGAAGCCGGGGAGGAAATGGTGTGATCCAGTGGGATTCGGTGGAACATGTGCACCTGTTGGGTATCTGCGGCACTGCCATGGGCGCCTTTGCCGGAATGCTTCATGAACTGGGCTATCGCGTCACCGGTTCCGACAGCCATCCATACCCGCCCATGAGCACCCAACTCGCATCGCTGGGCATCAAGGTGTACGCGGGGTATTCCACGGCAAACCTCGACGATGGACCGGACCTGGTGATCATCGGCAACGTGATTCGCAGGGAGAACCCGGAGGCCCAGGCGGTCGTTGCTGCGGGGTTGCCCTACCTCTCCCTGCCCGCCGCGATCTCGGAACGGTTCCTCAAGGGCAACCACCCGATCGTCGTCGCCGGCACCCATGGAAAGACGACCACCGCGGCCATCTGCGCATGGTGCCTCTATCATGCCGGGTACGACCCGGGATTCCTGATCGGTGGCGAACTGAGAAATCTCGGCAAGAACTACCGGTGCGGGAAACAGGGCTACTTCGTGATCGAAGGGGATGAGTACGACACCGCCTTTTTCGACAAGGGGCCCAAGTTTCTCCACTACCGTCCCCAGAGCGCCATCATCACCAGCGTCGAGTTCGACCATGCCGACATCTACCGCAACCTCGAGCACGTGAAGGCCGCATTCAGGCAGTTTGTGCAACGCATTCCCCCGGACGGCCTCCTCGCAGCATGCTCCGACTACGAGCATGTCATGTCGCTGGTCCAATTCTCCCGAACCCCTCCCCACACCTACGGCCTCAAGTGCGAATGCGAATACTCCGGGTATATCGAGGAGACCGGTCCGGATGGGATGCGCTTCGTGGTCACACAGGGAGGAGCCCCCACGGGCAACTTCAACACGAAGCTGGTAGGAAAACACAACCTCCTCAACCTGATTGCCGTCACGATCATCCTCTCCAGGCTCGGGCTGTCGCCGGAGCAGATCGCTTCGGGCTTCGCGAGCTTCGATGGTGTGCGCCGGCGCCAGGAGGTGTTCGCCGAAGTCGCCGGCATCACCCTCGTGGACGACTTCGCCCACCATCCGACCGCCGTACAGGTCACGATCGATGCGATCCGGATGCGGTTTCCGGACCGGCGCCTGTGGGCCGTTTTCGAGCCGCGCTCTGCGACGAGCCGCCGCAACGTGTTCCAGGATCGCTTCGCCGGAGCTTTCGTCGGCGCCAACCAGGTTATCATTGCCGATGTCTATCATCCGGAGCAGGTACCCGAGGAAGAGCGTTTCTCCCCACAACTACTCGCCGAGGCGCTCCAGGGACGGGGCGTGGATGCCAGGGCGTTGCCATCCACGGACGACATCATCGACAAGCTGGTGCGCGAGGCTGTGGAGGGCGACGTGATCCTCATCATGTCCAACGGGGGGTTCGACGGTATATACGAGCGGCTTCCCGCCGCCCTGGCCGCGGCGAAACGGGTCCCCTGGCCCCCGTCCCGGCGCTGAGCCCCACGCCCACCCCATCTCCGCCCGCCGCTCACGGCGCGTCTCCCGGGCTCCGCGGTGTCGCTCCGGGGACAGGGGCGGTAGTCTCCATCGCCACCCAATCCGGCGCTGTCCCTGGCAACGCCTCCCGGTAGAGCGGGGCCGGACCACTTCCGTCCAGGCGGTGGACGTATGGTCGCTCGATTCCGGCGTCGAGGCAGACATAGATCAAGGCGGTTCCGTCAGGGGAGAACGCGGGGGAAAAGCAGTCCTTCGCTTCCGGGCTCAGCGGTACGGCCACCCGCCCGGACGTGTCGAGCAGGTAGACCCGCCGCTGTGCCCGTTGTCGTTCGGCAAACGCGACGGTCCCCCCGTTCGTGGGCGACATGGCGGGCTGAAAGGTGAAGTGGGGCGACTCGGACGATACCTGGCCGGCCGGACCGGCGGGGGCGGCGGCGCTGTCGATGCAGCAGGTTCCGCCTGCCGAAGCCATCGTGCCCGCGGACGCCTGCTTCTCGAATTCTCTTGCTGTCCCACTGGCCGGTGGTGCGCCATCCCAGGGTTCCTGGACGCGCAGGGGCGTGGCCGCCTCCCGGTACGGGCCACCGCCCCTGCCGGTGAGCGAGAACGAGCGCGCATCGTGCGGTTCTCCCGCCGTTCCCGCAGGTCGTGCGGCAAGGAAGAGTTGAATGAACTGCCCGCGCCCGGACGCGCGGTCGTAGGTGGCGAGAGCCGGGACGCCGTCGTGCTGGGCAGAAAACGCCATCGTTTCCCCGGGGCCGAACGCGGGGTCGGTCGAAGGGCCCCCCGGCCAGTCCAGCACCTGGATGCGTCCGCTGTCGATATCCAGGAACGTGACATGGGGACGGGGCGGGTCCCCGTCGAGCTTGCAGAAAGCCAGGGTGTCGCCTCGAGCAGACCAGGAGGGTTGGACAGGCAGCACCGGGTCGGGCAGCGCCAGCGAGCGTTGTGCGGGCGTGTCCTCGAGCATGAGCCAGTGGACGCCTTTCGGGTCCGTGGTGATGAATGCCAGCCGGCCGTCGCCGGGGCGTTGGGCCGGACGGCTGTCATGCCACCCGGCGGGAGGCGACGTGAGGCGTTCGCGGAGGCACGTTTCTCCTGTGATCGCCCAGATGGCGCCTCGAGATGCGAACGCGATACGTTGGCCGCGAGGCAGGGCGAGCCGTCCCGGAAGGGGTTCCCACTTCGCGCCTGGCAGTGTGCCGCGTCCCGTGCGCTCGAGTTCCGGGGACGGTCGGACGAGTTGCCCGGCGCGGAATGCGTCGAGGCGTGTCATGGCCGCCTTGAAGCAACGGTCGGCCTGGTCGATCTTCCCCGTGGCCAGGTATGCCCGACCCATCAGCCAGTTCATGTCCCGGAGCATGGCGGGTGTCGCACCTCCTCCAGCCACGGACTCGATCCCCTTCCAGGTCTCGATCGCCGTGGCGAACTCCTCTTGCTGGTACCATGCGGCACCGAGATAGAACCGGTACGCGGTGCGGGAAAGGTCGAGTTCGGCTGCCTGCTCGAACTCGAGTCTCGCCTGGTTCGTGTCGCCCAGGGCGAGGAGACAGCGACCGAGGCCGAAATGGACATCCGCCCGGCGTGGTGCGGTCCCGGTCAACGCGCGAAACAGCGGGAGTGCTGCATTGGGGGAGGTGTCGTAGAAGGCACGCCAGGCAGCGGCCACCTGGGCGGAAATGGCCGGGTCGTCCTGCACGTGCGCGTTCGGCGTGGGCTCCGCCGGCAAGACTACGGCGGGAGTGTCGATCGAAGCGGTCTGGTCAGGTCCGGCATGGAGCTGACTTGGCGGCCAAGCAGCCCACACGAGCCCCAGGGTTGGGAGGATACGCCACAGGACTGGCTTGATTCCCGGACGAAAGGGAGGCTTCTCGACATCGGCTGGAGCAAGAGCCGCGCTTGGCGTGTCGTGATGTGCGCGCGAAACCCGGGCCGAGACGTTTCCTGTGCCACCACCCGGCGATTGGCGTCTCTTTCCTTCCCTCAAAACACCACACACGGGGGTGTCCCCAGGTCCAAGGCCCATTTCCAGGGTGCCGAAACCGCAACCAGGCGGTTGCTTGGTCTCGTCCCGTGCCAGAAGAGCCTTTGGAAGCAGCTTCTCGAGGTCCGTCCATCGTGCCATCGGCGGTGTCACGGGTGGGGCACGCTGTCCGATGGCGCGTCTTTCTCATGTTCCCCCGGTGGGTTCCCGGGGCGGAACCGGTGCATCATGGCCAGGAAGTTCCCTCCCATGATCTTCCCGACCTGCTCGGAGTCGTATCCCGCCTCGAGCAGCGCCCTGGCAAGCTTGGGAACGTCGGCAATCGTGTCGATCTCTTTCGGCGTGGGAATGAACCCGTCGAGATCGCTCCCAAGCGCCACGTGGTCGATGCCGGCCACGGCGACTGCATGGTCCACGTGCTCGACCCAGCGGTCGATGCGCTTGCCGCCGAGGAAATTGGTCGCCAGCATGATACCGATCACGCCTCCGCGTTTCGCGATGGCCTCGAGCTGCGTGTCGTCGAGGTTGCGCCAGATGTCTTCCACGGCCTTGACGCCGGTGTGGGAGCACATCACAGGGCCGTCGGTCTCTTCCAGGGTCTGCCAGAATGCTTTCTCGCTGCTGTGTGCGAGATCCACGAACATGCCGACCTTGTTCATCTCCTCGAGGACGCGGCGTCCGATGTCGGAGAGACCGCGGTTGAGCCCGAGCGGGTAGGAGGAACCTGCACACTTGTTGTTTACAAGGTGCGACAGCCCCATGTAGACCACGCCCAGGCGATGAAGATCTCCGACACGCCCGGGGTCTCCCTCGAGGGCTTGTGCGCCTTCGACCCCGATCATGGCGGCCACCTGGCCGTTCTCGATGGCACGATCGATGTC
>JAJRTE010000232.1 GCA_024278455.1 Myxococcota bacterium
CCGATGGAACTCGTGTCGACCTACTACGATCACTTCGAGCTGGTACAACGCTGGGTCGACAGCATCACGCGGGAAGCACGGAATCTCGGTGTACCATTCGCCGTGGGGGAGTATGGCGGAGACTCCCAGGGCGATGGCATCACTGCGTTGCTGAACGACTTCAACGACGCCCTCGACGCCGTGCGGACCGGTGGGATGTATTGGGAATACGGAAAAGGCGATGGCGGCTACGTGATTCTCAACGCCGATGGGTCCGAGAAAGACGGGATCCTGGATGCGGTCTGCCGGGCCTATCCCCAGCGCGTCGCCGGGAGCCTTTCCTGGTACCAGTTCGACACGGAAACCGGGCGCCTCGATCTCGAGTACGTCCGGGAGGAGACCATCTCCGCTCCGACCGTGCTGGCTGCACCGCTGCGTATCTACCCCGACGGCCCCGAGATATACCTGTCCGATCCGGAAACGATGACCGCCGAGTATGATCCCGACCTTGGACGCGTCGTGGTGTATGACACCGGCACCCAGCACCGGACGCGTGCCATCACGTTGATGCTGCCCTGATGGCGCCGCGCACTCGACGTTGACGGCGTGCATGCCGGGTGGTACGATGATTGCGAACATCGTCCCGGTTGGTTCTCGGGGTCATCATGCAATTCGGCAAGTACCGCCTGCTCGAGAAAATCGGGCAGGGCGGCATGGCAGAAGTATTCTATGCCCACATCGTGGGACGGGAGGGCTTTACCAAGGAGGTCGCGCTCAAGCGTGTCCTTCCTCACCTTTGTGAGGACACCGACTTTGTCAAGAGCTTCGTCGACGAGGCCCGGCTCGGCGGGCTCCTCAACCATCATCACATCGTTCAGACGCTGGACTTCGGAGCCGAGAGGGGCATCTACTACATTGCCATGGAATACGTCCATGGCCTCACCCTGCGCGAACTGATGTCCTACCACAAGCGCAAGCACGCGGAGATTCCGCCGCCCGTCGTGCTGGACATCGTGATACAGCTCTGCGATGGGCTGCGCTACGCCCATCATGCCGAGGACGAGACGGGAAGACCCATCAACATGGTCCACCGGGACCTCAAGCCCACGAACATCCTGCTGAGTTCCCACGGGGTCGTCAAGATCGCCGACTTCGGCATCGCTCGAGCCGAGACCAACAGCCGGAGGACCGCTTTCGGCGTGGTCCTCAAGGGGACGGCACAATACATGTCTCCCGAGCAGGCCTACGGCGAACTGCATCTCGACCGCCGATCGGACATCTTTTCCCTGGGCTCGATCACCTACGAACTCGTCACCATGACGCCCCTGTTCTACGATCGAAACAGCTCAGTGCAGACCCTGAGGAACGTGCAAGATGCCAAGGTCGACCCGGCGCTCTCCGCGATGGTGAGACAATGGCCGTTCTCGAGGCAGCTCTACCCAATCCTGAAACGCATGCTAGCCCGTGACCCGGAACAACGGCCGTCGGACATTGCCGAGATCATCCCCCAACTCAGGCAGTTCCATCTCTCATTGGCGCCCATGATCGACCTCCAGTCCTGGATGGAGAGCATCCTGCTGGACCTCGGCCGCCCCGTGAAGGGAAGACGTTCGACGACGCACCTCAACATCCCCGTGGGTGCAGGGAACGTCGCGCAGGTGGGCCATGACGTCGTCCAGGCTTCCGGGGTGAGCGACCCGGGAGCGGAAAGACAGCCCCCGTCTCACTCCCCACCGACCGTGGCCGAACCGCCGCCCGATATCGCATCCATCGACGACAAGACGCCCGTGGCGCAGCTCAAACACATTCCCGGACAGCCGCTGTTGCACGAAAACAGGGAACCGGCTTCGTCTCGTGACCCGCTCGACACCTCCGTCACGCAGCTCGCCCTGCCCGATCCCACGACCGACGGGGACCCCAGTGCGACCAGGAAAGGTATCGAGGCGCTCGCCACGAGCAACGTCACGCAACCAGACGGGCGCGTGGAGGACGTTGTGGGCCCCGTTCCCACGATGACCGATCCCCTCACCCCGACCCAGATGGAGCCTGGAGCGGGGGGGGCGAGCCCCCGGGAAAAGTTGCCGTTCTCTTCCGGGGCGCTCAACGAGGATGCGCTGCCAGAACTCCAAGTCGGTGTGTACCCCGTGGAGGAATCCGGACAGGTGCCCCCTGGCCGGCCTGCACTCGATGGCGAGCGGGCGGCCGGGGGCGGGGCCGGGGGGGCGGACAACGCGCCAGTCCCACTGGCGTGGGCATCCGGAGGGGGGGATTCCGCACAGCCGCGCGAAGGCGGGTTCCTGGAGAAAACGCCGGGCTGGGTGGACGCCGGAACCAGTGCCCCTTCCATGGACCTTGCAGAAGTGCCGGGCGCAGAAGAACACGAGTCTTCCAATACCGGAGAAACGTTGTCGAAGCGCTCGCCCGCGACCAGGCGATTGCTGCTCGTTGCCGGCGGCGGGGCGGTCTTTGCCGTCTGCTTGTTGATCGTGGCCTCGGTAGTCCTCACGCCCAACTCGTCTCGCACCACGGCGCTGTCTCGAGTCACCATCGACTCCGTGCCCGGCGGCGCGGACGTGGTATTCAAGGACACATCGATTCCGGGTGGCCGCACGCCGCTGACTCGGGAACTCGAGGAGGGGCGTGCGTGCATCGACGTCGTCATTCGGCGGGACGGATACCGCACCGTGGAACGCTGCCTGTCCATCGCGGAGGGGGGCGTCGTGGAGCCCGTGGAACTGCAACCGGCCTCCAAGGCTGCCGGGGTGATATACTACTACCCTCTCGATCTCGAGGGACTCGCGATCACGGTGGATGGGTGGGCGGTGGATCTCAGGCAGCGGATATCCCGACCCAACAACCAGGGTTCCGTTCGCACCTACGTCTCGCCGAGGAGGCACCGGGTCAGCGTAAAGACCGCTTCCTGCGGAGAGGTAGCGGCCGATTTCGACTTCAGTCGTACCACCATCTACCGGTTCATCAAGATCGTCCGTTCGCCCGGCGACCCCTGCAAGGTCGTTTTCGCGGCGGAGAACGAGTGACACCAGGGTTGATCAACCATGTCACGATACAGCCTAGCAAGCCGACTCCTCGTTGTCCCCGGCATCCTCCTGGCCCTCGGCGTTGTCGATGGGTGTGCCGCACGTCACTATCGGAAAGGCAACCACGCGATGGAGCTGGGCAACACCGGTTCGGCCATCTCGCACTACACGGTGGCGGTCAAGAAGGACCCCGGCAACGCCACCTACCTCTTCGCACTGGGGACCGCCTACCTCCACGACTCCGACTACGACAAGGCCGCTCGAGTGCTGCACCGGGCTGCCGACCTGGCACCGGATGACCCGGACGTCCTCGAGAAGCTCGCGTTCGCCTATCGCAAGTTGGGCGACGACGACCGGGCGATAGAGGTCTACTGGCGCCTGTTCTCTTCCCACCCGGACATGACCGCAGTCTACGAGAAGCTCCTGTCTTTGCTCGAAGCGCATGAGCGTTTCGACGAGGCCGCCGAAGCCACGTTGGTGTTCAGCACGCAACCCGCGTTCGACAAGGAGCGGCTCAACAGTGCTGCCCAGAAGTACCTGCGCCTGGGCCAGGATGTCGCTGCCGCCAGACTCATCGCACGTTCCCTCGAGCTGGATGACTCCCAAGGCGTCATGTGGCGGATGCTCGGGGAGCAGCAGTTGAAGCAGGATCATACTCGAGCGGCGATCGAATCCTTCTCCCATGCGTGCGCCCTGGATCCGGCCGACGTGGCGGCCACGGTGGGCTGGGCGGATGCCTTGCGGAGAATCGGGCAGATAGACCAGGCCCGGGAGCGCTACGAGCGCGCACTGAGCCTGGATCCAGACCTGAAGGGGCCACGCATCGCCTTGGTGGAGATCTACCTGGCTCAGGACCGGCTGGACGAAGCGGCATCGTTCGCCAGGGAGGCGCTGATGCGTTTTCCCCACGATCCGTCGGTCAAAGCGCTCAAGGGGGCGGTGCACATCGCGCGGCAGGAGTGGTCCGCGGCGGTGTCCATCCTCTCCCTGGCAGCGTCTCGAAGTGAGCAGGAGGACCCGAGAATCCTCGCCATGCTGGGTCAGGCCCACCTCGGGCTCGGCGAACGCACCCGGGCACGGAGGTGCTTCACGCGAGCCCTCGCCTGCGATCCCGACAATGGGGAGGCCAATCTGGGGCTCTGCCAGCTCGACCTCGAAGACCAGCGGGAGGCCCAGGGGATCGCGCGGTGCGAAAGGGCCATGCTCAGCGCCCCGGAACTCCGCGACAGGGCCGTCGCCATCATGACGGCCTTCTACGAGGCACGCGAAAGGTATCGAAAGGTCATCGAAGTCGAAAACGAAGCCGCCGACGTGACCGCTCAATCACCAGAGTCGTCGAACAAGGCGAGAGCCGGGAAACCCTCGAAACGGCCGCAAGTCAGCAAGGACGCCCAAAGGCGGATCCGGGAACTCGAGGAGGCGAGAGAACTCATCGAGGCCATCCCGGAGGAGGAACGATCCCCGCGCGACTGGTACGACCTGGGGGAAATCTGCGTCAAGCTCGAAGACCTCGAGGCTGCGGAGAAGGCTTTGACCCGGGCCTGGAAGGCCGACCCGGACAACCTGCAGTATCGCATGGGCATGGCCGATGTGCTGCTCGCCGAACGCAAGTTCGACTCGGCACTCGTTCACTTCCGGGAAATCGTGCGCCTGGACGAGCGCAACGTGACCGCGAGGTACTCTCTCGTGCAAGCCCTGCTCGGTAGGGGGGACTTCGAAGAGACGGTCGACATCCTGCGAGAATTGAGAGAACTGGACGCCGAAGACCCTCGAGTCTACGAACTCAGTGCAGAGGCCTATTTCGAACTGGGCCTCACCACCGAAGCCGAAGCATTCCAGCGAACGGCGACCGAAAAGCGGACCAGCCACAAGAGCGGGGAAGGCGAACAATCGCCTTGAACCCCCTCAACGACCTCATGGCCCTGGTGAAGGACGACGTGGTGAAGGACATGGCGCTGCGCCCATCCTGGGATCCTCCAGACGAAACACGCTGTGTTCGCACATCCACAGGCGCAGCGCGCTACGCCCCTACTTCCCCCACGTCGTTCGTGGGAGGCCCACCGCTCCGCTAGGCGACGGCAAACACCCACAGGACCACCACGCCCGCGATGATACGGTAGACGGCGAGCGGCCGGAAATCGTGCGTACGCACATACTTCAGGAAGAGCCGGATGACCAGCAGGGCAACGACGAATGAGGTCACGAGCCCGACGGAGAAAGGGAGGATGTCCGTGGTATCCAGGGCGTCGAGGTTGTGGAGAAGGTCGTAGATGGTCGCCGCTCCCAGCGTGGGAATGGCCAGGTAGAAGGAGAATTCGGTGGCAGCGCGCCGGTCGAGTCCGAACAGCATACCTCCCATGATGGTCGCTGCGGACCGGCTGACCCCCGGGAACAGGGCAGCGATCTGCGCGACACCCACGCCGATGGCCTGGCGCGTGGTGATACGCTCAGGGGGACCTGGCGGGCGCACCGGAAGCTTCACCTCGATGGCATACATGGCCACGCCTCCTGCCACGAGCGCGCCGGCCACGGTCAGTGGCGCAAAGAGGTACTGCTTGACGAGGTCGCCGACAAGCAAGCCCACACAGGCGGCGGGCAGGAATGCCAGCCCCACGTTGATGACGAAACCTCGAGCATCGCGGTGGGACCGTATCTTCCGGCCCAATTCGATGATAGAGTTGCGAAAGTCCCACACCACGGCAAGAATGGCCCCAGGCTGGATGAAGATCTCGAACGTCGCCGCGTCCGGCCCAGTGAACGAGAGCAGGTGGCCGGCAAGGATGAGGTGCCCCGTGGAAGACACCGGCAGAAACTCGGTGAGTCCCTCGACGATTCCCAGGATGATGGCGCCCAGGATGCTCACGATACCGCTCGCGTGTCCGCCGCTCGCCGGGATGGAGAACGGATGTACTCTGTGATAGCCGGAGGAAGAGGGATGTGGCAAGCCTCCTGTGCCCGGCGCCGTGATCGCCAGGGGCCGCTGTCCCCGAAACTGCGCAAAAAGGTAGCCGATTCGAAAATCTCGACAACGAGGTGAGGCAAAGTGGAAGTCCGGGATCCCATTCATGGTTCGATCGACATCACCGAGGGCGAGGTGCAGCTCCTCGACACCCCGCAACTACAGCGGTTGAGAAACATCAAACAGCTCGGCTTCGCCGACCTGGCGTTTCCAGGAGCCACCCACGCTCGCTATCTCCACTCCATCGGCACGATGTTCCTGGCCGGACGCGCGTTCGATTCGATCTTCAAACACCACCGGTTCCGCCGTCGAGGTACCTGGAAGCTGTTCCGTCAGCTCGTCCGCCTCGGGGCCTTGCTACACGACGTGGGCCACGCCCCCCTTTCCCACTGCGCCGAATCTGCCATGCCCCCCGTCTCCAGGCTCGATCTCCGGTGCCTTCGCGGCAGAGACATGGATCGAAGAGCGACCCACGAGGACTACGGGCTCAAGTTCATCACCGATTCCGATCTGGCCGGCGTCATCGCGCGGAGCTTCCCTGTCATTCAGCCCGACTGGATAGCAGCACTGCTGAACCTGGAACTGCCCCTCGAGGAGCCGGTTTTCGTCGACGGCGGCGTCGACTTCCGCACCGTGTTGGCGCAGATCATCTCCAGCGAGCTGGATGCTGACAGGATGGACTACCTGCGGCGGGATTCCTACTTCGCCGGGGTGAGCTACGGGGCATACGACGTGAACTGGATACTCAGCAACCTGACGTTTCACGTGACTGACGCCGGCAAGGCCCACCTGGCGCTCGACCCCAGGGCGCTCTACACGTTCAACGACTTCCTGATCGCCCGGTTCCACATGTTCCTGATGGTCTACTTCCATCACAAGCCGGTCATCTTCGAGGAAATGTTGAAACGCTACTTCGAGAGCCCCGAGGGCACCTACGCCATCCCCGCCGACATCGACGCCTACGTCGGCATCGACGACTACCACCTGTACCATCATCTCCGGGAGGAGGCACGGAAGGGACACCCATGGGCGAAACGTATCGTCGACCGGAACCCCTACCGGCTGTTACGCGAATGGCATGGGACTCCCGAGGAGATCGATATCGGCCCCGTGGTGGCCGTCCTCGAGGGCGAACATATCCCCTTGATCGCCACCTCGTCGACCGGGAGCATCTCGAAGTACACCAGGCCGACCGAGAACCTGCGCGAGGGCCCCCCGATCTACTCGGTGGAGAAACGAACCGGCATGAGCCGGATCCAGGGACCGGTGCGATTGCTGGAGGAGAGGACCGATTTGTTTGCCAAGTACGAGGAACGACGCCAGATCAGCAGGATATACGTCCCGCGCGAATACGAAGAAAAGGCCTTCGCCATCTTGGCCCGCCACCGGGACTCGAGGACTACTTGAGTTCACGGTAGGCCAGCCAGTACTCCCTGAAGTAGTGCGGATTCTGTTGTCTCCACAGCTTGTTGTATCGTGCCTTGTAGGAGCGGCGCCGTTCGCGCCGGCATGCCTCAGACGAGCAGTACTTCTGCCGCGGATGATACTTGTCGGGCAGGAAAAGCTGGTCGCAGTGCGGGCAACGTCGTACCTGGCGGTTCATGACGACTCCACGATCGTGGTGTGGCGGCGGAGACAAGCCCCTCGCCAGGAGATCGAACGACCCCTGCGGCGGCTTTAGCCCAACTTTCGAGATCCCTCCTGGCCCGCATTCCCGTGCCGGCGGTAATCGGTACAACTCGCGCCAGCGGAACGCGGACCGTCTCGCTGGTGCCGGCCACACAGCCCGCAACCAAGGAAGTGGTTGTTTCGCGTGCTTGTCGGCTATACTGGAAGAATGGGTCCTGGTCGCGGCCGCGCGGAGGTACGGCAAGCAGGCGATGGAGCAAGGAGAACCATGTCGTTACGCCCTTTTCGCATTCTCCTGGTGGAGGACAACGCCAACGACATCCTGATCATCCGCAGGGCGCTCGAGAAAAGCCTGGCCACCGGCCACGATATCCTGGTCGCTCGAGATGGGCAGGAAGCCCTGGACATGCTCGTTCGTGGAAACCTGCCCGGCCATCAGTCATCGTGCAGGCAGCCAGACCTCGTCCTGTTGGACCTCAATCTGCCACGGATCGACGGCTACGAAGTGCTACAGCGGATCAAGTCGGACCCGGAACTCCGGCACATTCCCGTGGTGGTCCTGACCACGTCGGAACGGGACGAGGACGTCGTGGCTTGCTATCGCCTCGGCGCGAACACCTTCGTGCCGAAGCCGGTGGAATTCGAGAGGTTCGCCCATGCCGTGGGCGTGATGTACGAATACTGGCGGCAGGTAGCGCGCGTGCCTCGAGCGTGCCGCCATACGATGTCGCACTGAAGGCGCGTCTATTCGCCGGCGGCTGCGCCGCGGCGGCGGCGGTTGGCTTCGGCGAGGTCCTCGGCCATGTGGCATTTCTTGTACTTCTTGCCGCTGCCGCACCAGCAGACCTGGTTGCGGCCTGGCAGTCGCGCGGGGCGTCCCCCTGTCCCGGCACGTGCCTGCCCTGGCGCCCCCGGAGCGCCCCCGCGGTCTCCGACGGGAGAGACCTGTGGTGACGAGCCTCCCCCGAGTTCGACGAGGCGCATGGCCAGTCTGCGCTGCGCCTCGAGCTTCAACACGTCTTCCTGGGTGGCTCGGCGGATCTTGAAGAGCTGGTCCACGACCTGCTCGTCGCGGAGTGCCAGCATTTCCTGGAACATGTTGTACCCCTCCTTCTTGTACTCGAGGAGCGGGTCGCGCTGGCCGATGCCGCGCAGGCGGACGCTGTCTCTCAGGTGGTCGATGGCGCTGAGGTGATCCATCCAGAGCCTGTCCATGGTTTTGAGCAGGATTTCTCTTTCGATACGGCGCATGAGTTCTTCGCCGATTTCCTCCTCCCTCTTGCCATACTGCTCCACGGCCAGGTCGCACAGGAAGTGCTCGAGTTCCTCCCTGGGTTTTTCCGCGTAGGGCAGGTTGTCCACATCGATCTCGGGGATCACGCCGAACACCTTGTTGAAGCTGTCCCGGATGGCCTCGAAATCCCATTCTTCCACGCCCTTGCGTTCCGGACACGCGGCGTCGAAGATATCGCCCACGAGGGATTCGATCGATTCGATGACCAGCTCTCGCGTCCGTTCCCCCCGGAGAACCTGGGAACGGATCTTGTAGAACACTTGGCGCTGCTGGTTTAGGACGTCGTCGTACTCCTTGAGGTTCTTACGGATGCCGAAGTGATAGCCCTCGAGCTTCTTCTGGGCGTTTTCGATGGCCTTGGTGAGCCATGGATGTTCGATGGGCACGCCCTCTTCGTACCCGAACCGGTCCATCATCGAGGAGATGCGTTCGGAGCCGAACGCCTTCATCAGGTTGTCCTCGAGGGAGAGGTAGAAGCGGCTGGAGCCGGGGTCACCCTGTCTGCCTGAGCGGCCGCGGAGCTGGTTGTCGATGCGGCGACTGTCGTGTCGCTCGGTTCCCAGGATGTGGAGTCCGCCGACACGGACCACCTTTTCCCTGTCCGTGGCCCATGCTTCTCTGGCTTCCTTGAGTGCGTCCTGGTAGGCCGGGTCGTCGATGGGAACATCCGGGCCCACCTTGGCTTGAGCCTGGAATTCGGGGTTGCCTCCCAGCACGATATCCGTGCCTCGTCCCGCCATGTTGGTGGCGATGGTGATTTCGCCACTGTGTCCGGCCTGGGCGACGATCTCCGCTTCACGGGCGTGATTCTTGGCGTTCAGCACGTTGTGCGGTATCTTCTTCCGCTTCAGCATGCGGCTGATGATTTCCGACTTCTCCACCGAGACGGTACCGACCAGGATCGGCCGCCCGTCGTTGTGAAGCTGCTCGATCTCGTCCACGACGGCCTCGAACTTCTCCGCTTCGGTCTTGTACACCACGTCCGGGTAGTCCTCGCGAATCATGGGCATGTTGGTGGGCACGACCACCACGTCCAGTTCGTAGATCTTGCTGAACTCCGCCGCCTCCGTGTCCGCCGTACCGGTCATGCCCGCCAGCTTGTCGTACAAGAGGAAGAAGTTCTGGTACGTGATCGTGGCCACGGTCCGATTCTCCGGCTCGATCTCCACCTTCTCCTTGGCCTCGATCGCCTGGTGAAGCCCGTCCGACCAGCGCCGTCCGGGCATCAGCCGGCCCGTGAATTCATCGACGATGATCACCTGCCCACTTCGAACGACATACTCCACGTCCCGCCGATACAGCACATGCGCGCGAAGCGCCTGGCTGAGTGCGTGGAAGGTTTCGACGTTCTTCAGGTCGAACAGGTTGTCGAGGCCGAGGCGCTTCTCCACCTGCTCGACACCTTCGTCCGTCAGGCTGACGGTTTTGCTCTTCAGATCGACGGTGTAGTCGATTTCGGCCTGCAGCGTGGGCACGATTCTGTCCACGGTTCGGTAGAGTTCGACACCGCCCTCCGACTGGCCGCTGATGATCAGCGGGGTCCGGGCCTCGTCGATCAGGATCGAGTCCACCTCGTCGACGATACTGTAGTTGTGGCCTCTCTGGACGAAGTCCTCGAACCTGAGCTTCATGTTGTCGCGGAGGTAGTCGAACCCCATCTCGGAGTTGGTCCCGTAGGTGATGTCCGCGGCGTAAGCTTCCCTGCGCTCCTCGTTGGTCAGATCCCTCACGACGCAGCCCACGGAAAGGCCGAGTGCCTTGTGCACCCGCCCCATCCATTCGGCGTCGCGCTTTGCCAGGTAGTCGTTCACCGTGATAACGTGCACGCCCTTGCGCGATAGCGCGTTGAGGTAGCATGGCAGGGTGGCCACGAGGGTCTTGCCCTCCCCGGTTTTCATCTCGGCGATCTTGCCCTCGTGCAGCACGATGCCCCCCAGGAGCTGAACGTCGAAATGGCGCATTCCCAGCACGCGGCGGCTCATCTCGCGCACCACGGCGAAGGCCTCCGGCAGCAACTCGTCCAGCGACTCCCCCTGTTCGTGCCGCTGGAGAAACGCTGGCGTGAACGCGCGCAGTTCCTCGTTGGACAGGGCCATCATCCTGGGCTCGAGTTCGTTGATCCGGCTCACCACAGGGCGCATGCGCTTCATGTCCCTGTCGTGCTTCGTGCCGACCATCTGTGTCACCAAACCCTTCAACACACTCATGACTCATCTCGAAGCAAGGCACTCGAACCGGGGCTGGGTCCCTCGTGGACCCATTCAGTAGGTGCCGTGAAGGCCGGCGGAAAACGTCACCTGGTGCAGCAGCCGGAATTGGCTGCCGGCATCCACCGCGATATCCACCGGCGTGGTTTCCTTGGCGCCGGCCGCGTCTTCGGTCGTCAGCATGACGGTAGTGCTCTCCGGCAGGTACACCAGCAAGGGACTATAGCCAACGCGGAGCAAGGAGCGCAATGTGAAAGCACCATTGCCGAGGGGAGCCAACTGGGCGGTCAGGCGCGCGAGGGGTCCGGAGCCCTTGCCACGCACGAAGAACACGTGGCTCTCCGGGTCGTCCTGGAGGTCGTCGCCGCAGGTGAACGACCCGTACGTGCTGTCGGTCGCCACGCAAGCGATCGGCAGTCCCCGGAACCGGTTGAGGTGGGCGATGTATCCCACTGCGGGCAAGAGACGCACCTTGGAGCCCAGGGGAAGCGACAGGCCGACTACCGCACCGCCAGTGGCGTCCATGTCCGCGACCGTGCTCCCGCCGGCACCGTCTGAAGACTGGTCATAGAGCCTGGCGCCCAGTCCGGCGAACACGCCGGCGTGCAACGAGGGGGTCAACCGGTATGTGAAAGCCAGATCGAGACCGCTCCCGTGGGACACGAAGCCCGGATCCTGGGCGAGCAGGACGGCGTAGTCGGCCGACAGTGCCACCGCCCATGGCCGGCTGAGGCTGATGGGCACGCTGGCCGTGTACCCGGCCTCGGTCTTCAACCCATCGGCTTCGGGAACTTCTATTCCCCTGTCCATCTGGTACCGCCGCACCGTGACCCACGGGCCATCCGACTCGAGCGTGATGGCGGCCAGGTAGAACTGCTCTCGAGCCAGCTTGATGGCATACACCTTGAAGCCCTGGAGCAGTCCCGGCGACGCATAGCCTTCGGACAGGACCCGCGCAATCTGTTGCCGGTAACGCTGCGGAAGCTCGAAGGCTTCCCGGATGACTGCCGCCAGCTCGGTGTTGCCGCCCGGCCGGAGGTCCACGAAGGTACCCCACAGTTGCCCATCCGGGAGGACGACCTGGAGGAAGTGAATCCCGGGCGGGAGCTGAAGAAAGAGTTTGTCCATCACGAGCCTGCGGCCGTTGAGAATGAGGTTCTCATGGGACCAGACGCTCCCCCGGCTTTGAGGAAGGTGCAGGTCCACCTGGGCCACGTACTCCATGTCGGCGTACACCTTGCGCAGATACTTGACAGCCGCCTCGGGAAGCTTGGGACTCTCGGTCAGGAGCGGATCCGTGGACAGCCCGGCGCGCATCCAGCCCAGCGCTGTCTCGCTCTCGGGGTTCAGGTGCGTCAGCCCGGACCACACGAGAAGCTCGGCGGCGAACGAACGGGATGCGCGCTCCTGCCAGCACGGCAGGGCCTGCCTGGCCAGGGCGAGCTGTGCTCGAGCGCCTTCCGTGTCGCCGGTCTGGAACCTGGCTTGCGCATCCAGCAGGAGCGTCTGGGGCGACACCTCAGGGGCGTCGCCGCAAGCCTCCCTTTGTGCTTCCTGGATGAGCATCGGTTCTATCTGCAGGTATACCTCAGGCGCCAGGGCGGATGTCATCGCGGGCGTCGCGACCAACCCCTGTTTTCTCAGGAATCTCGCAATCCCGTGGACCTCTTTCGGCCTGATCTCCTCCACCGCCGCGGAAGATCCCTCGAGAGGCAGATAGACGACCTTCTCCTGCTCCGGAAAGAGCAGGGGCACTTCCGCCTCCGTCGCCGCCAGAAAGGAGGCAAAACCCGTATGTACCGGGCAAACCAGCGATATCATACCCGCAAGACTGGCCAACCATCGCCGTTTCATGTGTCGTTCCACCGCCAGGATGCGTCTGTCGCCCACCACGTGAACGGATCATTGTACCAGACAACCGCGCCAGGCGCCAACCAGTCGATTGGCGGCGAACGACCGGTTGGCCCGGACAGCGCCACATCCTCGAGACCGAAAGGCAGGGCGCTCGCCACGCCGGGACGTTCCTCGACATCCTGCCCCGGACGATACCACGGACGCCCTCATCCACTCAGCCCTTCCAGGTACTTCTCCGCGTCCAGGGCCGCCCGGCAACCACAGCCTGCCGCCGTTATCGCCTGCCGGTAGCGGATGTCGTGCACGTCACCCGCGGCGAAGACGCCGGCCACGCTGGTGGCACTGCCTTCGTGCAGAACGATGTACCCGGCGTCATCGAGTTCGATTTGCCCCTTGAACACCTCGGTGTTGGGCCGGTGCCCGATGGCGACAAACAGTCCATCCACGGAGATATCCGTCTCCTCGCCCGTCTTGACGTTCCGGAGACGCACGCCCTCGACCTGCTTGTCTCCCAGCACGTCGCTCACGACGGAGTCCCAGGCAAAGCGGATCTTCGGATTGTCGAAGGCGCGCTTCTGCATCACCTTGGAGGCACGAAGCTGATCTCGCCGGTGGATGACCAGGACTTCCGAACAATGGCGCGTCAGGTAGAGCGCTTCCTCTATCGCTGTGTCGCCTCCACCGACCACGGCCACCTTCTGATCCTTGTAAAACGCGCCGTCGCATACCGCGCACGCGCTCACCCCCCCGCCGAGGTCGCGCAGGCGCTTTTCGTTGGCCAGACCAAGCCACAGTGCTGACGCACCGGTCGCGATGATCACCGTGTTGGCCAGGTACAGGTCATCCTCGACCCACACCTTGAAAGGACGCTCCGAGAAATCGACTCGAGTCACATCGACCGTCTCCAGCTCCGCACCCATCCGCTCGGCCTGGGCTCGAAACCGGGCCATCAGCTCCGGTCCGGCAATGCCGTCCGGGAACCCGGGATAGTTCTCGATCTCCGTGGTGAGCATGAGTTGGCCCCCGGCGCCCCATCCCTCGAAAACGAGGGGGCGGAGGTTGGCACGGGCGGCATAGATAGCGGCTGTCAGTCCGGCTGGGCCGGAGCCGATGATGATCACGTTGCGAGGACTCGTCGACATGGCTTCCTACTCCTGGTGCGGCGTTTTCAGGTTGCTCGTCTTCGCGGCCCCCCGCCCCTGGACGGCGGTGCCGGAAAATCCGTTTCGTGACAGGCCCCTCCATCTACTCGATGTCCGGCCGCGCGATGCGACAGCCGGCCGAGGCAGCCTGGCGCGTTCGACACAATATGAACACGAACTCCGCCGTTGGCAATGCCACAACGTCCCGAGCCCGCTTCGCCGACGCCTGCCGGTCGCCGCCGGCACAGGATTGGGCTGACACGCGCACTGGACATCTCGAAAGATGGCTGCTACATAGTGAAAAGCGTTCTCGAGCGTGGTCGGACCAGCCGCCGCGCGGCGATACCGAAGGAAGGAGCAGAAGATGGTTTCTCGCGAACGTACCGATATCCCCCCCAACGTGGCGCTCACACGGCTCGACGAGATCGTCGCCTGGGGCCGGAAGTACTCGTTGTGGCCCATGCCCTTCGGCACGGCCTGCTGCGCGATCGAGTTCATGGGGGTGGTGTCCTCGGAGTACGACCTGTCTCGGTTCGGAGCCGAACTCGTTCGGTTCTCACCCCGGCAATCAGACATGATGTTGGTCATGGGGACCGTTACCTACAAGATGGCACCAGTGCTGCAACGCATCTACAACCAGATGTGCGAGCCCAAGTGGGTCGTGTCCGTGGGTGCTTGCGCGTCCTGTGGCGGGTTCTACGACAACTACCACGTGCTCCAGGGTATCGACCAGGTCGTACCGGTGGACGTGTACGTCGCCGGGTGTCCGCCGCGCCCGGAGAACATCCTCGATGCCGTCGTCAAGCTCCAGGAGAAGCTCATGCGAGAGCCCAGGGTGCCGCCCAGCCACGAACGGCACGGAGAGATCCGGTCTGCAGAAACGTTCAACTTCGTCGCTCCGCCCATCCCGGCCCCGAATGCAGGTGGCAACACGCGCATGTCGCTCGATGGCCCCGATACCCAGGTCGGAACACTGGTCCGCGGATCCATCCAGGTGGGGTTGCCCGAACCTGCACGGGATCGCCAGGAACCCCTCCTCACGGCATGGTCTTTCCCCGCCTGACCGAGGGAAGCATCAGACTTCGAATGCCTCCCCCTCCTCCGCCGCGCCGAGATCGTGCGCGGGTTGTTTCTGCTGGAAAAATGTGAATCCCGCGCCGTCGGGGGAGGGATCGAAATCCAGCACAACGCCCTCGAGATGGGGAACGGCAGCCGGGGATACATAGGTCGTCACGCCGTGAGTGCTGGCTGCGATATCCCCCTCCTCGGGCTCCCCGGTGAACTCGATGGCCAGGTTCAAGCCCGCGCAACCACCGAGCCTGACACCGATTCGGACACCGAACCCGGCCATGTCCGGGTTCGCGTCGATGATCGCTCGAAGCATTTCCGCAGCTCTTCGTGTGACGGTGATCATGGGCGGGCTCCTCCCGGGGTTCTGATGCAGCGTTGCCGCTGGCACGGACGCGGTGCTGGCGACGACCATGGCGTCAGCGAGGATCGCAATGCCCCGGACAACGGCGACCGGGCAACCGTTTTCGTCCCGCGGAGCCGGTCCACCGGCACCAGGAGACAGGCCGAGTGGTAACCGCCGTCCGCCTCAAGGGCCTGGAGACGGGGCGAGCCGATCCAGCAGCGCGCCGATGATGGTGATGGCGTCCTCGAGTTCTGCGGAGCCGATCACCAGGGGGGGGGTGATACCTATCACGTTGCCACGCGGACCTTCCTGGAGCAGGATCAGGCCTTCGCGGAGGCCCGCTTTGACCAGTGCCGAAGCCAGGGTGCTGGCCGGTTCTCGAGTCACCGGATCCTCCACCAGTTCCAGGCCGGCCATGAGCCCGACTCCCCGCACATCGCCGACCGTACCGGGATACGTCGCCTGCAGGACCTCGAGGCGTCTGAGCAACGTTTCGCCAAGCGTCTTCGCCCGGGCCGGCAACCGTTCCTCCTCCAGCACGTCCAGGGTGGCCAGGGCCGCGGCGCAGGCCAGGGGATGGCCCAGGAACGTGCTCGTGTGCACTGCCTCGCCAGTGGACCGGCCCCAGGAACGCATGGCGCCGGGGCGTCCCAGGCACGCGCTTATCGGCATGCCGCCGCCCAGCGACTTGCCCACCGCCATCACGTCCGGCACCACCCCGAATCGATCGGCCGCGAACCAGGCCCCCGTTCGCCCGAATCCCGTGAAGACCTCGTCGAACACCAACAACACATCGAACCTGTCGCACAGGTGCCGGAGCCGCTCGAGGTATTCGGGAGGGGGTACGATGGTCCCGCCCCGGCCTTGCACCGGCTCGATCAGCACCCCGCCCGGGCGGTCATGCCCGTCCGGCGGATCCTCGAGCAGAGCCCGCACCGGCTCCAGGCATGCCCACCTGCAGTCAGGGCTGCGCCGTTCCAGGGGGCAACGGTAGCAGTAGGGGTAGGGGACACGATGGACCTGGCCAGCCCACTGTCCGGCGAACTGCGCCCTGAAATGGTCCCGGTCCGTGGCTTCCAGTGCTCCGTAGGTGAGACCGTGGTAGGCGCCGGTGAAGGCGACCAGTCCTTGTCGCCCGGTGGCCACGGCGCAGGTTTTGCGCGCCGACTCCACCGCCTCGGCCCCGGAAGAGGAGAAGATCGGCAACCCGAGATCCCCCGGTGCCAGGGCGGTCAGTCGCTCGGCCAGCGCCACCTTGAGCCCTGTCGGATGCACGTCGCCCATCCCGTGGATGAGCTTGGGGGCTTGTCGCACGATGGCGTTCACGACTCGAGGGTGGCAGTGTCCGACTCCCGCGACGGCGAAGGCCGCCGTCAGATCCAGGTAGGTGTTGCCGTCCACGTCTTCCACGCACACCCCTCGAGCGCGCTCCCAGAAGATCGGGAAGTCGTCCTCGAGGCAGGTGACCTCCGGGCATTCGATCACGGCCAGGCGGGAAGCCAGGTCTCGAGATGCCGGTCCTGGTGGATTCACGACGATGTTTCGTCGAGCCTGGGCCGTCGTCGATGGGTCTTTCTTGTGCATGACACTTGCCTTGCCTCCTGTGTTTCCGGACCAGTGGGTGGTTTTTTTCTACCCCCCCCAGGTTCTTTTGCTACCCGGGACGCCGTGGCCCCGTCTTGCGTTGCCGCGCGGCAGGGGCCGGCCGGTCGAGCGCGGCCATGGGGTAGAAAAGCACCTGATTCTGGTTTCGCCTGTCTTGCCACCGTCTCTGCCGTATGCAGAGATTGCTGGATGCGCAAACATGTAACATTTCAATCCTACTGGCTTTCTGGCCAAGAACCTTCAGAAGCTGCCAGCACATTCCGCCCCTGGCACGCCAGTTGTACTGCCAGTAGATAGCTGGCGATACGAGCACCATTTGGCCTGCCGTTGGGAGGGTAATACATGCATCAACCTGTAGGACGCCGTTTCGACAGGGTCGATCGAAACGCCATGATACTCGAGTACTATCCGCTCGTTAAGTCTGTCGCCTACCGTCTCGTGGGTCGATTTCCGGCCAATATCGAGGTAGACGACCTGGTGAACGTTGGGACATTGGGATTGATCGATGCCATCGAGCGCTACAGCCCGGAGCGCCAGGACAGCTTCCGGGCCTATGCGGAGCTTCGGATTCGCGGTGCGATCATTGACGAGTTGCGCCAACTGGACTGGGTGCCCCGGTCGGTCAGGAGGCGGGGGCATGAACTTGAGAAGGCGCAGCGCCGGCTGGAGAGGAGCCTTGGCCGGACGCCGAGCGAGTCGGAGGTTGCCGGATACCTCGGGCTGTCGTTGCGCGACTACCAGAACCGGCTCAAGACTAGCGCCGCATTTTCGGTGGTGAGCCTCGAGGACCTTGGCTTGCAGGACGAGAATCGGCGGGATATTCTCCAGGTACTGAGGGGCGACGAGTCCGATCCGGAGTCGCTGCTCGAGGCCAGGCGTGCGACCGACACGCTGGCCAGCGCCATTGCGGAGCTGACGGAGCGGGAGCAGATCGTCGTTTCGTTGTACTACTACGAGGACCTGACCCTGAAGGAGATCGGACAGGTTCTCGGTGTGACGGAGTCCAGGGTCTCCCAGATCCACTCCCGTGCCGTGGCGAGGTTGCGTGTCAAGCTGAAGAAGCTGTCCTCTCGCCGCACGGCGAGAAGCGCCCGACCGCGACCCGTGAGGTGAAAGAGGTCCTTTGCGTTGACGAAGGGTCGTGAATCTGCTACCTTCCGGTTGATTCCGGCAGCCCGCCGGTCCATGTTCTCGAGGCTTTCGAGCACGGGTCCTCATCTGTCTCAGGGTTGACTTGATGAATCTGCGTCGTACGAGTTCGCTGGTGGCTGTCGTGTGGTTGTTGATCGCCGGGTGTGCAGGGCCCCAGTCGCCGGTGGAGGTGTACCACTATCGTGACCTGGTGCGGGAAGGTCAGATCGCGTATCTTGCCGACCTCGCCGAAGCCCTGGCTGCGTCCGACGAAAGTGTCCGTGGGGCCGCGATACGGTCCATGGCGGAGCTGGGTCCGGTTGCCATTCCGAGGCTCAAGCAGGTGGTCAAGGAAGAGTCGAAGGGGGCTGGTCCTGCCCTGCTGGCGCTCGGGATGACCGGGGAGGCGGACGTCGTGGGGTTCATCCGGCAGTACGCCGTCCATCCCACTCTTGGAGCCGCAGCGGCCGAAGCCGAGAGGACCCTCGAGGCGAACCTCTATGCTCGAGTCAAGGAGGGAGACCTCGAGGCCATGGAAGCCTATCTCGACGCTTTCCCGGACTCTCCCCGGGCCGAGGAAATCAGGGAGGCGCGCCGGGATCGACTGGCCCGGCAGGCCTTCGAACGGGCGCGCACGACCGGCTCGATGGAAGAACTCGAGGCCTTCCTGGACCAGTATGCCGATAGCGAAGACGCCCCCATGGTCAGGGTCATGCTGGGCCGCATGATGGTCAAGGAGGCGTTGCGATTGTTGGACGCGCAGGAGTATGAGCGCGCGCGGGAAATGGTATCACGAGTCCCCCGGCTCGATGCCAGGCGAGAGCAGGAAGCCGCCCGCGTCATCGCTCGCTCGTACCTGGAGGAAGGCAAGGCGCTGCGCGCAGAGGGCCGGGACGACGACGCGCTGGAACGCCTTGCCAAGGCAGCGGAGTTCCCGGAGTTTCGCCTCGAGGCCAGTCGTATCCAGGCAGACATCCTGATGGTGGCTGCTCGAGCCCGACTCCAGGAGTCCCGTATCCAGGAGGCCGTTGTCCTGCTCAACCGTGCGAGGGCGCTCGACATTTCGCGCGGGGAGGAAATCGCGGGCATCAAGGCCGACCTGGTGGCGGAATTCCAGGCGGCCATCCACGCCGAAGACCCGGTGGCTCGCAAGCGGGGCCTCGTCGGCATGGTCTCTCTCGGGGAGGAAGCCATCAAACCGCTCGAACTCTACCTCGGCACGCTCTTCGCGCGCAAGGACTACGCCAAGGTGGAGGAGGTGGTGGAGGCGTTGGCCGAGGCCCGGCGCGCCGTTCCCGAGGGCGTGGAGAATCGCGGCATCGACCGCACGACAGCGTTGCTGGTCAACTATCTCAAGGCATCGCTGGAGGCTTCCACTGGCGAAGTGATCAGATTGTTCGGCTCCTCCGACTTCCTGCGCTACTGGAATGCCCATGTCGACCCCGTGGACCCGCGTCAGTACCCGTTGGTCTTCAAGGTGGAGGGCGCTACGGTCCGCCACCTCGGCCTGAGCCGCGTCGCGCTGGCTGCCAAGGCGTTGCTGGGAGAAAACACCCTCCATCTCACGGAAGGAAACCTGCTGCCCGAGGAGGAGGTGACGGCTCGAATCGCCCGGGGCGAAGTCGGCAACGACCCCGCCCAGGGTCTGCTGACCCGCGTGCAGCTTTGTGCCCGCTACGCCTCCATACTGGCCGAGTTCAACGAACTGGTGCTCGAGAACCGGGACAGGTTCATGGCCTATGCCGTCGGGTTGTCCGTCCCTCCCTACACGGCTGCTGACTGGCTGGCCGTGGCCGAGGGCTTCAGGAGAGCGGTCGCCAATGCAGGGCCCACGGGCCGCGTCGACATCGCCGCGTCTCGAGGGGGCATTCGCACCAACGACACGTCGCTGATCTCGGCGGACTACGACCACCGATCCTTGACTGTCCTGGTCTACGACCCGGTCGTGGACCGGCTGGGCAGCATGACCGAGACGGCCAGGGCCGAAGCCGCCCAGAGAACCCTCGCCGTCCTGATGAATTCGGCACGAATAGCTTTCGGCCTCTACGCCGGGGTCGACCGCTACACGGTGATGATCGGCTCCACCGAGCGCACACAGAGCGCCGATTCGAGGGTCCGGGGCGGACAGTTCAACCCGGAAACCCGCATGATGATCTCCCAGAAGTTCTTCTCGAAGATCGACTGGGAGGCCATTCGGAAACGCAACGGCACCTACACCGCCAGGGAACTCGAGCTGATCGACCTCCGGTGGTATCGCTGGCAGCAATAGCCGGACCGGGGAGGACGGGCATGGCACGCATTCCGACCATATCGGTCATCGGGGACGGCGATGTCCCGGCCAACAGCCCCACCTACACGCTGGCGGAGAAAGTCGGCAGCCTGGTCGTGGACATGGGATACGTCCTGGTGACCGGCGGACAGGGTGGCGTGATGGAGGCCGCGTGCCGCGGAGCGAGGCGCTCGAAGGGCTACCGCCGGGGCACGATCATCGGCATCCTGCCCGGCAGCGATCCAAGTCGTGCCAGTACCTTCGTCGATGTCCCGTTGTGCACCGGGATGACCCACGCCCGGAACGTGCTCGTGGCCCATTCCGACGCCATCGTCGCCGTCGGGGGCGGGGCCGGCACGCTGAGCGAAATGGCCATGGCCTGGATCCACGACCGCCTGATCGTGGCCATGCGGGTGGACGGGTGGAGCGGGCGTCTCGCCGGCACGCGGATCGACGCCCGGCGCCGCAACGTCGCGGTGGAAGATGACCGGGTGTTCGGCGCGCGCACCACCGCCGATGTCCGAACGATTCTCGAGACCTACCTGCCCGCGTACTTGCGTTCGTAGACCGAACTCTGCACCTGTTGGATATCCCCGGCAAACCTTTGCGTCCTCCGTACTCCCTGTGGTGCACCTCGCCGTTCATCTCCCCGGCCACGCCCACCCCTTCTGGAACGTGCGGCAGGCTGGGGGCCTGCAGCGGGCCGGCGCCCCCTCCGTCAGCCAAGAGCCCCAGGTGGCCGCCCGCGGTTCCTTTGTCCTCAAGCATCCCCACGTTTTTGCCGATCCTGTCTAGTGAAGCCGTGTCGTCTGCCGGCGTGCGCGGCTGCGCGTCAAGTAGGCGTTGGAGATGGACTCAGGAGGTGTTCATGTCACCTGTCACTGGCATTGGAAGACGAAATGGGGCGTTCTGGACGACCTGGCTCCCGTTCGCCGTGGTCCTCGCTGTCGCACCGGCCCCGGCAGATGCCGAATCATCTCCTGGTGCGCTTGGCACCGAACAGGGCGCCGGAAGCGTGCGCGCAACGCCGTCTCGATCCGCGCGGCAGCTCGAGGTGGCCGTGCCACAACGAGATGTGGAGCAGGTCATGCACCCCGTGGCGACTTCATGGACGCCTGACGGTGGTCCGTCCGCCGCTGTCCTGACTGAACTCGCCTCGGTCAAGCAGGTGCGAGGCGCCCGCAGGCTTCAGACCCTGAAAGAGCTGTGGGTGCATTTCAGCCACAGCCTGCTGGTGGACACGCTCGTGCCGATGGCTCGAACCGGCGACGATGAAGACGTGCGCCTGGCCGTGGAGACCTTGCTGGTGGGGGGGCCTAGTCTCCAGCACGTCCTCGTCGAACTGTTGTCCGACCCCGCCCCGATCATCGCCGGCCGCATCGAGGAGACGCTGTTGTGCTTCGGCGAGGCTTCCCGAACCACGTTCGAGGCCGCCCTGCGTGCGGTCGATCCAGGCGCGCGTCTGCGAGCCATGCGCGGGTTGGCCCAGGTCGGCACGGGACGGGACGCCACCCTGATAGCGGCGGCCGCCAACGAACCTGACGCGGGCCTGCGAATGGCTGCTGTGGAGGCCCTGGGGGCGATGGAGCCGGAGGTGCGGGGCGAGACCCTCGCGAAGTTCGCCCGGGATCCGGAGCCGGCGATCCGGTTGCGTGTGGCCGAGTTCTACGCCCAGCAGGGGGGGCCGGGCGCCGCAGAGGCCCTGAACTACCTGGCTGTCGATGAAGACGCGGATGTGCGTGTCGCCGCGGTGGTGGCATTGAGAACCCAGGCTGTTGCCGGCGTCGCCGCTTTGGGCATGGCCCTGGTGGACCCCTTGCCGGCGATCCGGGCCGAGGCCAGCAGGGGGCTCGCCGAGCAGTCACCCGGGGAACAGGGCATTGCCCTCATCGAAAACGACGACCCGGTTGTGCATGATGCGGCCATCGAGGCGCTGCTCGCCAGGCCCGATGTCCCGGTGGAAGTCTTTGGCGCCATGTCCACGGTGTGGGACAGGGGAATCCGGCGCCAGGCGTTGGAACGGATCGCCCGCTCGAGCGACGAAAACGCGAGCGTTGTGGCGCAGGCGTTCCTGAACGATTCGGACCCGTCCATTCAGAAGGCGGCCGTGGACATCCTCGTGGCCCGCGAGGTCCACCACGACCCGGAACTGCTGGCCCCGGTCGCCAAGACAGGCAACCTCGAGGCCCAGCGCCAGGTGGTGGAGGCACTCGTGGCCGCGGGCACTCCCGAGGCCACGAAGGCGCTTGCGCATTTCGTGGACACCGAGGACCGGGAAGTCCGGAAGGCGGTGCTGTCGCAAATGAGCCGTGTCCCCGTGATGGGTTCGATCTCCGCGATCCTCCCCGCGCTCCGGGATCCCGACCCCGTGGTCCGTCGTTCCGCGTTGCACGCCCTTGCCAGGCAGCCCGAGGCCACCGCGATCGGACTCCTCGCCCGAGTCTTGGATGACCCGGTACCGCTGCTCCGGAAGGAGGCTGCGTGCGCCCTGGGGTACCGCGAGGCTCCCGAAGCCGCGCTCGCCCTGTCGCGCCATACCAGCGACAGCGACAGGGAGGTGCGCGAGGCCGTTCTGGGGGCGCTCATCCGGATAGGAGACGACGTCGCCGCAGGCGCCATCGCGGGCTTCTTCCATGATCCGGAGCCCACGCTCCGGCTCGAAGCGCTCGATGCCTTGCAGGAAATCGGTAGCCCCATGGCCGTCGCGCTCATGGGCGAGCTGTTCCAGCACCCCGACGAACGGTTGCGTCGCGCGGCCGTCCAGGCCCTGAAGGATGCAAGGTTCGAGCAGCCAGATGCCGTGGCCAAGGCGCTCGAGAGCTTCTTCCACGACCCGGTGCCGCGCAACCAGCGGTTGGCGATCGAGGCCGTGGCGGCCACCGGACACGCCGACTCCGTTGCCGCTTTGCTTCAGCTTACTCGAGAGCAGGAGGTGCGGACGCGGCGCCAGGCCGTCTGGGCACTGTCCCAGGTCAGGGACCATGAGGCCGTGGCCGCATTGGAGCAGTTGATCCACGACCAGGACATGGTGGTTCGCGACGGTGCATACCGCGGCCTTGCCCGCCTGGGTGGCTCACAGGCCTACGCCCTGCTGCTCGAGGGTCTCGACGACCCCCTCGAGATGGTGCGGATCTCCGTCATTCGCTCGGTGGCCGAACTCAAGCTCGACGGCGCGGTTCCCAGGCTCGTCGAGCGCATGAAATCAGCGGATCTGCCCGAACAGGGCGCCATCATCGAGGCGTTGCTGGGTATCGGCACCGACGATGCCATGGCCGCCCTGATGGATGTGGCACGAAACGGAACGGAACAGCAGCGAATCGCCGCCAACTACGCCTTGCAGCGCATGAGCGAGCGCGAACTACTCGAAGCCGTGTTCCTCGACGAGAACAACAGGATCACCCGCAACCGCTCAACCTTGCGTCGTTTCTGACATGCTCCCGGATAGCGGCTCGCCCGGATCGCAACCGCTCCCGCCCTACCTCAACTTGAGTGTCGCCAGGCTCAGCACCGCCAACAGGCCCGACACAATCCAGAATCGGGTCGCTATCTTGGGCTCGGACCAGCCGCGATACTGGAACGTGTGGTGGATCGGCGCGCGATACATGAGCCGGCGCCCCACACGCTGGATGCCGATCCAATCCTGCAGGATGACCGACGCAATCTCCGCAGTGAAGATACCGCCGGCGAGAAAAAACAACACCTCCTGCTTGAGCAGCACTATCATCGTGCCCACCATGCCGCCGAGGAAGATCGAGCCCGTGTCTCCCATGAACACCTCTGCCGGGTAGGCATTGTACCAGAGGAACCCGATACAGCCCCCCACGAGCGCCGATGCGAAAATCGCCATCTCGCTCACGCCCGGCAGGTAGTCGAACAGCAAGTAGCGCGCATGGGAGACGTTTCCAATGAGGTAGGCGAAGATCCCGTAGACCACCAGAACGAAGATGGTCGGCACGATGGCCAACCCGTCCAGCCCGTCGGCGAAGTTGATCGCGTTGGCCGAGTAGATGATCATGAGCACGATGACCACGAGGTAGAGCCAGCCCAGGTCCATCAAGGGATACTTGTAGAAAGGCACGAACAGCTTGCTCGCCAGGGCCACGGGAAGGGGGGTCGTGGCCGGGGAGAGCACGAGCAGGCCGAGAATCAAGCCGAACGCAGATTGCAGCGCGTACTTGGTGCCTCGAGACAACCCCTTGTCCGAGTCCCCACGGGCGATCTTCGCTCGATCGTCCGCGTGGCCCAGCAACGCGAACCAGACGCCGGCGAAGAACAGGATCTGGACGAACCGGTTGCTCAATTCACACCAGAGCAGCGCTGACACCAGGCTCGTCCCGATGATCATGATGCCACCCATGGTCGGCGTCCCGCGCTTGTCGTCCACGGACATCACGCCGTAGTCGCGCACCGTGTCCCGAAACCCCTTGCGGTACAACCACCGGATGAGAGGCCGGCCGAAAACCAGGCACAGCATGAACGAGGTGACGAATCCGAGGATGGCTCGAGTCGTCAGGTAGCGAAGGAGCCGGACCAGGGCGAAATCGGCATGGGCCCCCAGGAGGTTGAGCAGTTCGGGGATCATGCGGTATCCTCCGGGTGGTTCGGGTGCGGGCCGTGCTTCCGCATGGCTCCGATGGTCTCGGCCAGGTGCTTCAGTTCGGCCTTGAGGGGGAAGTGGGGCCGAAACCCGTCCGACGTGATAAGAATCTCCTCCAGCAAGTCCTTCACGGAGTCCGGATCCACCACACCCCGCTCCAGCAACGTGGTCAACGCTCGAGCCACCGACAACCGGATCCGCCAGTACTTGCTGTGCAGAAAACGCCGGAACGAGGTCACGATGCGCGGGTTCGCCGACAGGTGACCCAATGCGCGCACCGCCGAGCAGACGACCTCGAAGCTCGAGTCATCGAGGAGGGCCTCGAGGCGTCGTTCGATGGCGGACGCCGCCGGACCGAGGCGCGAGGCGAAGTGCTCCGCGGCCTGGGCGGCGTGGCTTCGCACCTCGAAGTAGTTGTCGGTCAGCCCCAGTTCGATGGCCTCGAACGTTTCGTCGCCGGCAATGTCGAGATGAATGAGGGCGTCGAAGATGTTGCGGCGGATGAAGCCGACCTGGACGAAGTCGCCACCCAGCCACTGGAGGACCCGGCCCACGGGGCGCCGTTGCTTCAGCAGGTAGACCAGGTGGGGCAACCGTTCCTCGTAGCCCAGCAGCCCGACCAGCTTCACGCCATGGTTGCGGACCTGCCACCGGGGCGACGCCAGGTAGTCGTCTGCACGATACTTGAGGTACTCGACGTCCGTTTCGGGCAAAGGAGGCGCTCCCTCACGCCTGCGCCCGGCGAGGAATCGAATCAACTCCGCTGCCCCCATGGACTCGAGGTCCGGCCTCGCCCCGGCGGCTGACACCGGCAAAGACCCCGGCTCGGGCGGCATCGCTTCTCCCGTGGACAAGGCCGCAAGCACGCGGCCGATCCGCTCGAGCGCGTCAGCCCGGTAGTATCGCCGCGAAGCCTCACCCATGGTGGACAGACGTGCCGGATCGTACAACAGGCTGATGATGGCATCGGCCAGCAGGTCGCCAGGGACGTGCTCCTCGATACCGCGCTCGGCTATCCGCACCCGTTCGTACAGCACCACGCCCGCGCCCGAGGCGGCCAGGGCTCGAGCGTTTCTGACCTGGTGATCGCCCGGAAGATTGACCTTGGGCAGGATGATGGCGGGAAGGCCTCGGGCCGCGAGTTCGGTCAAGGTCCCTGCCCCGGCGCGACAGACCACGAGATCCGTCACGGCGTAGATCTCATCGATGTTGTGGAAGTAGTCCTGGCGCAGGTAGCGGTCCTCGAGGTGACCGTCGAGTCCCAGCGCCTCCAGGCGTGCGGACGTGTCGGCGCTGGCGTCGTAGTCCTTCCCGCGAAAGGTCCCGGTACCGTGAATGACGAAGATGTCGCCCCGCTGCCCCAAACGTGGCAAGGCATCCACGATGGCGTGGTTGATGGTTCGTGCCCCCTGCGATCCCCCGAAGGCGAAGACCACCTTCTTGCCGCCCGGGATGCCTAGTCGCTTCCGGATGGAGTCCCTGTCCAGATCGCCGCCCAGTTCACGCCGGACCGGATAGCCCACCCATGTGCCGGTGCGGGGAAAATACTTGAGACTTTCCGGGAAACTGACGCCCACACAATCCACCCTGGCGCCGATGAGGCGGTTGAGCTTCCCGGGAAACGTGTTCTGCTCGTGCACGAACGTGCGAGCAGAAAGCAGCCGGAGTCTCCGCAGCGCGATGGCCGCCAGCATGACCGGGGCGCTGACGTACCCTCCCGTCCCTATGATGAGTCGCGGCCGGAACGTTGCCAGGATGAACAAGCTCTTGAGGACTCCCATGGCGAGTCTTGCCGCGAACCGCGCAAGGGCGACCGGACGTCTTGCACCGGGCCAGCCTTCGGAGCGCACGAACCGGATAGGGTAGCCCCGGCGAGGCACGATACGGGCTTCGGCCTTGCCTCGGACGCCGACGTAGAGTATCTGCGCCGCCGGATCCGCGCGACGGATCTCGTCGGCAATGGCGATCGCGGGGTACACGTGTCCGCCGGTTCCCCCCCCGGTCACCAGGTAGCGGCTGCCTCGAGGGAGCCCCAGGATATCGGTGGGCGTTTCCTTGCGAACCACCACCTGCTTGTCGTCGGTCGGATCGGTCACGGTGTTTCCATGCCTCGAGTCTGCTTGCTGCCCGGCAGGCGGCGAAGCAGCCGTTCGGCGCGATCCCCCCCGAGAGTCTTGTGGGCGAGTTTTCGCACAGTCTCCAGGACTTCGTCAATCCCAAAAAGGAGCCCGGCGAGAACGAACGCCGGTACACCGGCGACACCTGCACAGACGACTCGAGCAAGGGACAGCACCCACGGAACCAGCAGTGTGCGGCCCCCCTCCGCGGGCAAGGCCGCCTCGAGCATCTCGGAGAGGTAGCCGCCGCTGCCGGTAACGGCCACGGCTCCCCGGTGCGCCGCCCAGGTGATCGCACCGGCCAGCAGGCAGGTCCCGGCCAGGCGGATCAGGAACGGGGCCAAGGGGGCAGGGGAGAATCCGGGCTCGAGCTTCCGAACCTTGCGAAGGAACACCCGGTAGAGGATGACGGCGTAGACCGTGATGGCGAGGGTGGACCCCAGGGCCAGACCCTGGTGGGCCAAGGCCCGGCTCAGGGCATAGTAGACCGGCACGCTGAGCAACGTCATGCCGGTACCGATCAGCGTCGGGGTCAGTGTGTCCTTGAAGGCATAGTAGCCTCGAGCCACGATACCCTGGGCGGACCAGGCGGCGATGCCGAGGGAAAACAGCAGCAGAACCTGGGCCGTGGACGCCACGTCGGCATCCGAGAACCGGTCGCTCCTGAAGAGGAGGAAGCAGATATCCCCTGCCAGCACCATCAGGAAGACCTGGGTGCCGAGCGCCATCACCAGCACGCCCTTGAGCGCTGATGTCAGGGTCTCGAACACCTCCCTCACCCGACCCTGCGCCGCGAGCCGGGCCAGGTGGGGATACGAAGCGAGACTCGCCGCCTGCCCGAACACCGCCTGTGGCACCATGGCCAGTTTTCGGCCATAGTTGAGCCAACTGATGGACGCGGCGGTGAGGAACGACCCGAACTGCCGGGTCAGCCACTCGTCCCAGGCGACCAACGACTGCCCGACCATGATGGGCAAGCTCAGCTTCAGGTACTTGCGTAGTCCGGGGTGGCGAAAATCCAGCCTCGGGGACCATTGCAGCCCGATTCGGGAGGCCCCGTAGAGCTGTAGCAGAAAGCTGCCCGCGAACGCTCCGCCCAGGACGCCCCAGGAAAAGCCCTCCATCCCCAGGGATGGGCCGAGCAACAGGCCGCCAAGAATGATCCCGGCGTTGTAGATCAGCGGCGAAAGGGCGGGGAACCGGTGCCGCCCCTTGGCCATCTGCACCGCGGACAGCAGAAATCCCTCGAAGTGAAAGAACTGGGCCGGCAGGACAATCCTGGTCAGCCTGGCAAGTTGGGCCTGCTGCTCCGGCGTGAACCCGCTGGCCACCAGCGGGGTGAGTCGCTCGGTGAAGATCATGGCCGGCACGATGACCACGAGGAGCGCGATGCCCACGAACGTGGTCACCGTCGAAAAGACCCGCCACCCCTCGGCTTCATCATCCTTGGCCAGGTAGCCGGCGAAAATCGGGATGAACGTGATGGACAACGCCCCACCGGCCAGCAGGTAGTTGACGAAATCCGGTATCGTGAAGGCGGCGAAGTAGACGTCCGTTTCCGCGTTCGCCCCCGCCTGCCGCGCGATGACGATCTCGCGCACGAACCCCATCACCCGGCTGAGCAGCACCGACGCCATCCAGATGATGGTGGCCGCACGTATGTTTCGCCTGGTGGCCTGGTCGGTCATGCCTCGCCCGCCCGCAGGTTCAGGGTGCCAGCGGCCCGGCCTCGCCGTCTTCCCGCGCGCCGCACGGTGTTCCAGAAGAACAGCGTCGAGCCGTCCCCCAACCTATCACATGGAACGGGAATCGGGAACCGTTGGCGCTTGAAGCCTGCCCGCGCTCCTACCGTGCGGGCCGAGCGCGACCGCGACGCCGGAGGGCAGGTGGCAGAACGGTGATGGCCAGCAACGGCCAGAAGATGGACCGCCCCTGGCGCGATATGGGATTGATGGTCGCTTGGTAGGTGCACGAGAAGCCGGGCTCGGTAACGCACACGCCTCTGGAGGCGACGTAGCGGACACCATTGTCCACCCTGCCGTCACAGTCGTCGTCCAGCCCGTTGCAGGTCTCCGGCTCCCCCTCGTCGACGAGCCCGTCGCAGTCGTTGTCGATACCGTCGAAACAGGTCTCGCGCGTCCCCTCGTCGATGATGCCGTCACAGTCGTTGTCCAGCCCGTCGCACACGTCGGGTTCGCCGGGAGACACGAGGGCGTTCTCGTCGTCGCAGTCGCCGTCTTGCGACTCGTACCCGTCCCCGTCCACATCCACGATGATCCCGTCGCAGTTCTCATCGATATCGTTTCCCGGAAGCTCGTCGTTCCCCGGGGAGATGTCCCCCGTGCGGTCGTCGCAGTCGCCGTCGTTCTCGGTGAACCCGTCCCAGTCGTCGTCCACGCAGTCCGATGTGCCGTCACCGTCCTCGTCGAACCCTTGATCGACACGTCCATCGCAATCGTTATCGAGTCCATCGCAGATTTCGACCGCCCCGGCGAACTGGGCAGGGTTCTCGTCGTTGCAGTCGCCAGCGAACTCGGTGACGCCGTCGCCGTCGTTGTCCATGCAGTCGACGCCCCCGATACCATCGGCATCGAACCGTTCATCCACCTGGCCATCGCAGTTGTTGTCGATACCGTCGCACTGCTCTACCGCGCCCGGGTGCACGGACGCATCGACGTCGTTGCAGTCGCCGTCGTACTCGACATATCCGTCACCGTCATTGTCGGTGCAGTCGGCACCTCCAATACCGTCGGCGTCGAAGCCTTCGTCGATGTTTCCATCGCAGTTGTTGTCGATGCCGTCGCACATTTCCGGGCGACCAGGCTTGCGAAAGGCGTCTTCGTCGTAGCAATCGCCGTCGTATTCCGAGAATCCGTCGCCATCGTCGTCGACGCAGTCCGACCCCCCGATACCATCGGCGTCGAAGCCTTCGTCAATGGTTCCGTCGCAGTCGTTGTCCTGGCCGTCGCACGTTTCGGACCGGCCGGGCGCCACCGTGTAGCGGGTGTCGTCGCAGTCGCCCTGGTCCTCGGTCACACCGTCGCCATCGTCGTCGACGCAGTCCGACCCTCCGATGCCATCGGCGTCGAAGCCTTCGTCGATGGTGCCGTCGCAGTCGTTGTCCTGGCCGTCGCACCACTCCTTGCCGCCGGGGAACCAGTTCGAGTCCTCGTCCTGGCAATCGCCGGCCCACTCGGTGTACCCGTCTCCGTCTTCGTCCGAGCAGTCCGGCCCCCCGATACCGTCGGCGTCGAAGCCTTCGTCGATGGTTCCGTCGCAGTCGTTGTCGATCCCGTCGCATGCCTCGGTCGCGTCCGGGTTCACCGCGGCGACGGCATCGTTGCAATCGGCGTCGCACGGGCGGTAGCCATCGGCGTCAGTGTCATGCTCATCAGCCGGCACGAGCCCGTCGCAATCGTCGTCGATGCCGTCACACCATTCGGACGCCCCCGGATGGATGCCGGACGACGTGTCGTCGCAATCGCCGTTCATGGGGCTGAAGCCGTCGCCGTCGTTGTCCTCGAAAAAGCCCTGGTCCGGGACCCCGTCCCCATCCAGGTCGATGGGCAGGACGAGATAGGTGTCGATGACATCTCCTGTATTGTCCGGAGCGACGTCCGCCGGTTCGCCGTTGTCGTCCGCCCGGATGATCCCGACCAGCTTGATCTCGAGGAACGCGGGCACCTGGCTGGCTCCCAGACCGTAGAGGGTATCCCAGTCCACCTGGACATAGCCGAATGCGCGCGTTCCGTCCTGGCAGTTGGCCGTGAGACAGCTCAAGGCGACATCGGATGTCATGTCAACGGAACCGCCGTCGAAAAGTCCATGGACCGTGAGCGGAAACGTTCCGTAGGTGGCCACCATCAGGTCCATGGATTCGGTCAGGGAGACGTCGGATGGGTAGGCGCCTTTGTAGCTGCCACCATCCTGGAGCCCGAGAAAATCATTCTCGCCGCCCTCCAGGCCGAGTTCCAGGTACCACACCATGGCATTGGTCTCGAGCGTGAAATCGAAACCCAGCACGAGGCGTGTCACGGACCAGCCGGCGGCGACCGCGATCAGCTCGTTGCTCGTGGAGAAGGTGGAATCGTGGTCCGAATCCGCCAACACCCATCGCAACTCGATACCGTCACCGTCGTTGTCGATGCCGTCTCCGACTGTCTCGACCTCTTCCTGGCAGATCCCGGAGGCGACACAATCCGTCTGGGCGAGTGCGGGCCGGCCGAGGGCGATGGCGCCCCCACAGAAAAGCACTCTGATTATGCCTCGAGCACAGGTCATCATGAACCCTCCGAGCCCATTCGTCTTCCCAGGCCGACCGCGATGTGCGCCTGGGGAGCCAGCATCACACCTCGCCACACGACGGCGCCTGCGGCGGCACGGAACTGGACGCACCAGGGTCCCAGCACCAGGTCGACCCGGCCGAGCAACGCCCCACCATGGGCTGCGAAGGGGGTCGCCTCGAGGTGCCATCCGGCTTCCTCGTCGAATGCCCATCCCGTAGCCTGCGCACTGTCGCCCGTATCCCCTGGGGCACTTCCGAACCCCCCGCCCAGGTAGCCCTGGTAGCCAATTCCGAGCGAGCCCCGAAGTCTCGACCCGGGCGGCCGCCACCACAGGCCGGCCTGGAGCGGCACGATCCACAGCCCGGTCCCCGATGCCATGGCCCTGGCGCCGCCAGCCCCGACCGACAGGTCCACCGAACCTCGCACCGGTACCCGGAGGTGGATGGTCGGCCCCGAGTACACCAACGGCATGGACCAGACACCGGCGAGCACCGAAAGCACCACGGGCGTCGTCTTGCCATCACCGACCACGCCGACCGGAAGCACCGGTCGCTCGCTTCCCGGAATGACCAACCACCAGCGTCCGGAGAGCCGGGAACCGGAGCGCACCTGCACCAGGCAGGTTCCGGGCGTCACCATCACGGGATGCCCACCCGCCAGGATCGCCTGCCCATCCACCCATACGGCGTCCGGGAAACGCCCCCGGGGAAGGGCGACTTCCACGTCCGCCCCCCCCTGCTCCTCGGCGGCACTGTCCCACAGTTCCTTCCCGAACGTTCCGAACGACGTCGTGTCCCAACGATAGTCCGGCACCAGCCGCCTGACCTTCTGGAAGATATGGACGACTTCGGCCCGTCCCCGGCCATGCAGCTCCCCGGCTTCATCCCAGGTGTAGAGGGTGGCCATGCCGACCTGGTACCAGAGGTCGGCCAGAAGCTGCGGCGTGACAGGCACATCCAGGCACGGAACCCGAACCGCCAAATCACGGAGCATGCCAAGGGCCGCCCGGTGCTCGAATCCGACGATCATCGGTGGCGCACTCTCGAGGCTGGCCCGGACATCGGCCTCGCTCAGGGCCCGCTCGCAACCACCACTCTCAGGTACCCACTGCCACGATTCCTCCTCCGGACCCGCCGTGTCTGCCAGCAGCGTATGATCTGCCGGAAATCCCCAGGCCCCGCCAAACGCGACAACGCCCAATGCCAGCAGGACGCGGCTTTGGGCCACCCATGCCGTTTTCATGAATCTCACCGACATTGCAAGGGTTCAGAAAGATCGAAACGGTAAAGACACCGCCTCGTTCCACCCGAGGCCAGGGTCAAAGAGAAGGTCCGGGAACGGCCGTCCGGATGGATGACCTCCACCACGTGCTTTCCTGGCACCACCCGGCAGCCGTCCCAACAGGAGTCACGCACATCCACGCCTTCGATCCGCACCAGGCTGTCTCCCGGAATCACGCGGAGTACCAGTGTTCCCGCATCCGCCACGTCCGGCTCGCCCGGCGCTTCCGGCGTTCCCGCAGTACCTTCCGAGTCACGACGATCGCCAGGGACCGCCGCGACGATGGTATCGTCTCGAACCGCTTCCTCGCCGGGGGATACTCCCGGCTCGACATCAGCAGCGTCACCGGAAGCCCGCTCCGCGTCGCCGTCGTTCGTTTCTCGCCCGCCGCGACTTTCGCCGGTGCCAGATCCCTCCTGTTTCGAGGAAGCACCCGACTCGAGAGTGCCGGACGCCAGCCCCGAATCTTTCACTGGCGCGGCTGTTGGCCGGCCGCGAGGCCGAGCCCGGCCCGAGTGGTGCGTGACCGGCGATTTCGCCCCTCCTGCCGGCCCGGACGCGGCGCCTGTCGCCGCTCCATCGCGCGGGATGGCTCCTCGAGCCACGGGGGCAGTCGCACCACCCCAGGAAGCCGAGATCGCCTTCCGTTGGGTGGGCCGGACGGGGGCGTCACCGCCCGCTTCTGCACCGGATGGACCACCGGAAGTGCCACCCGGCGACGGCGCCACCCGCTCCGTCGCCGGCATGCTGGCCACGCCGGCAGCTCCCTCGAGGGCCACAGCGGACCGGACCTCGCCGCCCCGCTCGACCTGCTGGCCCTGGGGGGCGTTCGGAACGTTGCCACCAGAACCTCCCGCCAGGGCGGACGTCGCGGGGACCTCCCCGTGGCCGCCTCCTTCGCCGCCCGAAGCCGATGTCCCGAACTCCACCCACGGCTTGAGCAGCACGACGGGCACACCGATGACCAGGACCACCAGCAGGCCGAAAAGAAAGCGTGCCACGCGCGAATCGCTCAACGACTCCGGCGCCTCGGCCGCTGCCGCCATGACATGCACCTCGCTTCCAGCCGGCCGCGGGTCGAAAGAGGGGCCCACGTCATCCGCGAAGCTGTCGAACCAGGCGTCTTCATTTTCGATGGGACTGCCCACCTTGCCCTTGCCGGTATCGGCTTCGCTCCCCGCCGGCTCTCCCCCTGCTACGGGAGATGGGTGGGCGCCCCGTCGTTCGCCGGCTTCGGGCCGCGCTGCGCCCGGAGGCGGTTCGCCAGCGGCTCGGGCCTGTTCGGACGCCCCGGTCTCCCGGGCCTCATCGGACGGGGCACCTACTCGGACGACCACCGTGGCGACGTCCTCGAGATCGTGGTTGGCGCTTCCGGCAGACTCTCCAGGGTGGTCCGACCCGAACGCACGGTCACCCTCCCGTGCCGTCCCGGTCGGCGCAGGTGCTCGAGGTCCTGTTTCGCCGCCCTGATGTTCGGTGGGTAGGCTGTCCCGGGAAGGGAGCGGAATGTCGAACACGGTGTCCGCCTCCTCCACGGCGCCTCGTCCGCCGGCTGTGCCTGTGGCGTGTGTGCGTGCTGGCGCCGGCTCGTGCAGCCCGGCCGCACCGTCCAGCACCACCGAGATCACACTCTGGGGAACCCCGGGCACCGTGATCTCGTCACCGTACCCATCGTGATGGGCGCGACGTATCATGGGAGCAGTGACGGCATCCGGGTCGACCTCGGCGGTGGGGGGGGAAGCCCCTGTCGAGAAGCCCGGAGCAGGCGTTGCACCGAGACTGCTGGAGTCGGCGGCTGCTGGGCGACGGCCGGGAGGGCGAGGGGTGTCTCCCGCGCGTTCCCGGCCGGGTCCCGCGCTGTCTTCCTGGCCGGGTGTCCCCTCCATCCGCGTGGCGATCGCGCGGAGACGATCCATCTCCGCGTCGTTCCCGTTACCTTGCCGCAAGTCGGACGGGGTGGCGACGCTCCAACGGGTCAGGTCGGTTTCGTAGTTCAGCACCGCGTCGACCAGTTCGGCCAGGGAAGGGGCCGGCTGGTAGTCGGGCAACACCTCGAGCAACGCCTCGGCCATTTCCAGTTGGTTGCTGAAGCGATCCTCCGGCACCAGTGCCAGGGCCCGTTCCAGGATCGGCGCAACTCGAGGGTAGTGGCTGGCAGCCTCCTCGAGGGCAGGGCCGACCGCGGCCGTGCCGACCTGGAAATAGAGCGAAGCGTCGTTGGGAGAGCGGTACACGGGATGCCCGAGCAGTAGTTCGGCCAGTACCAACCCCGTGGCGAACTGGTCCACCCGGGCATCGATGGCCACGCCCGACGCCTGTTCAGGCGCCATGTATTGCAACGTGCCCTTCACGCTCAGCACGCTGGTGCGCGTGCGGGCGAAATCGACTCGAGCCACCCCGAAGTCCATCACCTTGAGCTGCCCGTCCCGGGCGATCATGAGGTTGCCCGGCTTGACGTCCCGGTGAACCAGTCCCAGGGGATTCCCGTCCGGGTCGGCGGCGACATGGGCGAAATGGAGCCCCCGGCACAACTGGACAGCCAGCTCGAGGCTGATGCCTGGATGGAGAAGACGATTCCGCCGGCGCAACAACTGGATGATACGCCGGAGTTCCACCCCCTCCAGGTGCTCCATGACGAGGAGGTACCCGTCGGGCGATTCGACGAGTCCGTGGACCCGCACGATGTTAGGATGGCGGAGCGTGCTGCAAATCTTCGCCTCCAGGGCGAGCCGCTCAACCTGGATCGGGTCGTCGACCACCGTATCCCTCAAGCGTTTCACGGCCACTGTCCGGCCGTCGCCGGAGGCGGACAGGTCTCGAGCCAGGAACACCTCCCCGAAACTCCCCTTGCCCAGGGACTCGAGAACTTCGTAGGCCCCAAGTTGCATGATACCCTCTATCTTGTGTGCCCTTTCTGTCGCGAGGCACGTCTCATTATCCACAATAGCACCGGTTCGCCTGCCTGTAAATGCAATGCGTTTGTCACAGGATATCATGATGAACCGTGTGCGAGATGGGTGTCCAGCTCCTGCACCCATGGGCACGCGGATGCGCACCGGGAAAGGGTGGCGCAGGAACGGTTCCTCGAGAAGCGACCGGGTGGCGTCCGGGGCGAGGAGGCAGGGAACGGCGGGTGGAACGACGGGGGGCCTACCTGGTGCGCCTCGAGCGGCGGTAGAGGAAGAAGTGTGCGAAACCCAGGACGGCGGCGTGCCCGGTGAAACGGAAGCCGTCCGCGCCCCGCTGCGCGACGGGTCGCGGCCGGGCGCGGGTTGACAATAGTCTATGCTGGACGGGTTGACCTGGTCACGAAGGTTTCTCGGGAGTGGACCTCGCTGTCTACCCTCCCCGGCACGCAGCAATCGTCGCGAGAAGATCCTCGGGCAGGGGGGCTCGTACCGACAAGGGTTTCCCGGTATTGGGGTGAAGCAGTTCGATGGATTCCGCGTGGAGCAGCGTCCTGACCACGCCCGGCGAGCGGCGGCCTCCGTAGGCCAGGTCACCGGCGATGGGTGTTCCAAGTGCGGCCATCTGGACACGAAGCTGGTGGGTTCTCCCGGTCTCCGGAAACAGGGTGACCACGGACATCTCCCTGCCAGCCACGGAGACCTGGTAGCGCGTCCTGGCCAGCCGTCCTCGGCGGGTGATACCGAACCGCCCGCGCCCGATCGGGCCAATGGGGGCTTCGATGACGCCGCTGCCACCGGGCGGGAGCCCGTGGACCACGGCGCGGTAGGTTTTCTCAATCGCATGGCTCGAGAAGGCATCGGTCAGTGCGGTAGCCGCCGCGGCGGTCAGGGCGAGGACGATGACGCCGGAAGTCTCCTTGTCGAGTCTCGAGACGACGCGGAGCGGTGCGATCTCGAGAAGGTCCTCGAGGTAGGAGACCAGGTTGCGCCTGTCGCCGGGCTCGACGGCGTGGGTACGCAGGCCGGCGGGCTTGTCCGCCGCGACGATGTGGTCATCCAGGTAGAGGATCCTCGACCGGGAGATACTGGAAGGCTCCGCTGACCCGGGAATCCCTTCGACCTCGAACACCTCCATGCCGCCGAGCAGGCGGCCGGCCCGGTGGATCGGCCTTCCGGCCATCCGGACGCGCCCGGCATCCAGCAACCGTTTCACCTGCTTGCGGGAGATGGGCTCGAGGGCGTCCTGGAGAAAGCGGTCCAGGCGGGTGCCTCGGTCGGTGGGGCGAGCGGCGACGAGTAAGCGCGGGCGGTTGGCGTGCATGGTGTACCGTGGCTCGAGGGTGAACAAGGGACGCGGCTCGAGGGGAGCGGGACTGGATGCTCGGTGGCTCCGGTCCATGGTATCGTGCGCCCCCCGCACAGTGTACACGGGTCGAGACTGGTTGGTAAGGTTTCGACCGCTCCCCATTGCCTGTTTCCCATCACGGCCGGTCGCCGTTCCCGTTCCCCATTCCCTGGTTGCATGATCGGTGGTTCCGGGGGTAGTATCCACGAGGTCCACGTTTTCGATTCTCTCTTCCCGACACCTGTCCATTCGAGGAGGCACCATGTCATCTCGCACGGTCGTTCAGCATTCCGAGGAACTCGATCGGGCCATCAAGTGGCTCGGAGCGCGGCTGGAGGAAGATCCGAACCAGCCAATTGCGCTGCTGGTTTCCGAGGCGGGGCCCCGGTTCAACCTGTCCCCGTCGGACCAGGACACGCTGGTGCGTCTTGCCCGACAGGTTCGCAGCCGGGGCGCGGCACGGTCTCGAGGCCGAGCGCCGGAAGACGCCAGGTAGCCGGCGTGGCCGGCCGCTCCCCCCGATCCATCTGCGCTGTCGATGACCTCTTTGGATACGAGGAGAACTGGCGCAGGTGGCCCCCCTGGCCAACTCTTGACAAGGAGGTCGATGTGTACACAACCGACAAGGCACGACGCCCTTCCGCTCTCCCGGTCAGCCTGCTGATTCTCCTCGTCTTCTTCCTCCCCTTCCGGTCGCACGCCCAGTCCGAAGCGTCGGCCCGTGGCCACTGGGAAGGCGTCATCGAGGTGCCTGGAAAGGCGCTCCAGGTCGGTGTGGATCTCGACGTGAACGACGCGGGCGCGTGGCACGGGGAGATCTCCATTCCCGCCCAGGGTGCGAAGAACCTGCCTCTCGAACAGGTCACCGTCGATGGCAGGGCGGTCTCGTTCGCCATTGCCGGCGTGCCTGGGCAGCCCACGTTCCGGGGAGAACTGGCCGAGGACGGGGCCCTCATCGCCGGGCAGTTCACCCAGAGTGGGCAGACTTTCCCGTTCCGCCTCGAGCGCGGTGATGTGCCCGCCGCCGCGGCGGAAGCACTGGAGGGCTTTGACGCTCTCGTCGAGCAGGCCCTCGAGCAATGGCATGTTCCCGGGGTGGCGGTGGCGGTGGTGTCCGGTGGCGAAACGCTCTACGCCAAGGGGTTTGGGTACCGGGACCTCGAGGCGCAGCGTCCGATGACCGCGGACACACTGCTGCCCATCGGTTCGTGCACCAAGGCGTTCACCACGTTCGTGATGGGCACGCTGGTGGACGAGGGCAAACTGGACTGGGACGAACCGGTGCAGACCTATATTCCCTGGTTCAAGCTCAAGGACCCGGTAGCCACGGCAGAACTGACGGCTCGAGACATGGTGACCCACCGTTCCGGCCTCCCCCGCCACGATATGGTCTGGTACAATGACCAGGAGCCCACGCGGCGGGAACTCGTCGAACGGCTCAGGTACCTCGAGCCGAGCGCCGAACTCCGGGAGCGTTTCCAGTACAACAACCTGATGTACATGGCCGCCGGGTTTCTGGTGGAGGAGGTCACCGGCGAGACGTGGGAGGAGGCTGTGCGCGGCAGGATCCTCGATCCTCTCGAGATGTCCAGGACCACCTTCGCGGACGCTGATTCCCAGAAGGACGACGACTTCGCCTGGCCCTATCGCGAGAAGGATGAGGTGGTGGAGCGCATCCCGTTCCGCGAAGTGGGCAACATGGGGCCCGCCGGCGCGATCAACTCCAGCGTCAGCGAGATGTCGCGCTGGATGATCATGTTGCTGTCTCGAGGCCGGTACAAGGACGAGCAACTCATTTCGGGCTCCACGTTGCGGGACATCATGAGTCCGCAGATGGTCCAGGGGGTGTTGCCCGTGGAGCCGGAGGTGGGACCCGGCGCCTACGCCATGGGATGGGGCGTGGACAGCTACCGTGGCCACCTTCGCCTGTCCCATGCCGGCGGGATCGACGGCTTCGTGGCCCAGGTGACCCTGCTCCCCAACGACGGCCTGGGTATCGTGGTCCTCAGCAATTCCCAGTCTCCCCTGCCCAGGCTGTTGGCGCTCCACCTCATGGACCGGCTGCTCGGCGAGGACGCCCGGGACTGGCTCGGGGAAGCGTTGGCAAAACGCGAGCAAAACAAGAAGCTCCAGGTGGAGGGAGAGAAAAGACTCGAGGCGACCCGGGTGCGCAGAACGAAGCCGTCCCACGACCTTGACGCCTACGCCGGCGTCTACGCCAATCCGGGCTATGGCAAGCTCGTCGTCGAGCGGGAAGGAAAGCGGCTCGCCGTCACCTACAACCACATCCGGACGCCGTTCGAACACTGGCACTACGACGTGTTCAACGGGCTCGAGGCGGACGACCCCACGTTCAAGGACATGAAGATCCGCTTCCACACCGACGTGAACGGCAACATCAATTCCGCCTCCCTGCCCCTGGAGCCGCTGGTCGGCGACATCGTGTTCGAACGACAGCCGGACCCGAGCCTGTTCGATCCGGAGCATCTGCGACGGTTGGCAGGGAAATACGAACTTGGCTCCCAGACCATCACGATAACCTTGAAGGGGACGACCCTGTTCATGGTCCTCCCCGGGCAGCCGATGTACAAACTCGAGCCCGCTGCGGACGGGTCGTTCGTGCTCGAGCGGCTGAACGGGTTCCGGGTGACCTTCTCGGAGCCCGGCGAGGGCAGGGCGGAGGAGATCACGATCCATCAACCCAACGGGCTGTTCACGGCGAAGCGGATCGAGTAGCCGGGTTCGGTGATCGCGCCTGATGGGCAGGCTCGAGTGGATGTGATCGCGTTCCCTTCGCGCTCGAGGGCCGGCAGCGGCCGCCGGGATTTGGTGGCGCGGATCGAGCACCCGGTCTAGAATGTGGCCGCTGGAGGATCAACCCACTGAAGAGGAGCGTGCCATGCACGAGTCATCGCCTCCCCGCGCCGAGGATGAGACCGGACCCCCCTCGGACGAGCAACTCATGGTGCTGGCCATGATGCTCATCGCAGGCGCCGACGGGCGGTTCGAGCAGGACGAGCTGTCATCCATCGCCGGGATCATCGACCTGGTGCCCGATTTCAAGGGCAAGGATCCGAATGAATTGATCGAGACGGGAGTCGAGCTGTCCAACCGGTACGAATCGGCCATCGACGCGGTGGAAATGCTGTCGGGGCTCAGGACCGAGGCGGCCCGGAAGAAGTGCTACCTGCTCGCCGCCGATGTCGCCCTGTCCACGCGGCACGTGCACGAGTTGGAGAACACGCTGCTCGAGGCCATGCAACAGGTGCTGGGGATCGACGACGGGCTCGCGGTCCGCATCATGGAAGTGCTGGCCATCAAGTACGCGACCTGACCCGGGTGTCTGAGCGAGGGGAGCAACTGATGCAAGGAAAGGCTGAGCCGATGCGCCGGTTCCCCGCCCCGCGTCACCCGGCGGGCCAACCAGGAGGGGGCAGTGAATCGTGACGGGGATCGAGGTGGCGGCCCACCATCCCGGACCAGGTCGCCATCCGCGCCAGGGTCGCTCGACCATGCGGAAACTGTCGGGCCGGCCGGGGCGACCGGGCCGGACCACGCCGTCGCGTCGAGAGACCAACTCATCTCCCTTGGCGGCACGCCCATCCTCCCGTGGCAGACCCTCGAGGAGACCACCCTGGCCGACTGCCGGGTCTTCTCGGTCAAGCGGGTCCGGCGGCGATCGAACCTGACCGGGCGACCCCACGACTTCTTCGTGCTCCACGGCGAAAACTGGGTCAACGTCATCCCGGTCACGCCGGACGAACGTGTCATCCTCGTGCGGCAGTACCGGCAAGGGACTCGAGAGGTCACCCTCGAGATACCCGGCGGTGTGATCGAGTCCGCCGAAGCCCCGTCCGCGGCAGCGGCCAGGGAACTCCTCGAGGAGACCGGGTTCGCGGCCGAGCAATGCGTCGAGCTGGGCTACGTATACCCCAACCCGGCGATCCAGGTGAACCGTTGCTACACCTTTCTCGCCATCGGCGCCCACCGTATCGGCGAGCAGTCCCTTGACGGGAGCGAGGAGATCGAGGTCATGTCGGTCCCCATGGGCGATCTCCGGGGGCTGGTCGCCGGCGGCGCCATTCGTCACGCGCTGGTCGTTGCCGCCTTCTACTGGTTCGAGCTGTACCGGGCAGGCCTGGCAGGGCGCGGGTAGCATGCGCGATACGCACGATGTTGGCACCGGGACCGGTCTGCTCGCTCCCCCCCTCGAACCCCATTCGATCGCACCTAATCGCTCACCCAACCGGAATCCTCACGCCCACATAATCAGCTCTCTTCACCACACGGGGCGCGGGGACCCGCTCGCAGCCTCAAGATCCCCGGAAGCACGGACCCGCAAGTACTCCCATCTCTCCAAAGCCCCTCGCAGCGCGGATTGCTCCGGCTCGCCACCGCCTTGACATTGCCCGTGGCTTGTCACATAGTGCAACGCATTCCATGTTGTCTAGCGGGAGGCCATCAGTTTCATGTCCACGAACGACGTCCGTCTGGGGAATGCGTCCGAGCGCACCGCCTGGCACCCTCTGGCCTACCAGACGATCAAGGCATTCATGCCGCCTGGCTACGA
>JAJRTE010000233.1 GCA_024278455.1 Myxococcota bacterium
AGCGGTGATGCCGGTCTCTACCTGTTTGCCGGGTGCCAATGCGCACCGGGGCGCGCGACACGACAATGCTTGACATTCCTTCGAATTCGTAGAGACTATGACGGGACGAGAGAGGTGCCCGGGGAAACGGTGGCACCATGTTCGAGGCCAGAAAGGTGGAGGATGTTCCCGTGACTGATGCCCGTTCCAGTGAAGTCGATCCTGCCGGTGTCCCGTCCGCTCCCGAGACCGGCGAAGCTCTTGCAGGCGACATGGAGGATTTTGCCGCCATGCTCGACGAGAGCCTGGCCACTGCCTCGCAGCAGCAGGTCCGGGAAGGAACGATTGTCAGCGGGAAGGTGGTGAAACTTGGTCAGGACGCCGTATTCGTGGATATCGGTGGGAAGAGCGAAGGTGTCATCGATATCTCGGAACTCCTGGGCGAAGATGGCACCCTGACCGTCGGTGTCGGTGACGACGTGGAGGCCACCGTCGTGGGCTCTCTGGGCGACGGTGGTGCGGTCCGCCTGTCTCGATCCCTTGCGCGGTCGACTCGAGACCGGGAGATGGTCCTCAACGCCTATCGCAACGGTCTGCCGATCAAGTGCAAGGTGAGCGGTAGGAACAAGGGTGGCTACGAGGTTCGGGTTGCGGGCATGCGCGGTTTCGTGCCGATGTCCCAGATGGATATCGTGCGAACCGACGACCCGGACAAGTACCTCAACGAGGAGTTCGAGTTCCGTATCATGGAGGTCAAGGACAACGGGCGGGACATCGTGCTGAGCCGGACCGTGCTGTTGCGGGAGGCCCAGGAAGAGAAGGCCAAGCACCTCCGGGAGACGCTCAAGGTGGGGGATGTGCTCACCGGTACCGTGCGCACGATCCGCGACTACGGTGCGTTCGTCGATATCGGTGGAATGGACGGTCTGCTCCACGTGTCCGAGATGTCGTGGGGACGGACGACGCACCCTCGAGACGTGGTGACCGAGGGGCAGACGGTCACCGTCAAGGTCATCAAGTTCGACCGGGAGGCCGACAGGCTCAGTCTGAGCATGAAGGAACTCGAGGGCGATCCGTGGGACGACGTGGAGGCCCATTTCGCGGAAGGGGGTGTCCATACTGGCAAGGTGACGCGCCTTCAGCCGTTCGGCGCCTTCGTGGAACTCAAGCCCGGGCTCGAGGGGTTGCTCCATATTTCGAACATGGTGTGGGACAGGCGGGTCCAGCACCCTGGGGAGGTGGTCGATATCGGGCAGGAAGTGACGGTGCAAATCCTCGGTATCGACACGGCGAAGCGACGTATCGCTCTGGGAATGAAGCAGCTTGCCGGGGATCCCTGGGAGGGAGTCGGCGAACGGTATCGTCCCGGGAACCACATCGAAGGAACGGTGGAGAAGGTCATGCCGTTCGGCGTCTTCGTCACCGTGGAGCCCGGCGTCACGGCCCTGATTCCCAACTCGGAGATGGGTACGGCTCGAGGCACGGATCACAGCAAGCAATTCCAGCCGGGGCAGCCGATCGAGGCTGTGGTGCTCGACGTGAATCCCGGCGAGAAGAGGTTGACACTGAGCCGGAAGGAACTCCTGGACTCTGAAGGCAGGGCCGAATTCGACAGGTACCGGGCGAGCCGAAAGCAGAGGCGTTCGGCGACCGTGGAGTCGGGGTCGCTCGGCACATTCGGCTCGGCGCTCGGGGACGTGCTGGCCAAGGCGCGCGAGCGGACGAAGTGACGGTCGTCATCACCCAGGAAGCGGCCGCCTGGGCCGAATCCCACCGGGCTGCCGGCCGCAAGGTCGTCTCTGTCAACGGCTGTTTCGACATCCTCCATGCCGGACACGTCGCCACCCTGGAGCGTGCTCGAGGCTTGGGCGACCGCCTCATCGTGCTGCTCAACAGTGACGTATCCATTCGTCGATTGAAGGGGCCGGCCCGGCCCTACCTCGAGCAGGATCAGCGTGCCGCGGTGCTTGGGGCGTTGCGCGCGGTGGACCGGGTGTTGGTCTTCGACGGCGACACGCCGTTGCCGGAACTCGCGGTGATCCGGCCGGATATCCATGTCAAGGGCGGTTCGTTCGTGGCGGAGCGGGTGGAGGCCGAGCGGGCGCTGCTCGCCGGATGGGGAGGCCGGGTCGAATTGCTCCCCCTGGTTCCCGGTGTGTCGACGACAGGCATTGCGCGCCGTATCCAGCACCGGGTGGACGGGAAGGGTGGGGAGGCCGGTGGTGGAAGCGGCCTGGTATCCCCGGCAAGGGAGGCTGCTGCGCGTTCCCGGGCCGGCGCGGGTTCCCGGTATCCGGCGCTCGACCGTTCTCGAGTGGTGACCTTGCCGTTTGGCGAGCGTACCAACCTGGTCTCCGTCACCGACTTCGCGGCGCCGCCGGCCTCCGGGGCACCGCCCCGGTTTCTCGACATTCTGCCCGCGACTCGCCACAGGACGAACGCAGCCGCGAACCTGGTGGAAGTGGTCCACGGCATCCGGGCGGCTCGAGCGCGTGGCAAATCGATAACGTGGGCATGCGGGCCGCACCTGGTCAAGTACGGTCTTTCCAGGCACCTCGTCGCGCTCATGCAGGCCGGTCTGGTCACCCACGTCGCCACGAACGGTGCCGGTGCCATCCACGACGCCGAGATCGCCCTGTTCGGGGCCACCTCCGAGGAGATGAGCGGGCGGATCCACACGGGGGCCTTCGGCATGGCCCGGGAGACCGGCCATTTTCTCAACGACGCGGCTCGACAGGCCCGTGACCGGGGCGCCGGGTACGGGGAAACCCTCGGGTACCTGCTCGCCGACGCACCGCACGCCGGCGACAGCCTGTTGGCACAGGCTTTCATTGCCGGCATCCCGATGACCATCCACGTCGCCATCGGGACCGACATCGTGCACATGCACCCCAGTTTCGATGGCGCGGCGACCGGTGCCGCATCCCAGCGCGATTTCGAAATCCTCGCCGCCGGTATCGACAACCTCTCTGGCGGCGGCGTGCACCTCAACGTGGCCTCGAGCGTCGTGTTGCCCGAGGTGTTCTTGAAGTCGTTGACCATGGCGAACAACCTGCGTCGAGCGGCCGGGAGGGCGCCTGTCCAGGACTTCCTCGCCGTGACCGTCGACCACGAGTCCGAATACCGGCCGCTGATGAACGTGGTTCGCCGCCCGACAGGCGACCTGGGCAAGGGGATCGAACTGCTCGGTCGCATCGAGATCCTGGTGCCCCTGATCGCGGCCCTCCTCCTCGCCCCCGGGGAGGCCCAACTGCCTGGAACGACAGGCCGGAAAGACTTTCCGAGCAGTGAGTAGGAGCGAGCACCCGCGCTCCCCGCTCGCCGCTCGCCGCTCGCCGCTCGCCGCTCGCCGCTCGCCGTTCCTTCCCCCACTTCGTTCGCGAGAGGCGTACTCTGCTGCGACAAGGAACCAAAACGTTCCGAACCACGGGCAATTGCGGCGATACGGCACACGGAAGCCCGGCGAGGAGGTCCTCGAGCACGAGCACGAGCCCGAGCACGATTGGACACGTTGCGCGCCCACCCTACACCCGCTCGTCGCTCGCCGCTCGCCGCTCGCCGCTCGCCGCTCCCCGCTCCCCGCTCGCTACTCCCCCCGGCTCAGCCGTTCCAGGTGGACGCGGGCGGCGTGTAGCAGGGGGTCCAGGCGGAGCGCGATTTCGTACAGCCTGATGGCTTCGGCACGGTGCCCGAGTTCGCGCAAGCAGGCAGCCATGTTGGCATGGTCTATCGCGGAATTGGCGTCGCGCTGGATGGCCTGCCCGAATGCGTCGATGGCCCTGTAGTACGCCTTGCGCATGTAATAGCACTGTCCGAGGACCTGGAAGGACTCCTTCTGGGCGTTTACCAGGGAGGTGGCAGCGGTCAAGGCGCGGATCGCCCCGTCCAGGTCTCCCAGGTCCTTGAGGCAGACGCCGATGTGCGCATGAATGCTGGTGAGATGGTCCGGGTCGGGGTTGGCGGCCAGCGCCTGGCGGAACAGGGTCAGGGCTTGTCGAGCCATTCCCGCGCGCTCGAGGGCGTATCCGGCGAAGAACAGCGTCTCGAAGCGTCCGGGGAACGTCTCGAGGTATCGTCTTGTCAGCGCGATCGCCTGGGCCGGCTCAGGGGCCAGGGAGGCGAGCCTGGCGAAGTGGAACAGCAGGCCGTCCTTGCGGGTTCGTTCCTGGAGATGTGCTCCCGGAACGACCATGAACACCGCTGGCACGTCCAGCAGTTCGTCGGTGATGTTCACAGCGTACAGCGTCAACCCCGACCGGGACAAGGCAGCGACGACGGTCTCCAGTTCTGCCCGGATGTTGTCGTTCGAGATGTCGGGAAGCGAGAGGATGGACACCCGGGTCGTGGTATCGAGGAGATAGCGGGCCTGCTCGAGGGATTCGTAGCGAGGCAGCGTGGGCTGGTATCGCGTTTTCGAGAGGAAATCGCCAGCGAGTTGTGCCGCCTCGGTAATGGCGCGTATCGCGGCTTTGTGTGGCGACGTGGCGGTGCCGGCGGTGAAGACCAACTCGCTCTTCTCGGGAAAGGTCTCCGGGGCGTAGGCCACCAGCCCCACCGTCGGCACGCCGATGTCCAGGGAGAAGTCCTTCAGGTAGAGCTTGATCCCTGCCCCGGTCATCTTGCCGGCCAGCTCCCGTGCTACCGGGTCCTGGAGGCTCCCGTTCCGGATCCAAGGTGTCTCCCGTTGCTCGTGCGTGACGATCGACGCCAGATGGCGCTCCACCAGTTCACAGACCCCCTGGAGCGCCGCTTCCTCGAGCGTGTTGCCCGTGGCGGCCCCGTTGCTCTCGTGGATCCGGTGGAACCAGTCGAACGGTATGCGCTCGTCGCGTCCGGCGGTAAGGTTCCTGGCCCACACCCACCGCATGGGCATGATACGGAAAAGCGGCTCCAGGCGCTCGATGTCGGCACCGTCATCGCTGACCGACGCGGCAAGCTGCTCGATACCCAGGCACGGACCCTCGAGGTCCTCTAGCCGGGTCAAAGCGGCCACAGGCGACGCGAATCGGGCCAGGGAGAGGCGTTCCACCAGTTCCATGAGGGCGCTGGCCTCCGCCTGTTCCACGGTCGCACCCTTGCCCATCTGCACAGGCTTGCCCAGAAGGCGCAAGGCGTCGGTCCCGCACCGGCTCACGTAGACGGGAATGCCGAGCCGCCTCCGGTCGACCCGTTCGGTGGAGCGGAGCAGGTCCAGCCCGGTGGATTCGAGCCGCGACCGTGCCCACGCAGCGGTGTCCGACGGGGGACGCACCCTGTCCTGGTCCAACCTGTAGCGCTTGAAACAGTCCTGGAAGCGTATCCTCGAGGTCATGGCAAACCTATGCATGAGCGAGACGCGGCGCGATGGTGGCCTCAACGGGTCGTCGAGGCTTGATTCTGCATGTCGAATCGGGGAGTTGCAACCATATTGTCCCCAGGCAGGCAGGATCCCTGCTCTACTGAGGCAGCAGGGAGGATGCCTGGTCTACTGAGGCAGCAGGCAGGATGCCTGCTCCACTGTCGGGGAAACCGGTCAAGGCATTCCGCGCTCATGCCGATGCATGAAATGGGAGCAGAGTGTTCCCCGCCCGTGAAACCCAGGAGGTGCACGATGATCAGCATGATACTCTGTCCCAACTGCCGGACCATCCAGCGGGAAGGGGACATTTGCCCCTTGTGTTACTGCCCTGTGAAGCGGATCACGGTCACCAAGCAACCGCCGCCGGCGCTCGAGGAGCAGGCGCGGAGGCAGCACGGATTCCCATCGCCCTACTCTGTCAGCCATCTGATTGTCTCTGCCCAAGTGAGGTAGACCTCTCCGCGCCGCGGTGTTGCCCGGGTCGCAAACGGGCTCCATTCCGTGGGTGGGCGACGTGCGACGAGGTGGGACGCGCTTTGCGAAATTGCATCCGCAAGGCGGTATCACGGTCATCGTGGGCGAGGACGCGCGACGAGGTGGCATGGCTTTGCGGGATTGCATTGCCGGGCGCCAGGCGGTATACTGGCAACCTGACCGGGGCGTCCGCTCCGGAGCAGTCCACCATGCGGTATCGAAACGAGGGACCCAATCGATGCAGCCTCGCCATGTTGTCGCTTGTCTCATCCTGTTGCTGGCCATGTTTCCGGGGAAAGGCGCGGCGCAGAGTTTCCACCCCTATTCCTACCGGGGGAAGTTCGGTGTGGGGTTCGCTGCGGAGACGCTGACCCGTTTCGTTCCGGACACCGTTAGCCTGGCCGCGGTGGGGAAATACCACGCGAACGACAACCTGGCGTTTCAGGGGAAGGTAGGTATCTGCCCGTTCCTCCCATCGACACCGTGTCTGGGTGTGGACATGATTCTGCAGTCGTTGGTTTTCGAGGATGATCGGATGGAGATCAACAGCACCTTCGGGGTTGGGGTGACGGCGGGGTTCATACTTGGTAGGAACACGCCAGTGGACACGCCCCCCCCGCAACTGGTCTACGGCGCCGGGTATATCGGCGCCAGCGTCCAGTCGAAGATCCACCCGATCGACTTGTCGGTGGACATCGGCCCGGCCAGCATGCACGCGGGCACCTACACCGGAGTATCGACACGTATTTCTTTCGCCATCCGCAGCTACTTATAGGTGGCGCGCGTTGCCGTTCCGGCCGGAGAGTCAGCGCAGCCGTTCGTCCAGCGCCGACAGGATTTCGTCATCTTCCGGGAAACGCCCGGTTTGAAGCTTGGAAAAGATGAGTTCCCGGGCGAGTCGGATTTCGTAGGCCCCGCCGCTGCTCTTCTTCATTTTCGGTCGAAAGCCGTAGCGCGATTCGATCAGGTCCGCCAACCTGGCGGCTCGAGGTCCGTAGTTTCAAACCACGCAGTATTCGATGGAGATATCGCGTGCGCTCATGGTCGCCTCCTGGGCTAAGGGTCGAGAAGTGATGCCAGAACGGGCACACAACGGCACCCGGCAGGGAACATGGCAGAGATCTGCACGCGACACCGCCATTTGTCAAGGCGAATGTCGTCGGCCCGTTCCGCCGGTGGTCGTTGCGACACTTGTCCTGGCAAGATGCGCTGATCCGTGGCAATACTGTGCAGAAGTCGAGAACCGGCGTGCGGGGTCGGCCACCAGGTGGTGACGCCGTTCAGGATGGTTCAGACAGGGCCGTTCGCGGCGCCGAACATGCGGGCCGTGTTTTCGACCACCAGGCGCACTCGAGCGGCGGGCGAACGGCGAGTTTCGAAACAGCGAGACCCATCAGGGAGAGAGACCGTGGATACCTTGCGGGAACTTGGTGGTCCTCAGGACCGCCTGGTCGCGGACGAACTCGAGCGCCTGAAGGCACTGCCGTTCGACAGGCTGGTCGCGATGGACGACAGCGCGACGACGACGCTGGGCGGCGGGAACGCGTCGGTGCGAGCCGTCGTCTGGCGGGACCTGCTCGAGGATGGCCGGGTTCGGATCGTTGTCCAGACCTTGAGCCTCGCGGGCGGGTGTTGTGTGGCCGACTTGAACGCCTACGGATTCATCATGTCCCCGGACGGGACCATCACCCCTGTCCCGGACGACATGATGTACGAGTTTCGTTTGTGCGACTGAGCGGACGAGGCGGGTGCTGGTGAGGCTCGGCACGCCGGCGGCTACCGCCCGTTCGGCGCGAACGGACCACGCAACGGTCGGTGAGGCGGGTGTCCGGGCTGCCCCGGCGGCCCGGTTCACAGGCTGACCTCCACCCGGTAGAGTGCCTGCCACTCGCCGTCGACGAAGTCGAACAGCCGGAACTGTGGATGGCGCATCTGGGTCACCGAACCGGCGTTGAAGACCGGGATCGAACCCATTCGGTATCCCGTGCGGCTGTACCAGTGCTTGTGGCCGTGCAGGACTGCGGTGATGCCCGTTTCTCGAGCGAACGCCAGCACCTCCGCGGCGTCGACGAGGGGGGCCATGAGGTACTGGTCGACCTTGAACGTGTGCTCGTCGAACGTAGCCCACTTGCGCTCCGGCGGCAGTCGGCCCAGGTGGTGATGAAGCACGAGCAGCCTGCTTCCCGCGGGGAGGGATCGGACCCGCTCCCGGGCCGCTTCCACCGCCTCGGGACCGACTCGCCCGCGCACGTTGACCCAGCCCCGTTCGAACAGCGTGCGCTCCTCGAGCACGTTGCTGTCGAAGGCGATGACCGTTAGTCCCGGCCCGAACTCGAGGACCATCGGGTAGGAGACGCCGAACACATCCTCGAAGTCGCGATTGCGCGTGCCTCGAGCCACGTCGTGATTGCCGGGAACGATCAGGCGGCGGCTGGCACCGAATCCGAACGCCTCGAGGTGCTGCCGGACGTCGAGCAGCTCCCCCGGCTTGCCGAACTGGGTCAGGTCTCCCGAGATGACGAGACCGTCGACGTCGAGCTGAACGAGGGCCGAGAGGAGGTTGCGCAGCCGTGTCGCCATGTCGAGACCGAGGGGCCAGCGCGACCCCTGGTGGATGTCGGACCAGTGCGCGATACGGAACGCTCCGGGAGGCTTCGGTGCTCGCAGACCCGGATGGACCAGGGACGGCGCGTCATCCCGGCTGTCGTAGACATGCCCGCACACACAGCGCGGGATGTATGGGATGCGGCGCCGCCCGCATGCGGGGCAGTCCTCATCCGGTATCGGCCGGGGCACCTGTTCTGGTATGCAACGAATGCGCATGGACTTTCTTCCTTCGGCCCGCCAGGTGTCACCACCGGTGCAACGGCCCGCGGCTACCAGACCCGGGGCACCCGGGTGGAAGGTACGGTGCCGGCTGGATGGAACTCCGTACCGGCGCCTCGAGGCGCTTCCAGTCCGAGCCGTTCCAGCAGCCAGCGGCGTGCGGCGATGTGTACCGCGGCATCGGTGAATTCGCGATAGAGCTGCATGTTTGCTCCGCCGGCCGCGGCCGCGTTGGCCAGGGCTATCGCGTGGCGCCAGTGGCGTGGAGCCCAGGCCGGAACCCGGCGCGCCGACAGGTCTACCAGCCACCGAGCGATGGCCGCGCTGACCCCGCGCCCCCCGTCCTGCCGCAGGGCGGTCCGAACACGGTCGCTGAGCACCTGCGCGAGACTTACCAGGGCCAGGTGTCGAGCCACCGGCTTCTGGTCCATGAGGTACGCCACGAGACCGCCCCCGGCATCGACCGACAGTGTCGTGAAAAGGGTGTCCACGAGGAACTCGAATCCTTCCTCGGTTCCTGGCTCTATGCCGAAACAGGCCCCGATGTGCGCCACGCTCCGTGCAGCGAGCACGCTGACCGCACCCACCTCGAGCAGGGCGCCCCCGAACCCACTGGTGACGCCCGCGATGGCGCCGAGGCCGAAGGCGGCCAGCCGGCCCTGCCTCGCGCGGCGGCGCGCGAGGGTGTAGACCGTGTCCAGGTCCAGGCTGCGGACTTGCTGGAACGGGACATCGAGCGCCCGCTCCACCTCCTGGGTGACACGCTCGCGAAAGCGGGGCGAAAAGGTCTTCAAGTAGACGGCCCGGAAGTACTTTTCCGCATCCCGGATGGCTGTGCGTTTCTCGCCGAGCGCCGAAAAGGTGTCCGACGTGGGCCCTGCGGCGGCAGCCGCCGCGGGACGCAACGCCTCCACTCGAGGACGAAACCGCTGATTGATCCAGGCGTAGACTTCGTTCATCACCCGGTGCTCGGCAGGCGACAGGTCGTCCCACCGCTCCTCGAGCAACTGGCGTTCCCGCTCCAGGATGTTCTTCGGTTCCGCAGACTCGAGGTACGCGCCGATGCCCCGTCGGATTTCCTGGATCGGCGCGCCGTCCTCGAGGTATTCGGGGCGCTCTGAAATGCGGTCCAGCAGTTGCCGCGTGTTGCTGCTTATCATCCGCGTGCGGGCATGAATCGCCGCCAGCCGGACGACCAGGGTCCTGACTCGAGGGTCCGTGATGTCCGCGCCGGCGACGATCCGGGAGAGCGCGCGGGCGATGTGCGGCTGGATGCCCCCGTAGTACCAGGGATCGAGCCGCTTGACCAGTTCGGCCTCCACGAGGCGTCGTGCCACGTCCAGGCGGCCTCGATCCGCGAACCGATCGTACAGGCCATCCAGTGCCGGCACGTCATCGATGCGGGCGGTCACCATTTCGTACAACTCGTCGTACGGGAGGTCGAAGACGTTGTGCTCGAGGTAGGCGTCGTAGGAAGATGATTTCTGCGCCCTGGCGGCCACGTAGGCGACGATGTCCCTGGCATGCACCTCGTCGGCCTCGACGCGGACGTAGTACCCGGCGAGCTGCTCCAGGGCATCCACGGTCGCCTGGTCCGGCTCCCGCTTCCTCGAGGCGAGCTTGTCGGCAAGGTCGTCCAGGTCGCTCGCGCCGAGGGCCACGCACAGGTGGGCCTGCAGTATGGTGGCGCCCAGGTCGGCCTGGTGCGCGCGCTGCATCAGCCATTCGACAAGTTCCATGGGCCACCGGGGAAAGGGAGGCCGCTGGAGTGCCTTGCTCTCCCTGGCGAACAGGAGAGCTGTCCGGGGATCGAGGTTGAACGGGGCATGGCAGAGGTACGCCCAGGCGGTGTCCCTCAGGTCGGCCGGGGCGATGGGCTGTAGCGGGTGGGCAAAGGCTGCGGCGAGCCAGAACGTCTCGATGTCCGTGCTCCCGCTCAGGCTGCGCGACCTGAACAGGAGTTCCGCCGCCCTGACAGCGTCGGCCGGCGCGGCAACGTTCCTCGAGAAGATGTGCCGGCACGCCCTGACACGGGACTCGATCTCTCCAGCCCCGGTCTCGAGCGTCGCCACGAGATAGAGGGATAGGGCCATCTCCCGCCGCTCCCGCTCCAGGAGAGACAACCGCGCCTCCGGCTCCCAGCGCAACAACTCGGATGGATCCCGGCGAAACGTCCGGACCAGTTGAAACGCCCGTCGCAGGTCGTGCCGGTTCTGGATCGGCAATGCCAGGTCGGTTACCGCGTTCTCGGCCACTCCCCCGTCCCCCGCTGACTACAGGTACTTGAGCAGGATTGCCATCAAACCACCAGGATTGTCCGTGTGGAGCCAATGACCCGCGCCAGGCAGCACGTCCACGGTCACGCGCGACGCCTCGGGCAGCTTCTCGAGGTATGCGAGCATCGATGCCGAGATTACCGGCGACTCGGCCGCCTTCACGAGCCGAACCGCAACGGTGCGATCCGTCCGGGAAAGGAACGGACGAAAGTCGCGTCGCAAGAAATCCTCGAGCATCGCCCGAATGGCTCCCAGGTCGACACGCCACCACACCTCTTTTCCGTTGGACCGGGCGTTCGTCGCGACCCAGCGGGCCGTGCGTTCGGCCAGTCCTCGATCCACGAGTTGGGCCACCAGCGCGTCTCGAGACGGTTGCGGCATGGGAATCGATGCCAGGGAAGCCATGACGCCCGCGATACCGGTGGCCGGCGGTCCAGCCGCGGGGCTCGCGTCGAGCACGAATACCTGCTCGAGCCCGCCGGTAGCACGTTCGGCAAGGGCGAGCGCGACCTTGCCTCCGAAAGAGTGGCCCGCCACCGCCGCCACGGGCAGGGGCAGCGACCGTGCCAGGGCAGAGAGGTCGCCGGCACAGGCCGCTACCGTGTGGGGCGGCGGGAAGCCTTGGGAGCGCCCATGCATGCGGAGATCGACGAGAACGACGCTCCATTCTTCCCGCAAGGATACCAGTTCCTTGGCGATCGTGTACCAATTCCTGCCCTGGCCGAGGATTCCGTGAAGGATCAACAGGTGACGGGCAGCCCTTTCGCCCGGGCTCGACACGATCTTGTGGAACAGTTCGGGGCCTGCCATGCCCGAGCCTCCTTGCCGTTTCTTCCCGGTGGTGACAGCCAGCCCTCGTTCGAGTCAGGGATGCGGCGCCGGGTGGGGGCTGACTGGATACGTCCGTGGCGAGTCACGGTAGCCCTCCCCGGCGCCCGCCCGTGAGCGGCGAGGCGGGGGGGGCGGAAGCGTCAGAAACGGCAGCCGGGGTCTACCTGCCCATCGCAGTCGTTGTCGATCCCGTCGCAGAGTTCCTCGGCCCCGGGGTTGATGGTCGGATCGTCGTCGTTGCAATCTCCCGCTTCACCGGCGAAGCCGGCCGGAGGCGCGCACCCCTGGACGGTCGGCAGGGCCTTCCCGTACCCGTCTCCGTCCGCGTCCTTGTACCAGGTGAGCACGGCAAGGTCCTCGTCGACGCTGCCGTCGCAGTCGTTATCGACCCCATCGCACACTTCTTCGGCCCCGGGGTAGGCCCGGGGGTCGCGATCGTCGCAGTCCCCGGCCTCGAGGCTGTATCCAGGTTGGTCCGCGCAGCTCTCGATCGTGGTGAAGCCGGTGCCATAGCCGTCTCCGTCCCCATCCTTATACCAGGTGAGGACGTCGAATCCTTCATCGATCTCTCCGTCGCAGTCGTTGTCCAGTTCGTCGCAGACCTCGAGCGCCCCGGGGTTGACATCGGCGTCAAGGTCGTTGCAGTCCCCGTTCCAGGCCACGTATCCCACCGGCTGAGCGCAGTACTCGACCGGGTTGCGATCGGTGCCGTATCCGTCTCCGTCCGCGTCCTTGTACCAGGTGAATTGATCGAGGCCGTCGTCCACGACGCCGTTGCAGTCGTTGTCGGCGCCGTCGCACGACTCGGGGGCGCCGGGGTAGATGTCGGCGGAGCGGTCGTCGCAGTCGCCGCCCACCATGACGTAGCCGTCGGGCTGCTGGCAAGAGGTGACGGTGGGGCCATCGCCCCCGTACCCGTCTCCGTCGATGTCGCGGTACCAGGTGTACTGCTCGAGGTCTTCGTCAATCTCCCCGTTGCAGTCATTGTCCACCCCGTCGCACTGCTCAGGCGCTGCGGGGTTGACCTCGGCGTTCTTGTCGTTGCAATCGCCGGCGACATCTACGTAGCCGGTGGGGGCGACACAGGCTTCCACCGCGCCGGCCACCGTACCGTACCCGTCGCCGTCGCCGTCACGGTACCAGGTAGGCAGCACGAATCCTTCGTCGATCTCCTCGTCGCAATCGTTGTCCAGGCCGTCACACAGCTCCTCCGCGCCGGGGTACACGTCCGCGTTGCTGTCGTTGCAGTCGCCGGAGACCTCGGCGAACCCCTGCGGCTGGGTGCAGCCGGTGTAGGAGGGACGAGACGCGCCGTAGCCGTCGCCGTCGGCATCGGTGTACCAGGTCTGGGTCACCCCTTCGTCGGTCAGTCCGTTGCAATCGTTGTCCTTGCCGTCGCAGGATTCCGTCATGCCCGGATTGACCTCGGGATCCCTGTCGTTGCAATCCCCGTCCTCGGCCGCGAACCCGTCCGGGGCCACGCAACTCAACACGAACGTGCTCGACGTGCCGTAGCCGTCGTCGTCCGCATCCCGGTACCACGCATGCTGCTCGAGGCCTTCATCGACCTCGCCGTCGCAATCGTTGTCCACGGCGTCGCACAGTTCGGGGGCATCGGGGTGGACATCGGGGTTCTCGTCGTCGCAGTCGCCTTGCATGAAGGAGTAGCCGTCGCCGTCGGCGTCCTCGTCGCACTGGCCGGGACCGAGGAAGACCAGCGGGAAGAGCAAGACCGGCAAGAGGAACAGGTGCCTGGAGTGGGTCGACAACAGTTGGCTCACCATACGGACCTCCTTGGATGATAGGGCGTACCGAAAACGGTCGACGGGATCGGCCGAACCGTGCCATCTGCGCCTGGATTCGGACCCCCAGCCGCCTCCTGCGGCCGGCGTGCGGCCGCCCGAGGGTTGGCAGAACTACGCGGATCGGGTACAAGGGAAAATGTAGCGCACAACACCGTTGATTTCAACGCATCGCCAGCCGCCGCGACTCGAGGATACGGTGCCTGGCAGACCGCGCCTGTCGTTGGAGGAGGCCGGAAGGATGGCGTCCGTGCCGGACATCGTTCTCGCTGACGGGCGCGTGCTGCCCGCGCGGTTACTCGAAGTGCGGGCGAGCCGGTCGGGTGGTCCGGGCGGACAGAACGTCAACAAGGTGGCCACCAAGGTCGATGTGCGCCTGGACCTCGAGGCGGCGAGCGACATCTTCGGGCCGGAGGAATCAGCGCGTATCCGGTCGGGCCTGTGCCGCCGGATCGACGCCCTCGGACGGCTTCGCGTGGTGGCGGTCGAGCATCGTACCCGGGGTGCCAACCTCGAGGCGGCTGTCGCGCGCATGACGACCCTGTTGAACCTGGCGCTGGCACGCCGCCGGGCTCGAGTGCCGACCCGGCCGTCTCGAGCGTATCATCGGCGTCGGCTGGCGGGCAAGCGACGGCGAGGCCAACTGAAGAAGCAACGCGCCGCGACGTTCGACGATGACGGTTGAAAGGGTTCGCGGTACAATGCCGGTTTCTGGTCGCCGCGACCCGGGCGGGCTGCCCGCTCGAGTCCGTCAGTGGCCTCGACACGTTGTCATCGAACACGGGAACAATCCATGGATCAAGGCGGTAACTGGCTCCTGTGGCGGATCGTGTACTGGATCCCGCTGCTGCTTTCCTTGACTGTACACGAGTTCGCCCACGCATGGAGCGCCTGGAAACTGGGGGACGATACGGCGGCCCGGATGGGCAGAATGACGCTCAACCCGATGGCCCATATCGACCCGATCGGGACCGTCCTGCTGCCGCTGATGGGCGTGCCGTTCGGCTGGGCGAAACCGGTACCGGTCAACCCGGTCCGGTTCAGGCGGGACGTCACCATGCGCCAGGGGATGATGATCACGGCTGTTGCCGGGCCCGTGGCCAACGTGCTCCTGGCCATCGCCGGGATGGCGCTGGTCATTGCCCTGGCCGCCGCGAACGTGGGCTTTCTGAGCCCCGTCGTTCTTTCCTTGCTGACGCAGGTCATCGCGATCAACGTCATCCTGGCGGTGTTCAACATGCTGCCCATTCCCCCCCTGGACGGGAGCAGAGTGGCTGATGGGCTCATGCCTCATGCCTGGCGCCCCCAGTGGGAGCGTTTTCTCCGGTACGGCCCCTTGGCTCTTCTGGGTGTGATCCTGCTGCCCGGTTTCCTGGGGTTCAGCCTGTTCTCCTACCCGGTGAACCTGGTGTTCCGGTTCATGAACTGGGTCCTCGTCCTGGTGGCTTGACGCGCTGGAGCACCCCTGCCCGGGTCCGGCGTCTCCGGCACCCGGGGCGGCGCATTTTTCTCAGATCCTTTCTCCCCCGTGCCGAACGGAAAGGAGGAGGCCAGCGAGACACGATCACGCCGGGGAGCTGAGCCGATACCACGGTTGCCATGGAAAGGCGTGGCGCGGCGACGCCGTACCGGGTCGCCGGCGGACGCCACGAACGTTCTGGTCTTTTGATCGCCGGAAGGGCGAGTCGAGGTCATGTGGGAAGTGGGAGGGTGCCTGGCAATCGCGACAGCGGGTCAGCATTCCTTCACGAGCCGGAAGGTTACGTGGGGATTCGGCGCGCGGGGAGGGCTGCCTGACCTTGCGGCGGCCCGGCAATACTCGGCGGACCGGTTCCAGCCTCCTCCCCGCACGGTCATCAGCAAGTTCTGATCGTCGAAGAAGCCGTTTGCCCATTCCGACATCCCCCCCGCCATGTCGCGAACGCCGTAGGGACTTTCGTCCAAGGGAAAGGTCCCGATGACCTCTGGCTGGGATACGCCCGGCCGGCTTTCGGACATCTTGCAGAACGCGGGGTCGAAGTGGTTTCCCCAGGGGAAGAACCGCCCATCGACACCTCGAGCCGCTTTTTCCCACTCGTTTTCGGTGGGAAGACGGACGGCGGCGCCGTCCTGGGTGCTCTTCCATCGCGCGAACGCCTGGGCGTCGTCCCAGCTCACGCAGGTCACGGCGAGGTCCTTGTGCCAATGCTGCCCGTCCCGGTCACGCCTGGGCACGAAGTATCGGCCGTCGTTGTCTCTCCACCAGCATGGCGTGGCCCAGCGGGTTCCGTCCTGCCGTCTCGGGACCCGGTGCTGCGCCTCCTCTCGAGAGAGCATGTTCAAGAATTCGCAGTATTCGCCGCAGGAGACGGGAAGGCGGCTGATGTAGAAGCTCGACACCTCGACCTCTGTCCGTTCGATGCTACCGGGTGCCTTGGGATCGCCACCGACGATGCACGGAGCGGCGGGCACGAACACCCATTCCGGCGATTCGGTTTCCTCCGGGACGGTCACGTGCCCTTCCCACGTCTGGCTACGGCGCACCCAGATGGGGTAGAGGATGTCCGGAATGCCGAGCCTGTGCAGCACGAGGAGGTAGGAGCCCATGGGCAAGCCGGCGTGTTCCAGGGGAGTCCGGCCGAGGTTGGACACGAATCGAGGAACGAGCCTGCGCTGGACCTCGACGAAGCGCAGGAGTTCGACCTCCATCCTCGCCGGCGTGCTGGAGAGGATCAGCTTGCCGTGCCCATCGAGCTGGGCGGTGAGAGAACCGGTGTCATATTGGCGTGCTTCACGCTCGTAGTAGCGCGCCTCCTCGACCTGTCCTTCCTCCTCCATCTCGACCACGCGCGTCCAGTAGATTTCCGCCAGCCCGTTCCGCGCCTCGGTGGATTCACGGTCGTACCCCAGCGCTTCGTGGAATGCCCGCACGGCGTCGGCGAAGGTGGTGGTTCGGCGCCGGGCAATCTCGGCCTCGTTGTCCTCGAGAGCCCACAACATCTCCTTCTCTTGAACCGGCGCCCAACGGGGTGTCCGTTCTCGAGCCAGGCGCGCTGCCCGGCGTGCTTCCTGCAGCGCGCCCTGCAAAGCACGATACTCTTCGGAAAGCAGTCGTCCCCTTTCGGCGAGGCGATCCGCCTCCTCCTTGAGCCTGGTCCCCTCGAGGTAGCTTTCGACCTCGCGGGCCAATGACCGTGCATCCTGGAATCGGTCGGCCTTCTCTCCGGCCAGCGCTTTGAGACATATCGCGTCGAGTTCCGGGGGAACGAAAAGCCCGGGAACCGCTTCCGACGGTGGCGGGAACCGCCCCAGGGCAAGCTGGTACAGACGGGTCCTCAGCGACTCCCCGCCCCTGGTCGTCTCGATCGGAGAACGAAAGGTCAGCAGTTCGTAGAGAATGGCGCCAAGCGCATAGATATCGGTCCTCCGGTCGATGGCGTCGTGGTCTCCCAGCGCCTGTTCCGGGGCCATGTACCCCGGCGTGCCCTGGATGACGCGCCGGTCCCGCTCCCGGATCGCATCGGGCAGCATCGGGGCGTCGGACGACGGGTCGAGAAACCGCGCAAGGCCCCAGTCGATGATCTGGATCGTGCCGTATTCGCCCACCATGATGTTGCCCGGCTTGAGATCCCGGTGGATCACCCCGTGGTCGTGCGCGAATGCCATTCCCAGGCACATCTGCACGAAGAGCGTCAGTCGCCGGTTCAGACTGTACTCGGCCAGCAACGCCTCGTCGCCTCGAGCCATGCGTGCCACGATGTCGCTCAGGCTGACCCCGCGCACCCGCTTCATGGAGAAGAACACCCGTCCGTCTCGAGTCCGCCCCAGGTCGTGAACCGGGACGATGCGCGGGTCCTCGAGGCGGGCCGTGAGCCGGGCCTCGTAGGTCAACGCCGCCTCGGTCCGCTGGAGCCACGTTTCGGCCTCCTCAGGCGTCGCAAAAGAGAGGTCGGTCCGGGCCATCTTCAAGGCGACCGGCCGATCGAGTTGCTGGTCGTGGACCTCGGTGACGACTCCGGCGCCACCGCGTCCGAGCGGCGCCTGCACGCGGTAGCGGTCCTCGAGTCCGTGAGCCACCGCTATGGTCTCTCCGGGAGCAGGGGGGGGCACCGCTCGCCGGGAGTCCCGGCCTCGAGGTCCGTCCAGTCTCCGGGATGGTTGGGAATCGCTCCAGGCGCCGGTGCTTTCCTGCGACCAGGGGGTAACATCGGTCCTCACGCTCCCCGGCGGCGTACCGTCCGAGTCCGGGACAGCAACAGGTCCCTCCACCACGCCGGCTTCCCCAGCCACGCTATCGGTCTGGCCGTCCAGGTTCACGGCGTCGCGGTTCTCCCCGGCGTTCCGCCCGGCCAGCAGCCCTGCTCCCCCGGCATCGCCGTCCTCTCGAGGCGCCGGGGATGTTGCCGTACCAACTTCCCGCTCGAAGGTGTCTTCGGCCGTGTCGCCGCCGGTGTCGGGTTCACCGTCCCTGTAGAATCCCATCTCCTCCAGGTCCCACTCTGCCGAGAGGGCTTCGACCATGGCGATATCTTCGTCCGGAGCCTGGGTCGTGGGCCGGGGCACGGGGGCATATTCGAACAGCGTGTCCCCCGGTGACAGGTGTTCGGCCGTGCCGCCGCCACCATCGCCGGTGGAAGCCCGGGCCGGGGTGTCTACCGGGGGCTGATCCCCCGTGTCGGCCCCTGGGCGCCCGTCTTCGTCCAGGCAAAACGTGCCGCGAAGCGACGACACAGGTGTGGCCTCGTCGCCCGAATCGGTCGCGGGTTGCATGGCCGGTTGCCGGGTGAAGGCGGAATCCGCCGCTTCCGAGTCCTCCCCCCAACCTCCGGCCTCGGACAGCACCTCCTGCACGAGCGATGCATCCAGGCGCCCGGTCTTCTCGTCGAAGCCCAGACCCTGCTCCTCGAGGAGCGACTTTTGCCCGCGTGGCACCAGCGGCGACGCACGCGCTCCTACCCCGGCGGCCCGGTCGCTCTCACCCCTTGTCTCTTCATCCCATGACTCCAGGACGGCAGGGGGGGCACTTTCGTGGCGAACTTGCGTTGTTTCGAGACTGCTGAACGCACCCTCGACCGGATCCTCGCCCCCGGGGGGATCCTGTGCTGTCTCGAGGGTGTCATCGGCGGGCCGATTGGGGTCGAACGGCGGACACACAGGGGCACTGGAAGCGGGGACGGCTTCCCCGGGCGGGCTCGCCACCGCTTCCCCGTCCGGCGTCTCGATGCCGGCAGAAGGAGGGGGGGCGGGCAGAGACGTGACGTGGTTGGCCGCTGGTTCGCCATCCAGCATGGCCCCGGGGCCGTCATCCTCAGCGCGTTCTCCGGGAGGAGAGGGCGGTGGTGCGCCTCGGACCTGCTCCGTGCCCTCGCCAGGGTGCGATACGTCCGGCGCCGGCTTCTCCGGGACCGGTTTCCGCAGGCGCAAGGGCCAACCGAATGGGGGTGTGCACATCGAATCACCAGGGCAGATTGCGAGCCTGATCTGGAACGTAGCACGGCGCCGCTCACAATCCAAGCACTGCGCGGCAGACGGTCGCATCAGCTTCCTGGCCCTGTGCCGGTCCGGGAGACAGCGAACCACCGGGGCACGGGCCACGCCTGCACGCCTCAAGCCATCCCGCTTCAGTCGGCCAGCGCGTCCACGATGGCGTCAAGGTTGAGGTACACGTTGAGCCCGTTCGCGTCGAGGTCGAGGCGAAACGAGGAAGACGACATTTCTGCCTGCTTGCCCATGGGAAGGGTGAGTTGCCGATAGTTGACGGCCAGTTCGGAGAACGCGGTCATGTCCTCGGTGAATCGGCTCTGGAGCCAGGAACTGGCCACGGCGAGCACCTGGCCGACGCCGTCTGCATCCGTCACTTCGACCTGGGCGGGGCTCAACCGGATTTGGCCGTCGCCGATGGATAGGCCAAGGGCGATCCCAAGGTCCGCCCAACCGCAGTATTCCCCCCCGGTCTGCCACAGCCGGAAACTCGCGCCCAGCAGGCCGTCATCGGTGGTCTCCATCCGGTTCATCGTGACCGAGAGCGGGCCGGACGCATCCTCCTGTCCGGTCGAGGTGTAGCTTCTCGGGATGTACCCTTCGTGCAGCATCCTGGCGATGATCTGCTGGATCAGCTCGGGATGGAACTGCATGCCGATGTCCGCACCCTCGGGGAGGACCGGGTCGATGGTGATCGCTCCTCCCAGGGGGCGGACCAGGTTGGTCTGGATACCGATGACCACCGTACCCTTGTCCGGGTAGATGTGCGGCCCCCGCCCGAGCAGGCGGATCGCCCCGTCCCCCAGCTTCCAGGCCTCGAGGTCGAAAAGCTCGACGTCGCCGTAGTACTCCTGGATGACGATGGTGGCCAGGTCCGCCACGTAGCCTTCGATCATGTCCAGGTAGGCGTCGTCGATCCCGGTGAGGGATATGTCCACGGCCAGGACTTCGGACTCGTCGAGACGTGCAAAGACTGTTGAGGATTCCATGCCGTTGTCCACGATCTTGAGAGGGAACTGGTACCGCCCGCTGCCGCTGCCGCCGTACTCGATGCCGAACATCTCCACCCAGACCGAGAAGCCCATCTCGAGGAGGATGCAATCCTCGCAGCCCCGCTCCCCCCCGATTTGCAGCAGGGGGAGTTCGGGGTCCAGGCCGACCGTGACCGGGATACCCAGGATGTCGTAGGTGGCTGTCAGGGCAGGCAGGTCGCCTTCCGATACTTCCGCGAACAGGCGGTTGAGTGCATCCTGGCTGATGACGATGGACATGGGATACTGCGCGGTCTCCGCGGGCACGGTGTCAGCGAGTTCTCCTTCTGTCGCAAGGCGATCGGTGTAGTCTGCGTCGAACTTGTCGCAGTCGGTGTAGGCCTCGAGGCCTGCCTTGATCGCGTCGCAACCCACGAGGGGCAAGGCCGCGATACCAGGCAAAGCGAAGAAGACAAGGGTCGCTGTCCGCGCCCCATGCCTGCGAGTGGCTGAGTTCGTCATGTCGGTGTTCCTCCGGCGGGTGGTCGTGTCTCGCTCGCTCTCGCGATGGTTCTCTGCGATCCTCGTGGTTGAGAGTAACGCGGTGGGGTGCCGTTGACAAGATGAAGGCGACAAGCATTCATTCGCCCTGCCCCTTGTCGGAGCACGAATCCGGTCCCCTTGCAACGATTCGGCTCCTGGACAACGCGGATGACTCAATGACCCGAATCGAGAAGCCGGATCCTGTTGCCCGACGTGTGTACGCGGTTCGACGTGTCATACGAAGAGGCTTTTTCCGCATGGCGCCACTCGGGGATCACCCTCGAGCCGCTCAACCCCGCGCTCCAGCCGATCGTCCGCGCCGGCGCGGACGAGGCGGACGTGCGGGTCCTGGCCTGGTTCGTGGATGTGCTCGGGCCGGACCGGGCGGACGGGCGAGCCCAGCAGGATTGACACACGATTCCAGGCGGCGTTGAGCCGCGCGGGGTCGCAAGCGTTCCTTGCCTGTTGACAAGCACGGCCGGAGCCCCTATCGTTGGAACATCCATGCACGAGATGACTGCGGGCCTGCTCGAGCCTCTTGGCCCGCGCCACGAAAGGGAGGCAGGCATGCGTTTCATCAAGACCGCCACGGGATTCGTGGTCCGCCTGGACCGCGGGGAGGAAGTGCTCGACGGGCTATCGTCCTTTATCGAGCAGGCAGGGCTGGTCGGGGGGTCGATTACCGGCATCGGCGCGGTGCAAGACACTGTGCTCGGCTACCTCGACCCGGAAACGAAGTCCTATCACAAGCAGACCTTTTCCGGCGACATGGAGTTGGTAAACCTCACCGGAAACATCACGTGGGTGGACGGCAAACCGTTCGTCCATGCCCACGTGACCATTTCGGGGAGCGACTTCGTGGCGCGATCCGGCCACCTGTTCCAGGCTCGAATCGCCGTGACCGGCGAGTTCTACGTCCACCCGTCCGAAGTCCGCCTGGCCCGTGTCGCGGATCCTGTCACGGGCGCCAATCTCATCAGCGATTGAGGAGAGTGGGTTCGGCCCCGGCTCGAGTCCGGAGAGAAGGTGACCCCGGCCTGCGCCGCGATCGAGCGGGTTCGTCGCGATCGAGCGGGCGGCCGCTACCGGGCGTCGGAAATCGAAGGGTCAACGGTACTCGCGCCAGGACGACATGAGTGCCGGGAGGTTGAACGGGCCGACGCGGATGGCGTCGGCGGCCCAGACGATCGAGCCGTTGCCCCGCATGTACAGGTATGCAGGGCTGTCTGCCTGTCCGGCGGTGATGACCGAGCCGAATATATTTGCGGTGCCGCGCTGGTCGATGACGCCCCCCGGACCCACGATGATGAGCCCGGTCCAGGTGAACGTGCCGGTGATGACGAGGGTGCCCTCCACGAACAGCACGCCTGCTCCTTGTGATGTCCCGCAGAGCCGCAACTCGGTGCCCGGGGCCACGTCGATGAGCTTTGGGTCGAGCACCGAGCCATAGGACGCCTTGCCCTTGACCGGCCAGTAGGTGAGCGTTTCGACGCCCACGATGCGGTCGAGATTCTTCAGGATCAAGCGAACTCGAGCACACACCCCGGTGGGGCCGCGCAACTCGCAGACCCCCGAAGCGACCGGCGGGTCACCCTCCAGCGTGCGCGGGAAGTTGGCGTAGGCCTCCTGCCCTGGTACCTCGAACGCGACTCCCGCAACGTCAGGATCCTCGTACTTCCGAACCTCGTTGCAGTGGGAGCCAGAACAAGGACTCGGCGGCAGGTAGTGGTTCCAGCCCTTGATGCGCATGTTGCCGTTGTTGGCACCCAGCACGTCGTAGGCGCAGATGTTGACCGCTGCGACCGGTGGAATCGTGAACTGCGGTCGCCAGTAGAGCGTTTCGATGCTCCGCATTTCGGTCGAGTTGAGAAGCTGACCGTGCCCCTTGATCACAAGCATGTCATTCGCATCCACCTGGGGATCCTGGTCGAAGGCGTCGTTCTGGATATCCGCCCAGATCATCCCTCGTCCGACCACCGTGGGCGGGACGAGGTTGGGCGCGGGAAGCGAAAGACTCGACCAGTCCGGCACGCCGTCCAGGTAGGCCATCGCGTACTCGATGGACGATTCCGCCAACATCAACGTTTCGGTTTCCTGCTTGTAGGAAATGCTGTTGATCAAGGTGCGATCCGTCGTGCCCAGGGCCAGCGTGGCCCCCGTGGCCAATGTCACGAGGAGCATGACGGCGGTGGATGTCGTGCTCGCCCCCCGGCACCGACAGCGTATCGAAGCTTTCGATCGCCATGGTCCGCATCGCCTGCCTTCCGGGAACGCCTTTTCGACCGCGAACCCACTACCTGTTCCTGATACGAATGACAGCATCATACGACCTCGTAAAACTGTGAGACTGGAAACACTCTTTCGGGCCGGACGCCGATGTCAGCTCGATGTGGACGCTGGCCACCTGGTCCTGGTCGGTCGTCACCTGGTCCGCAGTGTCCAGGTAGGTCATCTTGAACGAGCAGATACCGTCGAGGAACGGTGTCATGTCATACGCCGCTTGGTTCTGCGTGTGTTCTCCAAGTTCTGTCCCCGATACGTCGGGAGGGACACGCCAGGTATGCCTCCACAGTCTGGCGAGCGACGGATCGTAGTGGATGTATACCGTCTCCAGCGTATCCTCGGCGTCTCCATCCGGGTCACCTGTCGATAGCCCTCTCTTGTCCGCGCGCACCAGCAGCGCATTAGTGATGTCACCGTCCTGGTCCGGGTCGATATCCACCGGCACGTCGGTGGGGGGATCCTTGTCGAAGAGATACGGATTGGCTGTGGCGTTGGCTCCAGCGAGCCGAAAGTCTCGAGCGAGCTGGGTGAGGGCCAGGTTGACGTTGTCCTGGTACTGCCCAACGATCACTTGTTGCTGAATGGTGTGACTCAAATCCAGCGCGACAACGAAAAAGCCTGTCGAGAGAATCGCGCTCACCCCCATGGCCACCGACAGCTCCGCCAGGGTGTGACCGCTCTGATTGACGGAAACCAGCGCGCGACAGGCGCGTGACAGTGGCCTGAACGGCGTGTCGCGCGTACTACCGTAGCGTGGTGAACCCGCCGCCCGTGCGAAAGTGAGCGCCAGGCTGTGCGCTTGCGACACGACAGGAGAAACCAGGCGTTGTTCAAGGCGCGTCATGCTTCACCCTCCTGTCAACCGGCGGTCAGCGTTCGGCTACGGGGCCGCCGTGTCGTCACGGAGCTACTTCTTCCCATTCCCATTCCCATTTCCATTCCCATTCCCATTTCCATTCCCATTTCCGTTTCCATTGCCCGGGGCGGGATTCGGTGTGGGAGTGGGGCCGGGGCCACCAGAAGGCGGTGGTGTGGGTGTGCCGGCTGCAATCGGCGCGTCGCACTCGCCGTAGCTCAGCATTTCCGGCGTGTATCCGGTCCATGGCATGATGAAGCCCCAGGGTTTTGACCGGGGAGCACGCACGGCGCTGACGAAAGTGATTTCGTGAGGCTTGTCTTCGCCGGTCCACCGCACCGTGATTTCGACGGTTTTCAGGTTTTTCGATGGCACGTCGTCGGTGTAGTCCCATGTGACGAAGTATCGGCCGGACGCGGACGGGCGTCCGGCTGCGTCCAGGGGACCCAGTTGGCCGCTGGGCATGCCGGTAACCAGGTATTCCTCTGGATCACGGCGGCGAAGGTCCTCGAATATGTTACGCGCCAGCGTGGTCGCTGCCGTCATTTGGGCTCCCTGCGCGTTGAGTCGGACCTGCTGGTTGATCCCGGCCATGACGGCGGCAGACCCGGCGGCAAACACCAGCATCGCCATCATGTTGTCCACCATGGAGACACCTCGAGCAGCACGGCGCGCTCGCCCCATTCTGGATCGCGAGGTGTGGTGTGTGTCGCACCCGGCATGGTTCATGGCATCTTGCTCCTGTTCTGTGGCGATGTGACGAAGAACCTCCCTGGGCCTTCGACCAGGTCCGGAAGGTCTCGTGGCGGGCCTTCTGGTACGTATCGTGTGGCCAGCCGGGTCCTACATTCGGCGTCGAGGGCGGTGCATGAGAAGGTGTCACAGTATTCGACGAGGAAGTCGGGATCTCCCGAGAACCTGCCGGCGAAGACACGGACAGTTCCGGTCATCTCCGGTGGCATGGCCACCCTGAGATCTTCTATGGACCCGGCGAACGCTCCATTTTTCCTACGAAAATCGATCTCGCGTTTCCGGACCCCGTGCAACAGCGCCCGGGTTTGCTGCTGCCTCGTCACTTCCCGGTACCACGACCGGACGTGATGGGCGGACAGCAGGGTCGCCAGCACGACCGTCGTCGCCAGCAAGCGGTTGACCCACCTGATGCGCCTTGTGTACACATCGACTGGGGCGAAGCGACATTGCCGTTTCGGGGTCATCAATCTCCCCGCACCGGTGGTTCTCTGGACGATGACATGTCTTGGTGCCCGGCCCCGGCGTGGTCGTGTCTTCGCCATCCCCGGGCCGGGTCCACGCTCACCGGTATATGTGATAGGCTTGTCCATACACTTCCGCCCAGAGTTCCGACTGCGCGTTCAGTACGAGCACTTCCTCGGGCATGCCGGCAACCGCCGCAAGCGTTCGCAGTATGTCCACCTTCTCCTCCTCGCTGGCATCCTTCCAAGATTCATCTACCATGGCCAGCGCCGTAGGACCGACTCGAGCCAGCCACTGCACCGCGGGCAGAAGGCCGGCCGGCAACTCGATGCGGACGTACCGCGCGTCTGCCGGCAGGGGAAGAGATGTGACCACCGGGGTGGGTTCAGGGGCTGCCGGCCTGTGTGTTGCCAGTCCGAGACTGATGGCTCCAGTCGCCACGAGGAGTACGATCTTGATCTTGAATTCCGCCTTCAGGCGTTCGGTCAGGAACCTCTGCGCGCGCGACGGGCGGCCGGCGGATCGAGCCTGGGGCTGCCAGAGCGGGACCGCCCTTGCACCGGTCTGCGCGGTTCCTGCAAGGGCCGGACCTGGGCGCGCCCTTGGCCGGGCCGGCGGTGCCGCGTTCCGCGCCCTTGCGCGGGCCGGGCGCGCCGGTGCCTCCAGCGGTACGACTCCGGCAGGCGCTGCCAGGGCAAGTGTGCCATCGGAACGACACACGAGTTTCAACGGCTTGGCCTGGAGTGGGGGCAGCTCCGGCGGCGCGGCGGCTTCCACGGCATTGTGCAGGGGAGATCCTTCGTTGCCCGCCGGCCCCCCGGTGAACGCTCCGTCGCATTCGTGCTCGAGTCCACGCCTCGAGGCGACGCGCGGCATGCCATGTCGTTCCTCCGGGACGTTCGTGGTGCCCGCGCCCGCGGTGTCACCTCGCGGGCGCGTGCCGGGTCTCCTCGTCGAGGGCCGTGGATGGACGCCTCCTGTCCGGCCTCGGTCCGTTTTTGCAGCAGCGCTCATGTCCCACGCCTCTGTATCTATGGCAACACCGCTGTTCAGCGGTGGGGCAGTTGCAACCTCCGAGCGGTTGGTGCGACGAAACGCATCGTCACCCCGGCGAAACCCCGCCAGATCCACACCTGGCGTGAAGGCCGCGACAACTCTCCTCACCTTTACCTACGGTCGTTGCCTGTGGACGACTGAATCCTTGCCGCACGTTCGGGGTCGACTTCGACGCGCAGAGAGCAGGAATCACCTCGTTCTTCGGAATGGCGAACGGTGTCCGGTGCGGCGGCGTGGGATCGGTGAGTGAATGGGAGGCCGGTGGGCGCGCTTCGCGTTTCGGATCGCCCGGCCTGCCAGGCCGAAAGCCCGCGAAATAGCTCAGGTGCCTTCTCGGCGGGGCGGATACATGCTGTCGACGCAATGGCGCCGGCATTTCCAGGCATGCCACGCGCTGATGGCGTTGGTGTTGCGCTGGGCGGGCGGACAGGCGGTTGCGATGGGAGGCGACAGCCGGCAGGGGGAGGGTCAGGGCAGTTCGTTGGCAGTGCCAGGGGTCAGAACGGTGGTGACCGCCCAGTCGGCGGCATCGTTCCCGGTGTCCGTGCCGTTGGGATACCGGATGAGAGACTTTGCAGGCGAACTGTCATCTCCCTCGGTGAATGGGTCGCCGGCCACCAGGTCGCGAACGACCGTGCCCCCGTCCAGGTCGATGGTCGCCTCGTTGATGGCACCTTCGTAGGAGAGGGCATCGACGATGGCGGCGTCCGAAATGGTGATCAGGGCGATGCCGTCCGGAGCGCCGTTTTGAATGTCCGCGGTCAAGGGAAGCACGGTCACGCCTTCGGCGACGGCGACCGTGTCATCGGCCAGGACCAGGTACCCACCCGGCTCGAGGGTACCTGCGGACGCAAGCTCGAACCGGGCATACTCGGCTCCGCCGTTTCCGTTGACCAGGACCACCGCCATGTCAGCGAGATCCACGGTCACCGTGCCGGCATTGTACAGCTCGATGAACTCCGCCGTGTCCGTTCCTTCCTGGTCGTAATCCACTTCGTTGATCACGAGTCCCCCCTGGGCCTCGGCGACGTGAACCAGGGCCTCGAGGGTGACATCTCCCAGCGTGGCGCTGATGGTCACGCTGGTGGCCGTGCCGGCGTCTTCATAGTCGAACTGCTCCGTCGTCTGGCCGGCCGGGACGACGACCGATGCGGGAATGGTCCCCGCGTCCGAGGGGGATACGGAAAGAAGAACCTCCTCGCCGCCGGCAGGTGCGGGCTGATCGAGGGTGACGGTGAACGTCGCGGTGCTCGAGGGGGCGATGGTCGTCTCAACAGGGTCCAGGCCGATGAGCGTGGGAACGATTTCCACGAGTTCGTTTGCCGCTCCCGGGGTAACCGACGCCGTGACCGTCCAGTCCGTGAGGGCGTCGTCGGTGTCGGCTCCGTCCGGGTAGCGAATCAGCGACAACAGGTCGCGGTCACCGCTGTCCTCTCCCTGGAAGGGCGCGCCTTCGCACAGAGCCACGTCGACGGTGCCGCCCTCCACGTTGATGGTGGCCATGTCGAATGCGCCGCCGTAGCAGAACCCGTCCATGACCTCGCCGGTGGAGGCGTGCACGACGCCCACGCCGTCCGGGGAACCGTTCTGGATGTCCGTGGTCAAGGCCAGGACATCGGCGGCAGCGTCCACGGTCACGCCGTCATCGGCCACCACGAGGTAGCCGCCGGCGGCGAGCGTTCCCGCGGGCGCCAGGTCCACGCGCGCATACTCGAAGCCGCTTGCGCCGCTGACGAACACGAGCGCCAGGTCCGCGAGGTCGACTGCGAGTCCGGATGGGTTGTAGAGTTCGACGAACTCGAGGGTGTCGGTGCCGGGCTGGTCGTAGTCGATTTCGTTGATTACCAGCCACCCCGCAGGTTGGTTGACGGTTACGGCCGCTGCCAGGGCGTCGCTGCCGAGCGTCACGGTGATGGTGATGCTCGACGCGGTGCCTCCATCCACGTAGTCGAAGTTCGCGGCGCGCTTTCCAGCGTCGAAAGTGAGGATCTCCGGGGCGGTCCCGGCGCCGGGAGGGTCGATGCTCACGCTCGCCTCGATCGTGGTTCCCGGTGCAGGTTCCAGGTCGAGGAGCACCTGGAAGGAGACGGTGTCTCCGGGATCGATCGTTGCCTCTGCCGGGTCGATTTCGTAGAGGCCCGGTTGATACTCGAGCGCGTTGGGTTCTCCCGGCGTGACGAGGGTGGTGAGCGCCCAGTCGGCAGCGGCATCGCCGGTGTCCTGCCCGTCGGGCATGCGGCTCAAGGACACGTCCACGTACCCGGAGTCGGAACCGGTGAACGGGTTGCCTTCGACCAGGCTGTGAACGACCACGCCATCGCCCACGACCACCTGGGCCTCCGTGATTTCGCCTTCGTAGGACAGGGCGTCGATGAGGTCACCCGTGGACACCTGGATGAGCGCCAGGCCGTCCGGGCTGCCGTTCTGGATGTGGCTCTCGAGAACCATGCTCCGGACACCCTCGGGAATCGCCACGTCGGCGGACGCGATCACCAGATATTCTCCCGGGCCGAGTGGGGCTTCCGCGGTCAGGTCGATCCGGGCATATTCCTCGTTGTTGCTACCGTTGATGAGAACCACGGCGACATCGGAGAGGTCGAAGTCGGCGTTGCCGGGGTTCAGGAGTTCGATGAACTCGTAGTTGTCGGTGCTGGGCTGGTCGTAGTCCACCTCGTTGATGACCAACCTTCCCACCGGGGCTTCCACGGTGATGGCGGCCTGGAGCGTCACGTCGCCGAGCGTGGCGATGATCGTGATGCTCGAGGCGGTCCCGCCGTCCACGTAGTCGAAGGTGGCCTCGGTCGCGCCTTCGGGCACGGCGACCGATGCGGGGAGCGTCCCGGCATCGGCCGGCTCCTGGGCCAGGGCGATTTCGGTGCCTCCGGCCGGTGCGGGCAGGTCGAGGGTCACGGTGAAGGTGATCGTCTCGGCCGGTGCGATGGTGGTGGCCTCAGGCTCCAGGGCCAGGAGGGCGGGTTCGTCCACGACCATGGCCTGGTTGGGCGCGCCGGGGGTGAGCTGGTCGGTGAGTATCCAGTCGGCCGCGTCGTTGCCGGTTTTCGCCCCGTCTGGATACCGGGCGAGCGCCCAGGCCGAACCGGTGTCCACACCTTCGATCGGGTCTCCCGAGGTCAGGTCCACCGTTTCGTCCCCGTAGTCCATCCGGATGATGGCGTTGTCGATGGCGCCCTCGTAGGACATACCGTCGAGGAGATAGCCCGCTGATGGCATCACCAGGGCGAGCCCGTCGGGGGAGCCGTTCTGAAGGGCCACATCGAGCCCACCGCGCAAGGCACCCGGGTCCACTTCGACGGCATCGTCGGCGAGCACCAGGAAGCCGTCGGGATCGAGCACACCGAACGACTCCAGCTCAATCCGGCCATATTCGGTTCCGTCATTGCCGTTGATCAGCACGAGGGTCACGCCGGCAAGGTCGGCGGCAGTGTCGCCGCAATTGTAGATCTCGACGAATTCCGCGTCGTCGGCCCCGTCTTGCTCATAGTCCACCTCGTTGATGACCAGGCAATCCGGGCGTTCGATCACCTCGAGCTGCGCCTCGAGGGTGATGTCGTCCAGGGTGGCGGAAACCACGATGTTCGCGGCCACCCCGGCGTCCGTGTAGTCGAAGGTTGCCGTTGCGGCGCCGGCATCGATGGTCACTGTGCTCGGAACCGTTCCGGCTTCGGCAGGCGTGACGGCCAGGGTGACGGCGACCGGGTCGCCGGCGATCTGGTTGAGCCCCACGGTGAAGGTCACGGTGTCCCCGGGTTGGATCGCCTGGTAGGAGGGGGTCAGCGCCGCCAGGGCGACCGCGGGCGTCTCGTCCATGGCGTTGGGCGCGCCCGGTGTGACGCTATTGGTGAGGTGCCAGTCGGCGATGGCGTTGTCGGTGTCGAGCCCGTAGGGGTAGCGGATGAGCGACGGGGAGGGGTCGGAGCCGGAGTCCGTGCCCAGGAAGAGAGAGCCTTCGACCAGGTCGCACAGGCGTAACTCGGTGTCGGTCTCGAGGCACTCCGTGTCTTCGGTGGCGCCGTAGACGAGGCTGTCCAGCAAAGCGCCGGTGGACTTGACGGCCAGCGCGATTCCATCGGGGCCATTCTGCACACTCAGGGACTCGGTGAGCACGCTTGCGTCGCTCGAGACGACCACATCGGGGTCGGCGACCACCAGGAACCCACCAGGAGGCAACGTTCCCGCCGGGGCGAGGTCCACGCGGTCGTAGGTGTCGTTGTTGCTCCCGTTGACGAAGACCAGTTCCACGTCGCCCAGTTCGGCGTCGCCGGTGGAGCAGTTGTAGATTTCCACGAATTCGCCGGTGTCCGTGCTGGGTTGGTCATAGTCCACCTCGTTGAGGACCAGGCAGCTTGGCAAGGCTGCTTCCTTCAGCACGGTGGCCTCGAGGGTCGTGTCGCACAGGCTCGCCTGGATGAGGGCGGGGGTCGCGGTTCCCCCGTCGACATAGTCGAACGAGGCTTCGCGGTCTCCCGCGTTGACGGTCACAATCTCCGGAATGGTGCCCACGTCCGGCGGCTCGAGGCTCAAGGGCACGTCCACGCCGCCTTCGGGGGCGACGCGATCGAGTTCCAGGGTCAACGTGACGGTGGCTCCCTTGGCGATGGTGGCGGTCTCGGGGGAGAGTGACGCGAGACACGGTGGTGGTACCTCGTTCTCCGATCCCGGTGTCAGGATGGTGGTGAGGGTCCAGTCGGTGTTGTCGTCGCCGGTGTCGGCCCCGTTCGGGTACCGGGCGAGGGCCGCGTCGCCGGAACCGGTGTCGCTCGCCTCGAGCGGCGTGCCGGACACGAGGTCATAGGTCCGGGTGTCCGAGCAAGGCAGCGTGATGCCGGTCATGGGACCTTCGTAGGAGAGGGCGTCCAGCAGGGTGCAGGAGGACCAGGCGACCACGGCGATGCCATCGGGGGCGCCGTTCTGGACTCCGGCCGTGAGGGGAAGCCGGATGGCGTTCTCGTCCACATCCACGGCATCGTCGGCGAGGACGAGGTAGCCATCGGGGGCGAGACTCCCTGCTTCGGCGAGCGCGAGCCGGGCGTAGGTCGATCCGTCCGAGCCGTTCACCAGCAAGACCTGGACGTCCTCGAGGGCGGCCGGTCCGGTATCACAGTTGTACAGCTCGATGAACTCGGCGTCGTCCGTTCCGGCGGAGTCGTAGTCCACCTCGTTGACCACCAGGCACGATGGCGGCGGCGGGACGATGTCGATGACCACTTCCTTGGTGTCCTGGCCGCACAGTGTGGCGGAAATGGTGACCGCGCCGGCCGTTCCGCCGTCGACATAGTCGACCGTGGCCGAAGTGTCTCCCGGGTCGATGGTGATCGCTGGCGGCAGGGTTCCGGCGTCCGGCGGGTCGAGAGTCAGGGTCACGTCCACCGGGTCGTCCACGGGGGTGCGATCGAGTTCCACGGACAGGCTGACCGTGCCACCGGCCTGGACGGACTCCGAGTCGGCGGTGAGGGCCAGCACACAGGGGGCGACACCCACGTTGGGTGCGCCGGGGGTCACGGTGGTCGACAGGATGAAGTCGCTGTCGTTGTCGTCGGTATCGACCCCGTTCGGATACCGTCCGAGGGAGCCGTTTCCGGTGTCCTGCTCGGAGAGCGGAGTACCCTCGCAGAAGTCGAGCGTGGCGGTGCCATCGTCCCAGACGACCGGGACACCGCTCACCTCGCCCTCGTAGCAGACGGCGTCGACCAGGTCGCCGGTGGACAGCCGCACGATGCCGACCGCGTTGGCGGGACCGTTCTGGATACTCCGCGTCGTCGATATCGCCGGCACGCCGTCCGGGATCGTGACCGAACCCTTGTAGATCAGCAGGTACTCGCCGGGCAACAGGGTCTCGACACCGGCCTCGTCGAGCGGCACGCGCAGATACTCGGTCTGGTCTGTCCCCTTGATGTAGAGGACGGCAAGATCACGCAGCGTGACGGGGGCGTCGGAACGATTGAACAGCTCGACGAACTCCGCGTAGTCGCTCCCGGGCTGGTCATAATCCACCTCGTTGACCACGAGTCGTCCAACAGGGTCCGGCTCCACGCCGACGACCGCCATCCCGGACTGGTCGCCGAGAGTCGCCGTGATGGTCACCTGCTCGGCGCTGCCGCTCGCCAGGAACTCGAAGGTCGCGGACGCTTCGCCCTCGTCTATCGTGACCGACGGCGGGACCGTGCCGCCAGTCTCCGGCGACACCGAAAGCATGACCTCGGCGCCGCCGGCTCCGGCGAACTGGTCGATGTGCACCGTGAACGGCATGGATACCATGGATTGCATCTCCGCGAAGCCTGGTTCGATCCACGGCAGCGGGTCGCAACAGTAGACGACGTCGGTGGCGGATCGAGGCTCCAGCTTGCTGTTCGCGTTTTGCGTGGTCAAGATGCCAGCGAGACTGTGGAAGCCGGTGCCGACCGCGGGGAACGGATCGAGGAGGAAGAGCATGTCGTCCACCCTGAGTCCGCCGTCCACGGCGAATTCGTTGGTCGGCGGGGTGTCATCGCCCGCGGGGGCCGGGGAGGTGTCCTCCACGGACACGCTCGCCACCCGGACCAGCACGGACTCCATGGCGGCGGCGAGTTCTCCACCCGTGGCCACGGCGTCCGGAGTCACCGCGACGGTGGCCGGCGCTTGCTCCCACGTGTCGTTGGAAACGACCGCCACCGGATCGGCTTCGATCCGGTAGGTGCCGTCCTGTTCGACGACGGTGGCCGGGTCGATGGTGACACGATAGCCCGTTTCGACGGTGTTGCCGGGGCTGACCACGTAGATGCCGGAGTATTCGGCCCCTTGCCAGGCGGCGTCGGTCTCCTTGACCTGCAAGAAAAAGCCGTCATCGGTCCGGCCGGTCACCAGCGCTTCGAATATCCAGACGGAGTCCTCGGCATCGTAGACGCCTTGCTTGATGTCGTAGATGGACGCGGGGCAGTCGACCGGGTAGGGGTTGGGTGCCTCCGGGCACGGGTCGCAGGCGTCGCCCCACCCGTCGCCGTCGGCGTCCACCTGGTCGGCATTCCCATCGCCGGGGCAGTTGTCGCAGGCGTCGCCCACCCCGTCCTCGTCCTCGTCGCCCTGGTCCGGATTCGCGGTCGCGACGCAGTTGTCGCAGGCGTCGCCGATGCCATCTCCGTCGGTATCGGTTTGATCGGGATCCGCGTCGAACGGGCAGACGTCACAGGGATCCCCGACACCGTCCGCATCGGTGTCGTCGCACACCTGATCGGCCGGGGGCTCGATCACGCAGAATCCGCACCCATCGCAGGCGTACCCCGTGCCGTCGGCGTCGGCGTCCTCCTGGAGAGGGTTGCTGACCGTGGGACAGTTGTCCTCGATGTCGAAAACGCCGTCCGCGTCCGCGTCCGGGATTGGCGTGGGGGAGGGGGTCGGCGGAACAGCCGTGGGCGTGACCGGCGTCGGGGTGGCCGGGATCCAGGTCGGCGTCGCAAGCGTCGTGTCGTCGTCACCGGTCACATCGTCGTCACCGGTGATGTCGTCGTCGCCCGGACTGGGCGATACACTCGTGTCGTCATCACTCGCCGACGAACACCCGGTCATGGTGCCCAGCACCAACGGAACTCCGGCCAACAGGAATACCAACATCCAAACGAATCGCTTCATTCTCCCGGGCATCTGTGTTTCCTCCTACCTGGGTTCCCGCCTGGGAACCAGAGGCCTCCTGCCATCTCGAGTCGCTTACCGCTCCGATTGTCCTACGCGCGGCGTGGGTCCGCACCCGCCGCCCGCCTGCTTGCGCATCCTACTGCGGGGCGTGGGTGATGTCAAAGGCAATGACAGGACCGGGACGCAGCGTTCAGCTTGCGACGGTCGCGCCGGGGACGCGACTTCACCACGGATAACGCCCGCGAGCCTGGAACCGCTACCTGCGGGCTAGGACGCCCCTTCGAACAAGGGCCACGCTCTCGCACTCCCGGCAACGCGCTCAGTGCCCGGCCGGTCGCGGTTTTCGCCCTCGTGGCGCGCCGCGTCGTGGCAACTCGCCGGGGGTGATGGGCACGGGGCCCTGCCTGGCAGGGGTTCCGCTCTGGAAACCCTTCCCGCGTTGTGGCATCCTGTGCTCGCTCACTCCCAACGATCGTCCAGGAGCCGTCTTCATGCCTGATACTTTCCACACGCCCCCTCGAGCCGGCGACCTGCCGCCGGATTCCGGCAGGTCCGGTGGCGCCGGGAATCCGCCGCCGGCCCGCGTCACCGCGGTCGTGGATTTCGGGACTCCCCCCCCGATTCCGTTGATCCCGGAAGAGGCCTCGAGGACCGAGGCACTCAACCGGGCCTTCTTCCGGGCCTTCATGGACGCCCCCGGGGAAACCGATACCGCCGCTGCCATCCGCATGTACCAGGACCTCAAGGAGGACGTGCTCGCCCGCACCTATCGCTTCGGCCTGGTGAACAACCGGGTGTTTCGAGCGGAAAAATGCCTCGTGGTGCCCTACCTGATGTGCGATACGCTGGTTATCTACCGTATCGACGAGGAGAACGCCGCCAGGGGAGGGGCTGTCACTACCCATCGGATCGACCCCGGTGCCCTCCTGACCGACCGGCTCATCGGCAAGATGGCCCGTGTCGTCGCCGAACCCATCGACCTCGAGTCGGCCATCTATGACATCGATCCAGACAGGCTGGAGGTCGGCCCCCTCGACCGGTTGCGCGACATCGCCGCACTCCTCGAGAAGGTCAACAGATCCACCAACCGGAACGCGGCTGTCTACTACCTGCGTCACCTGGTGGCGCGACTCGCCCGACCCGGGGGCATGCGTGCCGCGGAAGCCAAGAACCTCCTGCCCGAAGTCCACCAGGTGACTCGAGAACTGGTCACGTTCCTCGATAGCCAGTTGGCACGCCGGCTGCGCCTACTCACCCGCATCACCGTGCGCAACCTCCCCGCCTTGCTCGGGCGTCCGAATCTCCTCGACCGGTTGTGGAGCGACACGATAGACTTGGCCGAGATCCACCTTGCGGGCAGCGCGGTGGTCAACGAGATACGCCGCACGACGCACCACGCCCTGGGGCAGCGCACCCTCCAGCTTTCTCGAGGGTTTCTCGCGTACCTCGAGACCGGAGACTGGTCAGCGCTCGAGGAACTGGGGTTCGCCACGCCTTCGCCGGCCGACCTCCGTGCACGGGAAGCCGGCACGGCCCGGCATATCGTCGGCCGAGTCGTGGGCGACCTCGAGCGGCTGCTCGGGGCGACCGAGATCCTGACCAGGCTCACGAACTGGCGTGACAGCTTTGCTGACGCGCTATTGCGGTGCGACTCGGGGCGGTCGATCCTCGAGGAACTCGCGACGCTGCTGGACAAAGGGGTGCGCGGCTCCAACCGGTGGACTTTCCTCCAGCAGGTTCGCCGCCTGAAGGCCGTGGGAGAAAGCTTCGCCACGCCTGGCGGTGCTGCGAGAGACTTCGTCGAGGGTCTCCGCGCGCTCGAGACCGTTCCTCCCGGCAAGCCCGGTTTCGATGCCGGGCGGACGGCCCGTGAGGCCGAGGAGGCGGTCGGGGCGTTCGTCGAGGCGGTCCGGGCACACCACCAGGTGCCGCTGTTCTCTCGACTCGACGAGGTGGAGGAGGCCTACCGGTCGGGCAGGTACCTGGACACGTTCCACCACATCCGCGCGGCACGCCGGACCCTGGCCGGCCTGGCGGCTCGAGGCGGTTTTCCTGCGCAGCGATATCATCTCCAGGTCCTGGATGGCCTGCTCGAGGAGATGGGATACCTCGCGTTGCGGCACCTGGTTTCCGGCGCCCGTGGCGATCTCGACCTGGAGACCTGCTTCGAGATCATCCAGGGCTCCGTTCAGAACCTCGAGTTCGATGGGTTGCAATCTCGTGATCTGATCGACCTTTCGGACATGCTCGACACCGGCGTCCGCACCCCGCAGGAACTCGAGAACGTGCTCGCCGCCATCGTGGGGTGCTATCACAAGATACGACGGCGCGTGACCTGGCCTTTCGAGGCCATGGCCGGCCGCGTGGGACTCGACCGGGACGAACTGCGCACGACCGTGGCGAACATCCAGAGGTACCTGCACGACCTGAACATCATGGTGGGATTTTGCGATGTGGCGCGCCGTCGTATCCAGGAGACGGTCGAGCGCGACGAGGCGTGGGGGGGCGCACGCCGCGCGGATGTCAGGGGCCTCCTCGCGACCGCCGAACGGCAGGGGGAGGACGCTGCACAGGAGGGCTTCCCCGCGAACGGCTTTCCATTCCGTATCCGCCACATCTCCCACCGGGAATCGGTGGCGCCCATTGGGGGAGAGAAACGGCTCGAGGAGAATCTCCGGGACGAGTGCGGCGGCAAGGGGAGCGGGCTTCTCTACATCAACCATCTCAACATTCCGACTCGAGACGGCTTCATCCTGCCCACCACGATTCCCCGGTGTCGCGCGCACCTCGAGCGGCGCCCGGAGTTGGAGGCGCGCATCTTGGCGCACCTTCGCATTCTCGAGGCCGACATCGAGGCGCGGAGCGGGGAGCGGCGGCGGTTCGGAGACCCTTCGTCGCCATTGCTTCTGGCGGTACGAGGGGGTTCGGTGTTCTCCATGCCCGGGATCCTCTCGACCGTGGTTTTCGTGGGCATGAATGACGAAATCGCCCGTGGACTCGCGCGAGATGGTCCCTGGCGGGCCTACGACTCCTACCGGCGGTTCCTCGCATCCTACGCCTGGTCCGCCTGGGGGTTCGACCTCGAGCCCTTCGACCTGGTGGAGCAGGCCAAGACGCGCTACGGGGTCAAGTTCAAGGAGGAGTTGCCGCCGGACGGCATGTGGGAGGTGGCCGAGGCGTCCAAGGCGATTCTCCGGGACCACGGGCTGGGAGAAGCGCTCGACACGATCCTCCACGACCTCCACGCGCAGCTCTTCGGGGCGGTCTACTCCATCTTCGACTCGTGGGATTCCGAGACCGCGCACCGATACCGCGAGATCAAGGGGCTGTGCCACTCGTGGCACACGGCGGTCATCGTCCAGGAGATGGCGTTCGGAAACCGCATGAACGCGCCGATCGAGCCGGGCATGGACGAAACGCAGGCTTCCTTGACTGGCGTGATCCCGCGCACCACCGTGGCCGACAGCGGGATGTGGCGCCTGGAAGGAGAGTTCAAGTTCTCCGCCGCCGGTGACGACCTCGTGGGAGGTGTGACGTCCTCACGGTCCATTCGCGCGATCGAGGAGTTGCACCCTCTCATGCCGGTCCTCGAGCTGCGCCTCAAGTACACGATGACCAAGCTGCGCCGGTTCATGGGCATGGACCAGGAGATCGAGTTCACCGTGGACCGGGGACGGCTGAGTGTTCTCCAGGCCAGGGCCGCCGTGGCGGCCGCCGACCAGCCCGCGGACAGGTTCATCGACCCCGGTCCCCCGGTGGCGCGAGGTCTCGGTATCCGGGGTGGAGGCTTCCGCGGTTTCGTGGCCTTCGATGAGCAGGACCTCGACCTCCTGGCCGGGCAGGCACGCGCCCAGGACGACGTCGACGGGGTCGTTCTCCTGATCGAAAATCCCACGCCCGACGACATTCCTCTCATCATCTCCGCCGACGCCGTGATGACGGCTCGAGGCGGTTCCACCTCCCACGCGGCCATCGCAGTGAACGGCGTGGAGGACAAGCCTTTCTTCGGCGTCATGAGCGTTGTGGGCCTGGTGGTGCGACCCCACCGCAAGGAGGCGATCATCCTCGATGCGGAAGGCGCCACGAGGGCGCGCCTGGGACCGGGCGACGTGCTCTCTCTCCACGGTACGACCGGGGAAGTCTTCCTGGGCTCTAGGCGCATCGAGCGCGTAAGTGGCTGAATGGCCCGGACGACGGGTTCGGGGGGCGTCGGTGCCGTACAGCCACGACGGGCCAGGCCCCGCCATGTGCGGATCCAGAGGACGCGAACGGTGTGTCACCGGGCATGGGTCCACTCGATGTGGCAATCCTGCCCCTTCCGGCTCCGCGTGTCTTCTGCCGCCCCGGCGTCAGGGCGCTTCGATACGCATGGCGACACGCACCTCCCGGTAGGCGGCGGTGCGTGCCCCGTCGGCGTCGCGAACGACGATGGGTGGGAGGTCGCAGCGTTCTCCCTGCCGGGCGCAGCAAAACAGTGCCAGCAGCGGCTCGTGGCCGTCGCGGAAGATGACATCCTGCCTCGAGCGGAGCGTCATGCCCGCGTCCCGGATCGCTGCTTCCGGCCGTGGATCGCGCGCGTGGTGGCAGAAGCAGAACGCCCCGTCCGGGGCCAGGACGGTTGCCGCTGTCCGGCAGTAGTCGAAGATGTCGCCGTTGAGTTCCAGCCGGGCCAGTGCTCGGTGGTCGTAGGGAGAGCGCCGGACGGTACCGGGCACGAGGTAGGGCGGATTCGCGGCGACCAGGTCGAACGTTTCGCCGGGGCGGAACATGTCCGGGTCGCGCAGGTCCCCGGCGCGTACGTTCACGCGGCTGGTGATGCCGTTGTACGCCAGGGTTTTGCGGATGAGCGACACGCTCCTCGCCTGGAGTTCCACCGAGGTGAGGCGCGCGTCCGCAGGCATGCAGAGCAGAGCCATCAAGCCGACCGACCCGGTGCCGGCGCCCAGGTCGAGCAGCCGAAGCGCGCCGGGACGGGCGCGGACAGCCGTCCAGGCGGTGAGCACGTCGTCCGTGGCGAATCGGTGCCCTCGCCGGAGCTGGAAAATGCGCCAGTTCCCGGCCAGCCGGTTCACGGTTTCGTCCGGTCCCGGCGCTGCAGGAGCCGACGCTGCGGGAGGAGCAGGAGGATCGGGGAGGCCGGGCCCGCCATGCCGTGCCTCCACGTCGCCCGTACCGGCCCGTGATCCGTGGTCTCGAACTGCCATGCCGAACACCTCGTCTCTGGTCCCTCGATGGGGCGCAACGCCGGTCACCGCCGGCACTGTCCTGGGTTCCGGACGGCGTGCCTACGCCCGGGTGCGCGCGTAGAGAGCGTCGAGACGCGCCATCAGCGCATCGCGCGAGAAGCCTTCGGGAGCCCGGGCGGTCGTGCCCACCAGGTTCCGTATCGCCCCTGCCAAACCCTCCACGTCTCCCCACTCGAGGAGCGGGGGGCCACGGTACCACTCCGCAACGCCTCCGCTCGCCCACGCGGCCACCGGCACCCCCATGGTGAGGGCCTCGAGCCCGGTGATGCCGAACGGCTCTTGCCACCGCGATGGCATGATGACGACTCGAGCCGCCCTGTACCAACCGCCGAGCCTGTCGTGGGGGACCCATCCGGTGAGACGGCAGCCCCGACACTGCTCCTCGACGCCCGTTCGGAGCGGTCCGGTCCCCGCGATCACCAGGGGAAGGTCGATCCCGGACAGGCGCCAGGCATGCACGGCATCGAGCACGCCCTTGGCACCCACCAGACGGCCGCAGAACAGCACGCACTCGGGCTGGTTACCAGCACCCAGGTCCTCGATGCCCCAGGCGAACGGCGGAATGACGTGCACCCGGCTCGGCACAACCCCCGTCGCGACCAGTTCGCGCTTCATGTACTGCGAAAGCACCACCAGCGTCAAGCGGGACAGGGCAACGAGCCGCCTTTTCGTCAAGGCGAGGATATGGTCGAAATAGGCCGGGTCATCGAAACAGCCGGCGCACGTGTCTCTGGCCATCGGCGTCGTGCAGACCTGGCCGGACGCGGTTAGCTTGCCCCGGCCTGGACAGAATGCCCGGTGATCCTGCACGGTCATCACCGCCGGCCATGCCGCCGCCTGCTCGAGCACCGCCGGGTTCACGACGTTGTGGATATGGACGACATCCGGACGGACCCGGTCCAGGAGCGGACCCAGGGAGCAAGACCGGGCCACGCGCGACGCGAGCCCGGGGACGACGTGGACCGGGCACGGAGCCTCGACACTGCCGTCGGCGTATCCCACGGCGAGCGCCACCCGGTGCCTTTCGATCTGGGCACCGATCACGCCGAGCATGTGGACGTCGGCACCGCCCCGTTGGCTCAAACGGTCGTTCAGGTGGAGAACGGCATAATCTCCCACGGTCTTTGTCCCATCGAAGCGCGGATTCCAGTTCGTTGCGTCCCCGCTCCGCTCCGTTCCGTTCGATGGCGCGCGCCTTCCCGCGGCGTGGCGCCACCGGCTCGAGGCATAGCAATTGGTCGATAGCGCGCATTGTACAGGTGCGAATGCGGCAAGAGAAGTGGTCCGCCACCCCGCGGTGTGCGAACGTAGTGACAATCCGTCTACACAGGAGAATCTGTCATGAAGCAGAACGCACCATGGTTTGTGTCCAAGAGCCTGGTCTCCCTTCGCTACCTGGCGCTCGCCGTCCTGGTCCTCGTGGCGATGGGAGCGGATCCCGGCTGCCCGACCGACGCGGACGGCGACGGGTATCCTGCCGGCGAGGATTGCAACGACAACGACCCCACGATCTACCCCGGCGCTCCGGAAGTCTGCGATGGTGTGGACAACGATTGCGACGGTGAAGTCGACGAAGGGTGCCCCGAACTCTGCAAGACCGATCTGGACTGCGATTCAGATTCCTACTGCTTCTTCAAGGAAGGGTGCAGTGCCGAGGAAACTGGAGAGCCGGGCGTGTGCGAGGAGCGTCCTCCGATAGAATCCTGCCCGCGGCTTTGGGACCCGGTGTGCGGCTGCGATGGCAACACCTATGCCAACGATTGCGAGGCTGCGGCAGCGGGCGTCAACGTGGACTACCGGGGTGAGTGCGCGCCCACGTATTGTTGGGACAACTCGATGTGTCAGAAGGACGAGTACTGCTACTTCGCTGATTGCGCCCTCGAGACCGGCGTATGCGAGGAGCGTCCGGAGGCCTGTGCCGATGTGTGGGACCCGGTGTGCGGCTGCGACGGAAAGACCTACTCCAACGCCTGCTACGCGGCTTCGGCCGGCATGTCGGTGGACTACGAGGGCGAATGCAGGCCGGCGGCCGAAAGCTGCCTGGACAACACGATGTGCGCGGCGGACCAGTACTGCTACTACGAGGGGTGCGGGGCGAACTCGGGCCTCTGCGCCGATCGTCCCAACGCCTGCGAGGAGGTATGGAAGCCGGTGTGCGGCTGCGACGGCAGGACCTACTCCAACGAGTGCTTCGCAGCGATGTACGGCGTTTCGGTGGACTACGATGGCGAATGCAACATGACTTCCATCCGGTGACTGCCCGTCGCCCGTGACGCGAAAGGGGGGGACGCGCTGCCCGGCGTATGCATCGCGTATCGGGTCGCGCGTGTCGCGTGTCGAGTTGCGAGTCGCGCGTGTCGCGTCGCGAGTCTCGAGCAGCTTCAGTCCCGGGCAGCGTCGACAGCGGACACGTGGCGCGTCCGTGCCCCCCCAATGCCTGAACGAACGCACCGGTGCGAGCCAACCGCGCTGTGCAGGACCCGAGTCGTTTCGCGGCGGACCGAGGCCGGTGAAACAAAATCACCTCCGGTTCCACGCCGAAAACGCCCTGGAAGGCGGGAGCCACAGCCTATCTGAAGCGGATTCCACCCCGGACCGACTACGACGCAAGAGGAGGAGAAAGCAGACAGTAGGTAGAGAAACGTGACGCCACGCACGACGTTGGCACCGGGACCGGTCGGCTCGCTCCCCCCCTCGAACCCCATCCAGTCGCATCAAATCGTCCACCTAACCGGCAGCCTCGCGCCCAGATATTCAGCTCTCTTGAACGCACGGGGCGCGGGGACCCGTTCGCAGCCTCAAGATCCCCGGAAGCACGGAGCCGCAAGTACTCCCATCTCCCCCAAGCCCCTTGCAGCGCGGATCCCTCGTCGGGCGAAGCGCATGGGGGTGCGATTCCGTGTATGCTATGATGGAATCGATGAGCACCAGGTGAACGGTGCGGCGTGACGCAATCGCCGGGCCGGGATAGCGCGGTCCCGGCCGGAGCGGGGCAGGGACGCGCAGTGGTAGCAGGTCGACGTTGCCCGTCCGCGCGACAAGGGCAGCCTGGCAAGCGGAGGCGAAGACATGGTGGCACAGCTTTCTCTCGACGGGAGTCGATGTCCATGGCACCAGCAGTACCGGCAGGGTAGCGGCGGGCCCGGGCAGCGTGGCAACGAGCGACGGACGCCGTGGCACGGCCGGTGCCGGTGGCGTTCAGACTGGCCGGCGGGACGTGCAGCAGCCATTCTCGGGCTGCTCGTGTTGGCATTTTCCTGCGCCTGCCAGGACATTCCAGGTGACGACGACTCCACGAGCGTTCCCCCATCGTCACCGGTCGCCGAACCGACATCCACGCCGTGGGAGGAATTCCTGGATCAGGACGGAGACGGGTACAGCGTCGAGGACGGGGACTGCGACGACACGGATCCCAGGGTCTATCCCGGCGGCGTCGAGATAGCCTACGACGGCGTCGATCAGGACTGCGACCAGGCCGATCTCACCGACGTGGACGGGGACGGCTACGACAGCCTCCAGGTGGGCGGCCCGGACTGCGACGACAGCAACCCGGACACCCATCCCGGCGCCGAAGAGACAGGCGACGGGCGGGACAACGACTGCAACGGGCTGGTCGACGACGGGGTCGATACGGTGGACAACGACGGGGACGGCTACTCCGAAATGGATGGCGACTGCGACGATGCCGATCATCACATCTCCCCGGCCGCCGAAGAGGTGCCCTACGACGGGGTGGACCAGGACTGCGATGGAAGCGACCTGACCGACGCCGACGGGGACGGCCACGACGGGGGCACGGACGGCACCGACTGCGACGACAACGACCCCAGCATCTCCCCGTCAGCGACCGAAGTCCCTTACGACGGTATCGACCAGGATTGCAGCGGCTCCGACTTGGACGACCTGGACGAAGACGGGAGCCCCGGCGGCCCTGCCGGAGACGACTGCGACGACAACGACCCGGCACGGAGCCCCGCTCTGGATGAAATCCCTTACGATGGCATCGACAACGACTGTGACGGCCACGATCTCGAGGACGTGGACGCTGACGGGCATGTGGGCATGGAGGCCGGCGGTGACGACTGCAACGACGACGACCCGGCCATCCACCCCCAGGCAGCGGAGGTCCCCTACGACGGCGTGGACCAGGACTGCGACGGCGCGGACCTCAACGACGCGGATGGCGACGGATACGTGGCAACCCAAGCCGCCGGAGACGACTGCGACGACAACGACGTGAATACCCACCCCGGCGCCACCGAATTTGCCGACGGCCGTGACAACGACTGCGACGGGAGTATCGACGAAAACCTCAGCACGACCGACGACGACGGGGACGGGTACGCCGAGTCGGACGGCGACTGCAACGACTACGACGCCGCCACGCACCCCGGCGCCGAGGACGTCCCCTATGACGGGGTCGACCAGGACTGCGACGGCGCAGACCTCACCGATGTCGACGGAGACGGCTATCCCGGGGGCCTCGAGGGCACCGACTGCAACGACGAGGACGCGCTCACCTGGCCTGGTGCCCAGGAAATCCCCTACGACGGCGTGGACCAGGACTGCGACGGCGCCGACCTCGACGACGTCGATGGAGATGGAACTCCCGGCGGCCCGGGCGGGCCGGATTGCGACGACGGCGACCCCTTCGCATACCCAGAGGCCTCTGAAGTCCCCTATGACGGCATCGACCAGGACTGCGACGGCGCCGACCTCGACGACGTCGACGGAGACGGGTTCGCCGCCTCGAGCACAGAACAGGGCACCGATTGCAACGACGCTGATGACACCATCCACCCGGATGCGGACGAAACCTGCGACGGCATTGACAACAACTGCGACGACATCGTCGATACGGACGCCGTGGACCGCCAGACCTTCTACGTAGACGGCGATCACGACGGCTTCGGGGACCCCGGCGCGCCGGTGGAAGCTTGCGCGGAAACAGATACCTGGATCCCTGACGACAGGGACTGCGACGACACCGACGCGTATATCAATCCCGAGGCCCAGGAGACCTGCGATGGCGTGGACAACGACTGCGACAGCGCCGTGGACGAAGACCTCTTGACCCCGTTCTACCGCGACGCAGACGGCGATGGCTACGGTGACCCCGATACCGTCCTCGAGGCGTGCAGCGCGCCCGGCGGGTATACCACCAGCCCCACCGACTGCGACGACAACGCCGCTGCCGTGTTCCCCGGAGCGGACGAAGTGTGCAACGAGATCGACGACAACTGTGACGGCGCTGTCGACGAGGACCAGCAGAATACCTACTATCGCGACGCGGACCAGGACGGCTACGGCGACTCCTCGCAGTTCGTCCTGGCATGCTCCCCACCACCAGGATATGTCTCCGACGACACCGATTGTCGCGACACCAACGACGCCATCCACCCGGGTGCACTCGAATACTGCGACGGCGTCGACGACGACTGTGACGGCGCCATCGACGAGGGCGTTCTGGAAACGTTCTACCTCGACGACGACGGCGACGGGTACGGCGGCAACTTCACCTCCCTGGATGCGTGTGTGGCTCCCGAAGGCTACGTGCTCTCGAACACCGATTGCGACGACAACGACCCCAACGTGCACCCCGGCGCGACCGAACTCTGCGATGAAGCCCTGACGGACGAAAACTGCAACGGCCTCTACAACGACCAGGATCCTACCACCGCGCAGGCCAGCATGACGTCGTTCTATCCCGACGCCGACGGCGACGGTCACGGGGACGAGGGTGACGAGGGGACGCTCTATTGCAGCGCCCCAACCGGTGGAGGCGTGGTGTGGGTGACATCGAACGACGACTGCGACGACACCCGTGCCACAGCCCATCCCGGCGCGGATGAACTGCCCAACGGGCTCGACGACAACTGCAACGGGGAGATTGACGAGGGGATATCGTTCTCAAGCTGCCTGGAGATCAAGCAAGCCGATCCATCGGCGGCGAGTGGCAACTATGCCATCGACCCGGACGGGCCGGGCGGGACCATCTCGCCGTTCCAGGTCTTCTGCGACATGGAAACCGACGGCGGCGGCTACACCATGGTCCGCTTCGACGACTCGAGCCTGGCCGGCGACCAGAACACCTACGCCGCGTTCTGCGCGGGCTACGGCCTCGAGGTCATCGTGCCGCGCACCAAGCTCCACGCCATGTCCATGCAGGGGTGGAACGGCAACGAGCCTCCCAACCTGGTCAACGTGTTTCCCAGGTACAACGGCGCCTATGGCCTCTCGAACTGGACTGGGCGGTGCCGTGGCCAGGAATGCACCTTCTGGATGAGTGATTCGGACAGCTGTGGTTGTACCAACTTCGAACCGAACGGCGACAACGACACCAGCTACCGCATCTACCGACGCACCTCCGGGTGCGAGTTCGGCAACTGGAACGACGCATACAACCGCGTCGACATCCAGGGATGGGTCATCTGTTCCACGAACGACAAGTGACGCCGGAGGAGGTTTCGCCCGCGACCGGATGGCGTGCGTCTTCGCATCCCCCCCTGCAGATACAAGCTGCGGAAGTCAAGCAACAACGTAGTGTCCCTTGCGCACGTTCTTGATCTTGCCCGCCTGGCGGAGCTTGTACACGTTGTTGTGCACCTTCTTCGGGTTGAACCCAGTCGTCCGAATGAGCGTCGCCGTGTCGACTCCCTCTTCCGATGCTGCAATGAGGTCGTAGATCACATCTGCCGCGCTCTTCTTTCCCTTGCGCCGTGCTTTCCGTCCTCCCTTCTTCGCCCCCTTCTTTCCGGTCCGCGTGCGCGTGGCGGCTTTCGTCTTCTTTTCCGCAGGCTCGGGCACGGCTTCCTCGGCAGCCGGTGTCCCGGCGGCCTCTGTGGCATCAACCGGTGTCTCCGCGACCGGTGGTTCGGCGCTTCCGGGCGTTTCCATGGCCACACCCTGGTGGGCCGATGAGTCGGGAGGACGGATATCCTCACCGGGGGGCTTCGATTCCGGGCTCAACTGGTCGGCAACCAGACGGATCCCCTCCTTGACGATCTCCAGCCCCACAGCCACCACCTCTTTCAGGATCTTCGGAAAAAGCATTGCCATACTCCTTTTCTTGCAACAGGTTCCTCATGATGAGGCATTCGTCCACTCCCCATGACACAGAGAGGATTACGCGCTCCCTGCCTTTACGAGCGACCCCGCACTCGAGTTCCTCCCCTTATACAGCCATATCCCCAGTACTTTCAACCGCTACTCTCTCCGGGGATCGGAAAAGGACTTTTTTTCTCCCGCAACATCACCGGCTGGAACAGCCAGGGACTCCCGGCACCACGATCCACGAACGCGAAAAACGTGGTGCTTGCGCGGCGATATCGCCCTGTCTCGTGTTCCTGGAACGGAATATCGCATTTCTCGTACCGCTCCAGCACATCATCCTGTAGGATGATCAAGAAGCCGGCCAAGGGGTGCGATCACTGCGAGGCCGGACATCCTGCCACAGACAGGGCAGTAGGGAGGAGGAACTGGAATGGCACGAACGATTCTTCGCGTGTTCTTCGACAAGGTCAACGCGCTTGGTACCTCGCGCCCGGCGCTGAGAGCGAAGCGTCACGGTGAGTGGGTGGCGTGGACGTGGAAAGACTACGGCACGCACGTGTCGCTTGCGGCCGAAGGGTTGCGTGCACTCGGCGTAGGCACCGGGGACCGGGTCGTTATCTTGAGCGGCAACCGTCCCGAGTGGTTGTTTGCGGACGTGGCTGCCATGTGTCTCGGGGCAGCCGGCGTGGGAGCCTATCCAAACGACCTCCCGGGCAATATCGAGTACCTGGTGGCCCATTGCAGGGCGAAGGTGGTCGTCGTCGACACCTTGGCGCAGCTCGTCAAGACCGATGGATGGCGTGACAGGCTCGATCATCTCAAGGCCGTCGTGGTCATGGAGCCCGGACCGGACATGCCTGGCGGCAAAGTGATGTCCTGGGACGACATGCTCCAACTCGGCAAGCCCCGTCACGAATCGGCGCCGGACGCGGTGGAGAGCGAGGCCAGGGCGATTCCCCCCGATCACATCGGGATGATTGTCTACACTTCGGGGACCACCGGTCCGCCCAAGGGGGCCATGTATTCTCACACGAACATTCTCTACGAAAGCGAGGCGCTCAAGCAGATTCTCGTGCGTGAGGGAGAAATCCTTACCACCATTTCCTACCTCCCCCTTTGCCACATCGCCGAACGGTTGCAGGGTGAACTGGTGGCCATCCTTGCCGGCGCGACCGTGAACTTCGCCGAAAGCCTGGACAAACTCAAGGACAACCTCGGGGAGGTCCGCCCCACGGTCCTCCTCGCCGTGCCTCGAGTCTGGGAGAAGTTCTACGCCGCTATTCGCGGGCAGTTCGAGGCCACGACAGGGGTGACGAGGCTTCTTGTTAACCAGGCAAGGTCGACCGGCGCCCGGGTCGCCTATCACCGCAATCACGGCCAGGAACTGCCGCTCCTCCTCGAGCTGAAATGGCGTATCCTTCGCCCTCTCGTCGCCGACAAGCTCAAGCGCGCCCTGGGTCTCGACCGCGTGTCCCTGTTCCTCTCCGGGGCGGCCCCTCTTTCCCGGGTCGTGGCCGAGTTCTTCGGAGCGCTGGACATGGACATTCACGAGGTCTACGGCCAGACGGAATGTGTGGGTGTTTGCACTGTCAACCCGCGGGGAGGGGTGCGTTTCGGCACAGTGGGATTGCCGATGGAGGGGTGCGAGGTCATCCTGGCCCCGGACAACGAGATCCTCGTGAGAGGACCCAACGTCTTCGTGGGCTACCTGGACGACCTCGAGGCCACACGAGAGGCCATCGACTAGGACGGCTGGCTCCACACCGGCGACGTTGGCCTGTTCACCGACGAGGGGTACCTGGAAGTCACCGACCGCAAGAAGGACATCATCGTCACGGCGGGCGGGAAGAACGTAGCCCCCCAGAACATCGAGAACGCCCTCAAGACCTACCCAGGCATCAGCCAGGTGGTCGTGACAGGAGACCGGCGCAAGTACCTGGTCGCCCTGGTCGCCCTGGACCCGGCCGGAGTCGATGCCTTGTGCACAGCGGCAGGCATCGAGACATCTCCCATCGAAGAGCTTCTGCAACGGGACGAAATCCGTCGCGTAGTCCAGGGCTACATCGACGAAGTCAACGCGGGCGTGCCGTCCTACGCCCAGATCAAGTACTTCCGATTCCTCCCAGGGGAACTCTCCGTCGAGCATGGAGAAATGACGCCTTCTCTCAAGATCAAGCGCCGTGTTGTGGAAAAGGCCTACCGGGACCTGGTAGAATCCATGTATCAAACGTGAGTTCCCGGCGCCGCGAGGGAAAGAGTACGAGCGTCCGAGAGAGGTTGCACAGGCTTGAGACTGCGGAAGCATGCGCAGCGGGAGGAACAGGGGCGAAATGGCCGTGTCCAGTCCACCGGCGAAAGTGTGTTCCGCTCCCTGGGATGGAGCAGTTGTCCATGTGAGCGGCGAAGTCTATCCCTGCACGATGTTGTGCCACCGTTCCTGCGGCGAATCCCTCAGGCTCGGCAATCTCCACCACAACTCCCTCGAGGCGATCCTTGACGGTCCCGCTGCCATGGCTGTCAGAGATCGACTCATCCGCGCGGATATCGGGAGTCTGTGCTGCGCTCACTGCGACCGGGCATTCACCTGCAACCTCTACGGGGATCCGGTCGAGGCGCACCCGGAGGTACCCGCGAACTGGTCGGCTCGATCGAACGACATCTTCCGGCTCGAACTCGCCATCACGGACCGGTGCAACCTGCGCTGCCGGATGTGCGCCCTGGCGAGAGGAGACGCCACGCCCAAGGGCCTCGCCCCCGGTGGGCAGATGCCCCTCGAGGTGGTTCGGGCCAGCATTCGCGGTGCCGTGGCTCTCGCGGGGGAAGCCCCCGTACAGGTGTGGCTGCACTGGCTGGGTGAACCCCTTCTCCATCCCCAGTTCCTCGAGGTGGTCCGTATCATCGCGGCGAGCGGCCCGGACGTGCGTCTTTTCCTTGTGACCAACGGCGCTGCCCTGACCCCCGCCCTGTCCCGGTCCCTCCTGGATCTGCCCTGCAGGCTTACCCTCTCCGTCTCCCTGAACGCCTGGACTCGCCCCACCTACCGAGCCATCCACGGCCCCGACCTCCTCGATCGCGTCGTCAAGAATGTCCGGTTCTATGTCGCTCACAAGCAGCGGGCCGGCAAGAGGGAAGAGTGGCCGGTCATCGTGACAGCGGTCGTGCTCGCGGAAAACCTGGACGAGATCCCCGATTTCGTTCATGGCTGGCGAGCCTACTTCGAAAGCACCGGGTGTCCCGCGTCGATCTCGCTCAACGGACGCCCCACGACCAGCCATCACCAGGTCATGCTGCTCTGCGAAGTGGACCAGCCCGAATCTCCCGCCCTGTTCCGCACGGCGATACGCCGCACCGGGCTGACCGCGCCGGACCTCGGCCTGCATGAAACATCGGCAATCGACGCCCTGCTCACCTGGGCCGCGCTACGCCCCCACCAAGAGCCGCCACTGGAACACCTGGACCCCGCACCGATCATGCGGCCGAGCATCCTGGCCGGGTCCGGTCCGGTCCTGGCCAGGGAGGTACCCGCCATCGTCAAGGCGCTCATCGACGCCGGCCACAACGACCTCGCACGCAGGCTCATCCTCGAACGGCTGGCCGGCACGGCGGCACAGGCCCGGCAGGGCCTACCTTCACCATCGTTCCAGGCCAGTGACGATCCGCACGACGCCGGCGTCGATCTCGCCTTCTGGAGCGCGTTCGATGCAGCCGTGGAGCGGGGCGACCACGCCACACTACAGGCGCTCGCCGGGGCAGCACAAGGACAGATCGCGCAGGACGCATGTTTCTGGCTGCTCCTGGGCAGCGCGCGGGCTGCGTCCGGCGACCCCGAGGCCGCAAGAGAAGCCTTCACGCAATGCCTTGCCAGCACACGAAACGCTTGCGCCGCGGTCCGGGCCGACGCTCGCCGCGGACTCTCCAACCTCCGCACCCATCTGGGCGGCGGCCATGCCGCGCCCGCTCACAGCCGGACCGCCCCGGGCAAGACGGCTCCCGGCGACGGGAACCTCGAGAAAAGGGCCGATCCCCAGCCCGCTACCGTTGGCCAGAAAGCCAACGAAACACGGCAGGGCCGGGCCTCGTCCCCGGAAATCACGGACAGGTCCACCCGGGAAGAGGCACGTGCACACGTCGAACAACAATGGCTGCAGGCCAAGGCTTCGCTGGACGCCGGGGACTACCGTGCCGCCAGAGAAGCGCTCGATACTTGCCTCCCATCGCTGCGTCCGTGGCACCAGGACCTCGAACTCGATATCCGCCACGCGCTTGCCAGGCTGTGCCTGGAACTGGAGGAAGCCCCCACCGCGCTCGAGCATGCCGAACGGGCCGTCGCGCTGGCTCCACAAGACGCCTACAGCCACCGCCTGCGGGCCGAGGCGGAAGCGACCCTGCACTACCAGCGCGGCAGGCCGACCGGCGCAAGACGGGCCATCGGCACCTTCCTCGAGGACGACCGTTTCGATGCTGACCAGCGTGCGCAATCTTTGTACCGAGCGCACTGTCACGGCGACGTCAGCGGGGCCATCGAACTATCTGACCGATTCCTCCGGTACCACCCCGGCCACCCGTTCGCGCTCTGGATACGTGGCGCCAACCGCCTGCTGCGGGACGACTCCCGCGCGTCCGAGGACCTCGAGGCAAGCGCGCGCATTGCCGAGGAGGCGAGTGCGGACTACCTCGACGCCATTCTGGATTCCCTGGCAGAGCTTGCGCTCCGGCGGGGAGACCCCCGTCGATCGGCGGCGCTCGCCGAGAGAGCACTTGCCATCAGGCCGGACAGGGCGCAGACTGCCGCGCTGCTCGCTCGAGCCCGAAAGGCCTGTGCGGGGGGCCTCGAGGATGAGGTCGAGAACCACTGACGCGCGCTCCACCGGGCTACTCGCCGGCGGTTTCCTCGCCTGGCTGGTCCGAGTCGCCTGTGGTCTCGGCGGCCAAGAAGAGCGGGATGTTTCGAGCACTTGGAGCGCGCGGTCTCCTGCTAGGCCGCGTCCTGGTCGCCCGCCGGATCGGCAGGAGCCGGCCGCAACCCAGGCTCGAGGCCTCAACAGCTTGGGCAGTGCGACGCCACCGTCCAGTATCACCGAGATGACCTGTTTGCCGTCCTCGTTCGCCTGATGTGTGGGAGGGGCTGATCCCGGCCTTCACCCAGTTGGACTCGAGGGACTGTTGGGAAAAGAACACCTGGCCGACATGGCAGGTCGAGAGTCTTTCATTGACCTTGCCGACTCGCGACTCACGAACAGCGACTCGCGACCCACGACCCGCGACGCACGGTGCCCTGCTATTCCGGAAGGTCGAGCCCGGAGAGGCTCTCCGCGGTAAGGACTTGCCCAGAGAGCCGTTCCAATGTCTCCGGGTCCCGAATCGCCTTCACCCGGGTCTCTACCGCGGCACTCAACGGCCCAAACTTCAACGTGAGCAGATTCAACAAGACGGTCTGCATGCCCTTCTGCATGCCCTTTTGCATGCCCTCTTGCATGCCCTTTTGCATGCCCTTTTGCATGCCCTTCTGCATGCCCTCTTGCATGCCCTTCTGCATGCCCTCTTGCATGCCCTTCTGCATGCCCTCTTGCATGCCCTTCCGCATGCCCTTTTGCATGCCCTTCTGCTGATTCTCAGCGATCACCCTGTCCAGCCACGTGCGTTCGGCGCGCTGTGCTTCCATGTATCCCTCCTCGCGAAGCAGGTCGTCCGTCCGGCGGTCCGACGCTTCGTCCTGTTCCA